>CALWVZ010000021.1 GCA_944385125.1 uncultured Oscillospiraceae bacterium
GCGCCACTTCACTTAAAACGCAATATTTCCTACGTAGGGGCTTTTTTGTACTGTCCGCACAACTTGGGGCTGTTCACATCTCGATTCTGCGGCGGGCCCTTTAATGTTTAAAGCTTATTATTGAACTGCTGCAAGGACTCACAGGGGACTCTTTTTTATCTGGGCCCAGCGGCGGGGATATTTGGCGGGGGTATTGCACAGCTTGCGGATAACAAGAAGACTGTGGGTCACGTCGCTGCCGGGAATAGTATAGTCCAGCTTCCGCTCCACCTTGCCGCCCAGCAGAGCAATGGCTTTTTCCGCCTCTTTCAGCTCCTGGTCCAAGTCGCTGCCCTTCATGGCGATAAAGGCGCCGCCTTTTTTCACATAGGGCAGGCACAACTCGCTGAGCAGGTTCAGCCGGGCCACGGCCCTGGACAGGACAAAGTCAAAGCTCTCCCGATAGCCCCGGGGGATCTCCTCTGCCCGGGCGTGGATACACTCCACATCGTCAAAGCCCAGACGCCGGCAGCAGTCCTTGAGAAAGCCTATGCGCTTATCCAGGCTGTCCAGCAAAGTCAATTCCATATTCGGGCAGGCTATCTTCAGGGCAAGGCCGGGAAAACCAGCTCCCGTGCCCACGTCTATTACTCGCTTGCCGGCAAAAGAGTCTGCCTTCAATAACTGGACACAGTCCAGAAAATGGAGCCGGGCCACATCTGCCTCCCCGGATATGGCAGTGAGGTTCATGAGCTTGTTCATCTCTTCCAGATATTCGTAGTATATACGGTAACGCTCCAGAGCCCGGGGATCCAAATGAAGATCCAGAGACTCAAAGCCGGAGCGGAGCAGCTCTTCAAGCATGTTCAGGCACCTCGGACTGAATAGAAATTGTGGTCGCCTATGGTCACAGTCAGGTCCAAAGCAGAGTCGAACCAGCCGCTGCCATAGGAGGGATTTACAAAGTATAGGCTGTCTCTTACGGTATTATAGCCGTCCAGACACAGACAGGCGGCTATGCGGGCCATCTCATCGGGCTGGGAATAGACGCTGCCATTGGATATGGGCTCGAACTGGACTATGTTGTGGTCCATGTCGAAGATAACGTCAAAGACGGTGGAGGGAAAATCAGGGCTTTCCACCCGGTTCATCACCACATTGCCCACGCCTATCTGCCCTGCCAGGGGCTGCTGCCAGGCCTCGGCATGGATTATCTGGCTGAGCCAGAACAGCTCCTCACTGGGATAGTTGAGCTCATAGTAGTCTTCCCCGCCCGGAATGATACGGGCGTTGAGACTGGAGAGATACAGGGCGCTGCCGTCCGCCCCCGGCTGCGCATCCAGACAGAGAAAACGGGAGAGCAGGTCATAGGGGAGGTACAGCTTGTCCCCGGCGGTGAACCAGCCCTGGGGAGCATAGAAATATCTGCCGTTGCCGCTGAGATACTCCATGTCGCTGCTGCCGGTGAAATCCGTATCGGACAGGCTGAGGGTGAAGGATCTATCGTCCCCCTTCCAGCTCCATGCAATATCCAGATAAGCGCATATTTCCCCGGGACTGATATACAGATCCCCGTCACGGATACAGCCCTGGTCCATAAGCAGGCCGTCAAAATATACGGGAAACTGCTCATAGCCCGGGTCGGTATGCTCTTTGGGAAGGCTCAGCTCCAGAAGCTCCGGCTCAGGGCTGCTGCCGGCTGCCGGCTGCCGGGAACAGCCTGGCAGCCAGGGACACAGCAGCGCCGCCAGCAGCGCCGCACCGGCAGCCTTATGCCTGAGACTCATCACGCATCTGCTTGAGGGCCTGGGCCAGCTGGTCGGGACAGGAAGTCTTCTTCATACCGCAGCGTATACCATCCATCCGCTCTATGGCGTCGTCCACGCTCATACCCTTTAAAAGCCGGGATATGCCCTGAAGATTGCCGGGGCAACCGCCCATGATGTCCACCTTCACTATGCGTCCGTCTTCTACCTCTATATCCATAAGCTGGGAGCATACGCCCCGAGGTCTGTACTGAAACTTCATATTCTGTCTTATCCTTTCCCTTTTTATCCAGCCAATGATAACATGGGCGGGAGCTTTTTTCAAGTGGCCATGATATCCGGCGAAGGAGACTCATAACTTTATATGTATAAACTTATGAGAGGGTGGGTGAGTGGATGCAGACGGCAAGAAAACTGGCGGCTCTGGGCTGCGTGACGATGATAATGTACATGCTGGCTGTGAGCGGAGCAGGGGAACGAATAGGCGACAGGCTGCAAAGGAGCCTAGGGAATAAGAGAATGAAAAACGTGTCCGTAATGTCGGACGATCTGAAAAATCCGCCGGCGGCCTCTGCGCTGAGCTTCAGTGTCAGCACTGCGGAGGAGCCTGCGGGGGGAACCGACACTATGGCGGACCAGGATACCCTGGACCTGCCGGAGATGGAGCTGATGGAGCCCTCTGAGGCGGCGGAGGAGCCGGAGCCCGGCGAGGACCTGGAGATACTGGAAACCACTATAGACGGAGGCCTTACAATAAATAACGCCACTCAATACTGGGTGGATGCCGCCCAGATCGTGGCTGAAGGGCCGGGGACAACTCTGCCGGCCGACGGGCCGCAGATACTCATTATACACACCCACTCCAGCGAGGCCTACACCCAGGCGGGCCTGGACCGCTATGAGCCCAGCGACACCAACCGCACAGAAAACACGGAGTTCAATATAGTGCGCATAGGCGACGAACTGACGGAGATATTCCAGGAGGCGGGGCTGAACGTCATCCATGACCGGGGCATCTATGATTATCCCAGCTACACCGGCTCATATACCCGCTCCGGCCAGGCCATAGAGCAGTATCTCAGAGACTATCCCAGCATAAAGTTAGTGCTGGATATCCACAGGGATGCCCTGGGTACTGACGACGTGGTCTATAAGACCATGGCCGAGGAGGAGGGCGTGGTGGCCAGCCAGATAATGCTGCTGGTGGGCACCGACGAGAGCGGACTGGAACATCCAAACTGGCGGCAGAACCTGGCTATGGCCCTGTACCTCCAGAATGCGGTGAATGCCAGGCATCCCACCTTGATGCGCCCGGTATCTCTGGTTAGGGAGAGGTATAACCAACAGCTGTCCCCGGGCTCCATGATAGTGGAGGTGGGCAGCAACGGCAACACCCTTCAGGAGGCCCTGGCGGCTATCCGCCTTTTCGGCAAGGCCTCCGCCGATGCTCTGGTCCAGCTGGTGGAGCAGCCCCGGGAAGGGGCATAGAGACTGAAAATTTTTTTCAAAAAGCCCTTTACAAATCTCTTTTCCTATGCTATATTAATTTCAGTAATAAGAATCATTATTAATTTGAGGTGCCGATGGAGAACAGGAGAAAAAACAGCAGAAAGCGTCAGGCTATACTGGAGGCTCTCTGCGCCACAAAAGAGCACCCCACAGCCGAGATGCTGTATAATCGGCTGAAAGCAGATTACCCGGAGCTGAGCCTGGGTACCGTATATCGGAATCTGGGAGTTCTGGCTGAGGAGGGGCTGGCAGTAAGCGTATGCCGGGTGGCCGGGCAGGAGCGCTATGACGCCGATACCGCCCCCCACGCCCACTTTGTCTGCCGCCGCTGCCGCAAGGTAATGGATATGGAACTGCCCAAGGCGGTGGAGAAATGCTGCGGAGAACTGGACAGGGAATACGGCTTTATTGCCGAGGAATGTTCCTTGACTATAAGGGGCCTGTGCAGCGCTTGCCGCAGGATCCAGGCCAGTTGACAAATTTCAGTTTTTTATTGCAAAAGCTGCAATGAAAGTATATAATCTTTACACCAGATATTATTTTTATCAGGAGGAAATTAACTATGAAGAAATGGGTTTGCCCCGTATGCGGTTACGTTCATGAGGGAGACACTCCCCCCGAGTTCTGCCCCCAGTGCAAGGTCCCCGGCTCCAAGTTCACCGAGATGAAGGTAGGCATGGCCTGGGCTGCCGAGCACGTGGTAGGCGTTGGCAAGCAGTTTGGCGCCGACGTCCCCGAAGAGGTGAAGGCTGAGATAATTGCCGGTCTGAAGGCCAACTTCGAAGGCGAGTGCACTGAAGTGGGCATGTATCTGGCCATGGCCCGTGTGGCCCACCGTGAGGGTTACCCTGAAATCGGTATGTACTGGGAGAAGGCCGGCCTGGAGGAGGCCGAGCATGCCGCCAAGTTTGCCGAGCTCCTGGGCGAAGTGGTCACCGACAGCACCAAGAAGAACCTGGCCATGCGCGTAGAGGCCGAGAACGGCGCCACCGCAGGCAAGTTCGAACTGGCCAAGCTGGCCAAGAAGTACAATCTGGACGCTATCCATGACACCGTACATGAGATGGCCCGGGACGAGGCCCGCCACGGCAAGGCTTTCGAGGGCCTGCTGAACCGCTACTTCAAGTAAGCCATAATTTAAGCATAAATTTATTCAGGAGGTAAGGGCCATGAAATATGTGTGCAACGTGTGCGGCTGGGTCTACGACGAGGAAGAAGCCGGCGTGAAGTGGGAAGACCTGCCCGAGGACTTCACCTGCGAGCTGTGCGGCGTGGGCAAGGACCAGTTCAGCCCCGAAGAGTAATCGGCATATGAAAAGGCCGGGAGCGCTTCGCTCCCGGCCCTTTCATATGAGGCGGGTATCCTTATTGCATACGGCCGTGATGCGCCTTATCAACCCGCTGCCGGCAGAGATATTCTAGACCGGGAAACTGTGAATAAGGAGTAGAAGGGCGTCGCAGGCTTTTAATTATTGGCTATTGAAATTTGCGTTCCCCTGTGTTATAATAACCGAGCATTGAAAATGCGGGGTTGGTATATCGGTATTACTCCAGCTTCCCAAGCTGGCTAGGCGGGTTCGACTCCCGTACCCCGCTCCACCACGTCGCTGCGGACGCCATATCGTTCGCAGCGGCGTTTTCTCTTTCAGAGCAAACGCCACTTCTCACTCATTCTGTCGCAGCTCCTTTCAAGTCCGAAGCCCTGCAATGCATGGCTTCGGACTTGTGATTACGGGGGAAGCTGCATATCGCTTGCTCCTCCTCAGCCAAACAGCAACCACATACGTTTGGTTGCTGTTTGGGGATGCGGAGAGAAGCTGCGGACGGCATATCGTTCGCAGCTCCTTTCAAGCCCCAGGCCCCGCTTTGCAGGGCCTGGGATTTGTTTTTTGGGGAAGGACTGGCTCCAACGATTAAAGTCGTGGGCTGCCATGTGAGACTTCCCATTTGTGATTATCGAGAGGAACGAAGTTCGGGACCTTGGCCGGGGCCTGCGTGCACGGTGCCGGGACAGTTTGATTTTAAAAACGGAAATGCTATAATTTTTATAAAGAAGCCGCACATTTTGGAGAGCTTATACGTTAAGCATAGTGAGGAGGGAGGGGAAGGCCGTCTATGAATTTGGAGGAACAATACGATAAGATCTACCGCTACTGCTATTTCAAGACCCGCAGTCGGGAGACGGCGGAGGATATCACTCAGGAGGCCTTTCTCAGATTCTTTGAGAACAGAGGATACACGGACAGGGGCCGGGCTCTTCAATATCTGTATACCGTAGCCAGAAACCTATGCATTGATGAAGGCCGCAGGCAGAGGGCCTGGGCTTTGGATGAGGAGAGTGCGGGCGTCTATTCCGACGAGGAGATGCTGAGGCGAACTTCTCTCAAGGCCGCCCTTGAGACATTGGATGAAACAGACAGGGAGCTGCTGCTCCTGCGCTATGTGAATGAGCTGCCGGTCCACATCATTGCCGGGCTGTACGGGATCTCCCGCTTTGCCCTGCGCCGCAGGCTTGCAAAGGCAGTAAAGGACTTAAAGTACAGACTGGGAGAGGAGGATATGCCGTGAACGGTAAAATGAAGATGCAGCTAAAAGAATATTTTGAGGCGCCGGAGCCGGAGAAGAAGCAGGAGTTTATGGCCGGCCTCCCCTCCCAGGGCGTGAGTATAATGGATTTTCTGCTGCTCCAGGCGGCATATATACCAAAATGGGTATGGGGGCTCTCCGCCCTGATTTTTGCCTTGGCCCTGATAGGGGCGGGATATCTGAAAAAGGACATACTCTGGTGTGTTTCCGCCTGCATGCCCCTGCCGGCCCTGGCCTTCGTGGCAGAGAGCGGACGCTCGGAGGCCTGGGGCATGGCGGAACTGGAGATGTCCTCCCGCTTTTCCCTGAGAAGCGTACTGCTGGCCAGGCTGGGGATACTGGGCCTTGCCGATCTGCTCCTGTTTTTCCTGCTGCTGCCCCTGGCATACATGAATGGGGACAAACCGCTCTTTGAGACAGGGGTATATATGCTCTGCCCTTATCTGCTCACGGTCTTTCTGGGATTGCGGGCGAGCCGCAGGGCGCAGGGGCGGGAAGCCGCCTGGCTGTGCGGAGCCATCGCTCTGGGCGTGGGACTGGGATATATTTTGATGTATCAATGGAGTTTAGAGTTTTACGCAGCAGGAAATTTCCCCTGGTGGGCGGCGGCCTTTGTGCTGCTGTCCCTGGGAACTGCAAAGCAGTGCGCCGAGACGCTGAAGCAAAAGGAGGAGCTGGTATGGAGCTTAGGATAGACCGGGTGTCAAAGCAATACAAAAACAAGCTGGCAGTGGACCGGGTGTCCCTGGAGCTGCATGAGGGTGTATACGGACTGCTGGGGGAAAACGGCGCAGGAAAGACCAGCCTTATCCGCATGGTCTGCGGGGTCTTGAGACCAAGCAGCGGCAGCATCAGCTTTGACGGTCTGGACGTGGGGGATGAGGAATACAGGGCTGTATTGGGTTATTTGCCCCAGGATTTTGGGTATTACCCGGAATTTTCCGCTCAGGACTTTATGTACTATATGGCAAGCCTGAAAGGACTTAACAAAGCCAGGGCCAGAGCTAGGACCCGGGAACTGCTGGAGCTGGTCTCCCTCAGCGATGTGGCAAAGAAAAAAATCAAGACCTTCTCCGGGGGAATGAAGCAGCGCCTGGGCATTGCCCAGACCCTGCTCAACGATCCGAAGCTGCTGGTGCTGGACGAGCCTACGGCAGGACTGGACCCCAAGGAGAGGATACGCTTCAGAAACCTTATCTCCCGGCTGGGCAGAGACAGGATAGTGCTTTTATCCACCCACATCGTTTCCGATGTGGAGCACATTGCCGGGACCATACTGCTGATGAAAGAGGGCCGGCTGCTGCAAAAGGGAAGTCTGGAGGAGGTCACGCAAGTCATCCAGGGCAAGGTATATGAGCTCACAGCCTGTGCAGAGAGGGCTGAGGAGCTGGCCCGGAGCTACGTTGTCATCAATTATCGCAGCGAAGGGGAAAAGGTTTTCCTCCGCTTTGTATGCGAGGGACAGCCTCCTGAGGAGGCGGCGGCGGCGCCCGCCGGGCTGGAGGATCTGTATCTCTACTATTTTTCGGAGGCTAAAGGACATGAATAACTTTTGGACTCTGGCAGGCTTTGAATTCAAAAAAATATTTCGGAGAAAGACGTTTCCCGCCGCAATCCTCATTTGCCTGGGAATAATGGCGGCGGCAGTGTTTTCCAGCCTCAGCGGCGGTTCCTTCCACCACAGTGTGGGCAGGGACATCTCCAAATACGAGGCTATGAAGCTGGATAAGGAAGTCATCCTCACAAACAGGGGATACATCACGCCTCAACTCATCTCCCGGGCCATACTTTCAAATCGGGAAATGATATCCAATAAGGACAACTACTTCGTAAACGAATACGGCAGCCACTTAAAAGAAGACGCCTACATCCGATACATCCTGCCCTATGAGCCGGTGGTGGAGCTGATAAACAAGGTATATGCGGAAGACCTGGACTGCTTGGCCATGGATGCGCTGAGCCTTGAGTACATGGGTGAGGACAAGGCCGTGGACAGGCTCGGCCCGGAGACGGCGGAGGATTTCGACTCCGCATTAAAAAGCTTTGCCCGGGCTATGGCGCTGAGGGAGGAGGGTCTGTCGCAGGCCGAGGTGGAGAAAAACCTGGAGCTTATAGACAGTATAGAGACGCCCCTGTACAATGACTATTTTGGGGGATATGAGGCCTATATAATGAGCTCCAAGAGTCTGGCCCTTACGGTACTGTTCCTTATCCTTCTGCTGCTTTCCCCGGTGTTTTCCAATGAATACGAGGAGAAAACGGACCAGGTGATCTTATGCACCAAAAACGGCAAGGGCAGTCTGTGCAGGGCAAAGCTGTTCGTATCCCTTGTTGTCTCCCTGCTGAGCGCAGTTCTGGTCATGGGCCTGAGCTGGCTGGCTCTCCTGCTGCTCTATGGCTTTGAGGGAGGGAAGGTGAACATCCAGGTGGTGAACCCGGGGTGCAGCTATCCCCTTACTCTGCTGGAAGCCTGCTGCATCCACTTTATTTCGGTGGTCTTTGCCTCGGTGCTTTTTGGGGCTTTCATTGCCTTCATGTCCGCCAGGGTGAAAAGGAGCACGGCTCCGGTGGTGGTAATGGGCACTCTGCTGACTATAATACCCATGTTCATATGGATACCCTTGAAATCGTCAGGCTTTATGTATGAGCTTCTAAAATTCTTCCCGGTAAACTCGGTGACTTTTGACTTTGACAGGAGCTTTGTTGAGATCTTTGGCATGCTGTTCACACCCTACAAATTCATCTGGACCCTCAGCGCAATATTGATCATAGTCTTTTCCCTTCTGGCAGTGCGCAGCTTTAAAAGACATCAGCCCGGCTGAGACATGAAAAAAGAGAGGAAGCACTTGACTCTTCCTCTCTTTTTGCCCTTTGATAGCTAGGTATTCCTTTTACCGGCTCAGGAGAAAGGCGCGGCCCAGGTGGTGGGGGCTGCCGGGGACGCTGCCTTCCACATGGCGGAGCATGGCCTCCCGCTCCGTCACCACCAGGCCCGCCAGGCGGTCTATGCCAAGTTCCAGCAGCGCCGGACACATTGGGACGCTGGGGCCGGTGAGGATGGTATAGGCATTGGGACACAGCTCCAGCAGATGGGGCAGGCTCTTGTTTATAAGGCTGCTGCCGGTGATGATGACCAGGTCACATTTTGGCAGGATATAGTCACAGGCGGTGTCGGGATAGTCCCCGGGCTTGGGGCTGCGCTCCAGGATATACACTTCTTTTGCCGTCTCCCGCAGGCCCGCAGGGCCCCGCATGTGGCCCACGATGCCCACAGTCATGCCGGTGAAATCCATACCGTCCCCATAATGGCCGCCCTCCGGCAGGGAGGAACCCAGCAGCTCCATACGCTCCCGGGTATTGTAAAAAGCGTTCACCGCCGCCATGGCAAAGCTGGCTTCCACCATGTTCCAGCTCATGAGGGCCCGGGAGGCCCCGGCCAGAGGGAGCCCGTCAAGCCCGTGGGGGAACATGGGGGCTATGCTGCTGCCCGGGGTGTGCATGGCTATGCCCAGACTGTCCTCCGTGGCTGCCAGGCACCACTGCTCCCCGGAGAGAGTCATTGCGATGGGAGAGGCTGAATCCAGGCCGGAAAACAGCGTCTCATATAGGGAATCAATACTTCTGACCATGGCTGGCCTCCAATGCATGTATTTATAAAAACCAGTATACAACCCTACTGCGGCCTTGTAAATCAAAAAAATTTGTAGAATATTCACGGAAAATTCATAAATGCGCTGTAGCAATTTAACACATCGCCCAATTAAATATTTTTCCCTTGAAATCCCTGGGCCGCAGTGGTATAGTTAGCCCATAATTTCATAACCCGATGAAGCTGTCAGGCCGCTGGCAGTGGAGGGAACTCTGGAGAATCTCATTTATGAGTGCCGAAGGTGCAAGGTTTAAGGACCGAATCTCTCAGGCCAAAGGACAGAGAAGTGCGTGGAGAATTTTTTTCCCGCCTACACCGGAGTTGTTGCTTTGCAGCAGCTCTTTTCTTTTTCCCCGCCACGGGGAGAATCGACAGGTATCACATTCAGCTCCGGCATAGACTTGTTTAAGGAGCTGTGAATAAAGGAGAGGACAATATGCAGGCAATTTTGAATTTCTTTACGGGACCCCTGAACACGGTGGCTTGGCTGTACATCTTCCTGCCCTGTGTCATGATAGGCGGAGTGCTGCTCACCGCCAGGACCGGCTTCATCCAGTTCCGGCGTTTTGGCTATGCCATGAAAAACACCGCCGGCAAGATGTTTAAGAAGGCTGAGGCAGGCCAGGGCGCCGTCACCCCCCTCCAGGCCGTTACTACGGCTCTGGCCGCCACAGTGGGCACCGGCAATATCGTGGGAACTTCCCAGGCCATAGCCCTGGGCGGCTACGGCGCAGTGTTCTGGCTGTGGCTGGCGGCTCTTATGGGCATGGTGGTGAAATACTCAGAGGTCACTCTGTCCGTTCATTTTCGCCAGAGAGACGCCCACGGCGACTGGGTTGGCGGCCCCATGTACTACATAACCAATGGCCTGGGCCCCAAGTGGAAATGGCTGGCCGCAGTCTTTGCTGTCTTTGCGGTGCTGGCCTCCTTCGGCATAGGCAACATGAGCCAGGTCAACTCCATCACCGGCTCCATCACCGACGCCATCAACGTATTCTTTAAGCTCAGCGACTCCGCCAAAACCACTGTCCACTGGGCGCTGGGCATATCCATGGCCCTGCTCATCGCTGTCATCCTCCTGGGCGGCATCAAGCGTATAGGCAGCGTCACTGAAAAGCTGGTGCCTTTCATGAGCGTTATCTACATCATAGTATGCGTAGTGGTGCTCATCTGCCATGCCCAGAACATCCCCGGCGCTTTTGTGAAGATATTCAGCGCAGCTTTTGCGCCCCGGGCCGTCATGGGCGCCGCCTCCGGCATCGCCCTGAAGCAGGCCATAGTCTGGGGCCTTCGCCGCAGCGCCTTCTCCAATGAGGCCGGCCTGGGCTCCGCCGGTATCGCCCACGCAGCTGCCGACGCTCCCAGCGCAGTGGACCAGGGACTCTACGGTATCTTTGAGGTCTTCATGGACACCCTGGTCATCTGCTCCCTCACCGCTCTCACCATCATTTGCAGCGGCATCGACATCAGCTTCGGCACAAAGCCCGGCTCCGAGCTCATCATGGCCGCCTTCTCCACCGTTTTTGGCGAGAAGTTCTCCTCCCTCTTCGTGGCCGTGGCCCTGATGCTCTTTGCCTTTTCTACCGTCCTGGGCTGGGCCCTCTACGGTACCCGCTGCACCCAGTACCTCTTCGGCAGCAAGAGCATCCGTATCTACCAGGTGATCTTTGCAATAATCATTGTGGTGGGCTGCGTATCTCCCATAGACGTGGTCTGGGATGTGGCCGACACCTTCAACGGCCTTATGGCAGTGCCCAACTTCGTGGCCATCTTCGCCCTGTCCGGCGTGGTGGCAAAGCTCACCAAGGAACACTTTGAAGCTGTGGACAGCAAGCTTAGAAAGTAGAGGGCGAAAGCAGTAGGCAAGAGACAGATAACGGATAATATCACCGGCAGGCGGATAGTTCCGCCTGCCGGTCAGCTTGTCGAAGAAGGCCAAGCCTTCTTCGACAAAAGGGCTTGCACTTCGCTCCATGCCTCAGTTGTACGCCAGAGGCGTACAATTCGACACTTCGCTCCGTGAGAAGTGTTTTCTGCGACGTACACGCCGCCGCAGAAAACGATTTAAATTATTTTTTCGCTGCGGCGAAAAAACTCTGCGAGGCTTTTTCGACAGTCTCACCGGCAGGCGGATAGTTCCGCCTGCCGGTTTTACGCTTATTTGGATTTGAAATTACGGTATATCCCCAGACACAGCAGCGCCAGGGCTGCGGCGGCAAAAACAAGTATCAGTGCGGCGTACCAGGTCAAGGGGCCATAGGGCAAGGCTTTTACGAAGGGCGTTGCCAGGGTATAGTTGTCGACGGCCCCACGCCAGCCGTAGACCGGGGCCAGGGCGGCGTCCAGGAGGATGGGCCAGGTCCAGAGCCACAGGGCGGTATATCCGCAGGCGGCGGAGCTGCGCAGGGGACGGCTCAGCGGCAGGTAGCGCAGGCACAGCATAACTCCCCAGGGCAGAGCCATGGGAATGAGGCTCACCATGAGGTTCATGAGATAGTCTCCTCCCCGGGCCCGGCTGTTGGCGGCGGTGGCCAAGATGACGATGATGAGCAGAAGCAGGCTCTCCAGAGAGAAATACAGCAAAAGCAGGTTCCTGCCCCAGGAGCCGGGGAGCCGCAGCTGACGCAGCACCGGGGGCAGCAAAACCATGCCCAGGCCAAAAACCACAGACACTGCCGCCAGGAAAAACCAGCTGCCGCCGGTATAGAGGCAGGAGACCAGAAGCAGCAAAAGCAACAGGGCGGTCTCTATGCCCACATATAGGCTGAATTTCCTGGAGCCGAGGCTTCTGGGCAGAGGCAGCTGCCGGAGGAACACCGGCAGGAAGAACAGGCCCAGACCGAAGAGGAGGGCGCAGGCGGTGATGATAAACCAGCCGCCGCCGGTATAGAAGCTGCACACCAGCAGCAGAAGCAGCAGCATCAGAGTCTCGGCGGCCAAATACAGCGACAGCCTGCAGCGCCGGTACTTTTCAGGCAACAGCGGGCTTCTCAGCAGAAAAGGCAGACAGACCAGACTCAGGCCGAAGAGCGCCGCCATACCTGCCCAGCCGAACCAGTCGCCCCCTACATACAGGCAGCTGGCTAAAAGCAGCAGTTCCAGGGAAAGGGTAAAGCCGCCCAGACTGATAAAACGGCGGTAGGGCTCCAGCCTGCCGCTGAGGGCACAGAGGCTGGGGGTGAGGGTGATGGAGGCGCACAGCAGCAGCGCAGGCAGGAGAATGAAAAACCAGTCCAGCCTGCCTGCAGTGGAGAGATTGACCACAGCGCAGACAAGTAAAATGCCGCCGTAAATTATATACTGGCTTAGCCGGGTGTTTCGGCAGAGCTTCACATAGCGCTCCGCCAGGCGGTAGGAATCCCGCTGGCGGGTGTCCTCGCTGCCGGAGAGCAGCTCATGCTCCGACACCTCCAACACGGCACAGATATTTTGCAGCAGGGTGATGTCCGGGTAGCTCAGGCCCCGCTCCCACTTGGAGACGGCGGACTCGGTGACGAAGAGCTTTGCGGCAAATTCCTTTTGGGTCATGCCCAGCTCCCGGCGTCGCTGGAGTATGAACATGCCGAAGGTCTTTTTGTTGTCCATGGTGAGGGCTCCTTTTAGAGGAAGTATCAACTTGCAAGTTCACTTTGAGGATATGTCTCAAGAAACAAAAAGTCAATACTTCCCGGATGCCCGGCGGCTCGACTGTTGGGAAAGTCCTGTGTTTTCAAGTCTTTGAAGCTTCTGCCTCCACAGCTTTCTCCACATTCTCCTGAATATGGGAGCGGGTGAAAGCGTCCAGGGCCTTGAAGTCCATATAGGGCTTATATACCGCCTCCAGCTGGTCGTGGAGGGATTTGGCCTGGGAGAGGATCAATATTGCCCGGGACAGAGCGGAAGCATACTGCTCGGGAAGTACCGCCGGCTCCGGCAGCTCCAGGCCTTCCATGTCCATGCCCTGCTGGCCGGGCACGCCCCATGTCTCCGGCACAAAGGCCAGGGAACAGCCGGGAAGCAGCAGGGCCTCAAAACGGGAAGGATCCAAGGGCTGGGGAACCGATACGCCGGCCAGGCCCCGGCTCTCTGCCTCCTTAATGGCCATGGCCATGAACTGAGGGGCAATTTGCTCCGGCAGGGAGAAGACACGGCTGCAAAGACGGGAGACGCTCTCCTTCAGACAGAGCCGGCCCTTGCAGCTTATGGCGCTGAAAAAGCGGGGCATGGCCGCTGACGGGTGGGAAGCCATGCTGGGAGTGGCGTCCAATACCCTGGCAAGACGGCGGTACAGCTGGGCAAGCTGCTCCGAACTGAGCCCGGCTTCTCCCTCGCCGTCCCTTATCTCAGCGGCGGCTGACAGGTATTTATAGGCCTTTTCATAAAGCGACTTATATTCCCGGTTAAGAAGGGCTATCTGCCTGGAGTCCTGGGCGCTGAGAGGCAGACGGCAAAAGCTGCCTAGGTTTACATAATCAGCGGTGACTGCAAAGATGCGGGGCTCGGTGACATGGGGAGCGGTGCCGTCGCACCAGGCAGAATGGAGAGCCGGGATGTAGACGCCATCCAGGGAGTCCGGGTCCCCGGAGCAGAGGACGTACTCCACATCCAGGCCCCGGCTCTCCGCTGCTGCGCCGATACGGCGCATAAAACGGGACTTGCCGTTTCCGGGACCGCCTTTGATAATGTGGAGGAACGTGTTTTCCCCGGGGGGAAAACTGTCGTACAGGGAATAGAAGCCGCTGCGGCTGTTGGCGCCTAGGAAATAACTTATGTTCATTTTCTTCTCCTTTCCTGAGCCTGGTCCCGGCTTTAAAGCTGGGGCCGGCGCTCTTTTCAACATGTACATTATATGCCCCCGGCGCCGGGAACTTTCCTGCCGGCCAAGGGCGGCGGGAAATTTTCCCGGGGAGTTAGGGCGGGGAAAAGTTTAAAATAATATCTATTGTGCCCGGCCCCCTTTACTGTTATAATCGGGGCGAGGTGAAATAAGTGTACAAAAATATTCTCTTCGACTTTGACGGCACCGTTTTCGACACGGTGGAGGGCATAACAAAATCCGCCCAATATGCTTTGAAAAAACAGGGGATAGAGGCGAGCCTGGAGCAGCTGCGCTGCTTTGCAGGACCTCCCCTGGTGGATAAGTTCATGGAGGTCTACGGCTTTGACAGAGAGACTGCGGAGCAGGCCACCAGAGATTTCAAGGAGCGCTATGTGCCCATAGGAGTCCATGAGTGCCGGGTTTTCCCGGGGATAAAACAGCTTTTGCAGGCCCTGAGGGACCGGGGTTTCAAAACAGGCATAGCCACCTCCAAGCCCCAGGTGCTGGCAGAGCAGCTGCTGGCCCAGGAGGATATGACGGAGCTGTTCATGGTCATCTGCGGCAGCGGCAGCGACGGCAACAACAGCGCCAAGTGGCAGGTGCTGAAGCGGGCCATGGAGGAGCTGGGGGCCAGCCCCGAAGACAGCGTGCTGGTGGGGGACACCAAGTACGACGTGGAGGGGGCCAAGCTCTGCGGAGTGCCCTGCATTGGCGTGGCCTACGGATATGCCGCCCCCGGCGAGCTGGAGCAGGCCGGGGCCCTGGCCATAGCCAGGGACATGGACGAGCTGCTGGAGCTGCTGAGCAGGTAGTATCAAAAAGCCTGAGTTCCCGAAACCGGGAACTCAGGCTTTTTACCGCCGGACAAGGCTCATATGCTGATTATCACCGTCTCAACCCCGCTGCGGCGGGCGTAGAGGATGGTGTTCATGGTGCCGCCGGGCTGCCCTGCATAGCAGGCCAAAAGCAGGGAGGAGTGGTCCACCATATATTTGTTCCGACGCTGCATGCAGCCGGGGCTGTACTTTTCCTGGACCAGATGGCGGCTGTTGCAGCGGGAGAGGAGTTCTATGTAACGCTCCTGCTGTTCTTTGCTCCAGGCCTCGGCCTGAGTGGAGCAGGGGATGGCGGCCTCCAGGCTCACGTCCGGGTGTATCTCCCTCAGCTCCAGCACCGCCTCGGCAAAATACATGTCGCAGCCGATGGCCATGCCGCAGATGAAATGCCGGTAGCCCCGGGCATACAGCTGTTCCAGATTTTGGGCCAGCTCGTATTTCAGCTCCAGGCAGCGGGGGTCGCTTTCCCACTCCCCCCAGGGCAGACGGTTGGGCCGGTGCCCGGTGAAACAGCAGCTTTCCTCTGGAGTATACATCCCTATCCCCCCATGTAAATGAAAAATTTTACGAAAATGATTGTAACTTAAAAATTCCCTCTTGTCAAAACAATAGCGCAGTGCTATACTGAGGCCGTCTTCAGGGCAGGGTGTGATTCCCGACCGGCGGTAAAGTCCGCAAGCCGAAAGGCATGATTCGGTGCAAGTCCGAAACCGACAGTACAGTCTGGATGAGAGAAGATGCAGATATGCTTTTTTTGCCGCCTGAGGATATTTGTATCTTCAGGCTTTTTCTATTTTTGTTATGGAGGCAGAAAAAACATGAGCAAACAGAGAATTTCCACCCGCAACATGGCGGTTATCGCCATGTTCTCCGCAGTCAGCTTCGTGGCGGTGCTGATAAGCCGGGTGATCCCGGATGTGGCCGGCTTCCTCAGCTACGACCCCAAGGACGCCGTCATCGTCATCGCCGGTTTCATAATGGGACCCATGGCCAGCGTAGCTATCTCCGTCATAGTCTCCTTTATAGAGATGATATCCATCAGCTCCACCGGCCCTTACGGTTTTCTGATGAACGTGGTGTCCACCTGCGCCTTCGCCGTGCCCGCAGCCTGGTTCTATAAGAAGAACCGCTCTCAAAAGGGCGCTGTGGTCGGCCTGCTGCTCAGCGTTGTTGTGCTGGTGATATGCATGGCCATTTGGAACTACGTGGTCACCCCCTACTACATGGGCGTGGAGAGAAAAATGGTGGCGGATATGATGATGACCGTGTTCGTGCCCTTCAACCTGGCAAAGGGCGGCATCAACGCCGGTCTTGCCCTGATGCTTTACAGGCCCATCGTCAGCTCCCTGCGCAAGGCAGGTCTGGTGGAACAGAGCTCCAGCGGCCACAAAAAGACCTTCAGCGCAGGCTTCACCCTCTTTGCTGCGGCTGTGATAATCACCTTCGTGCTGCTGCTCCTGGTGCTGCTGGGAGTTCTCTGACGGTCTTCCACAGACGCCTTGCACTGAGTGCGAAGTTCAGAGTTTCTGTTATATATATCATTGCGATGTAGGCCGCCAGCGCATAGCTGGGGAGAAAGGCCCACACCAGAAGCAGACCCAGCAGGGAGTCAAGGATGTTGATGCCCATACACCACACCTGCTGCCCCAAACCCTTGAGACAACCGTCCACCGTCATGTCGGTGTACATGACGGGGACCAAGGGGGCCAAAAGGCGGATGTAGCGTCCGGCATCGTAGCTCTTATAGACGGCAACCCCCAACTGGTCGGCAAAAACAAACATGAACAGACCCACCGCCGAGGAAAACAGCAGGCTCAGGGAAAATAGCTTCCCGGTGGCCCGGCGGATACTTGCCCCGTCCTTCTGCATCTGGGCCTCCGTCAGCTCCGGGACGATGAGCTCCGCTACAGCGGACATGATGCAGGAGGGGAACAGGATTATGGGCAGCACCATCCCCTGGATGGTGCCGTAGCCCGACAGGGCCCCGTCCGCCGAATAGCCCGCCGCTTTGAGCCCCTTTGGCACCAGCAGGTGCTGGATGGTGTTCAGGGCGCTGCGGGCATAGGCGGACACTGCCAGAGGCAAGGCTATGCCCAGCATCCTGCCGGTGAGAGAGGCGCTGCCGCTGCGCTGGCCGTAGTGACGGCGCCAGTCCAGAAGATACACCGCAAACATGAGAATAAGGCTGAGAAAGTCCGCCGCCAGTCGCCCCAGGGTGACGGCGGCGCAGCTTCTTTCTATGTCCGCCGAGGGAGTTAGATACAGGCAGAGAGCCACCAGCACGATGCCCGCTACCTGCTCTATCAGATGGATGAGAGTGGGCTTCCACACCCGGCCGCTGGCGGTGAAGTAGCCGGAGATGGAGGAGCAGAGGGAGACGCAGGGCATGCTCCAGGCCGACAGCCGCAGGCTCATCACTGTACGGGCGTCGCCTATCCACAGAAAGCCTATGGGCTCTGCCAACAGCCACAGCACCGCCGAGGCCGCAAGGCCGAAGAAGGCTCCGTAGCTGAGACAGCGGTTCATGGCCGAACGGACTGCAGCCGGATTCTCCTTTCCCAGCTCCTCCGCCACCAGGCGGGTGGTGGCAAAGCGTATGCCGGAGATGGCAAAGGTGGCGCAGAGATTGGTCACGGAACACACCAGCTGGTACAGCCCTATCCCCGCCGAGCCTATGCGCCCTACCAGCCATACCTGAAAGGCTATGCCTATGCAGCTCATCAGCAGGGACGAGCTGGTGAGCAGCGCAGTATTGTATACCAGTTTCCTTCGGGATATCACGCACAGACCTCCCCTCAGACAAAGTCTATGCTGTGCTTGGGCCCCACTTGTCCCGGCGACACAAAATACTTGAAAAAAGCCCGGCAAAGTGGTATCTTTAATTCAACAAGATAAAGCACTGAATAATACACTGCTATAAAGGAGGTCGGAATATGATCATTACTATCGGAAGAGAACACGGCAGCAACGGCCACGACATAGCCAGGGAACTGGCCAGGCAGCTGGGTTACAAGTGCTATGACAAGGAAATCATCGAACATGCTGCGGAGCTGTCCGGCTTCAGCAAGGAAATTTTTGACTCCTACGATGAGAAAAAAGTATCCGCTTATGTGGTGCCCAATCCCCATTACATAGGTATGGCCGACGGCTTCAGGCTGAATATGCAGGTGGCTTCCGCCAAGTTTGAAACGATACGTACCCTGGCAAAAGAGGGCGACTCTATTTTTGTCGGCCGCTGCGCCGACTATGTGCTGAGAAACCGCAAGGACCTGGTGCGTATATTCATCATGGCCAACACCGATTTCAGGATCAAGACCCTGATGAAACGCAAAGGCATCAGCGCCGCAGAGGCAAAAAAACTCATGCGGCAGGTGGATAAGGACCGCTCCAGTTACTATAAATATTACACCGACCAGATCTGGGGAGAGGCGGAAAACTATGACCTGTGCGTAGACAGCAGCCGCATCGGGGTTGCCGGAGCCGTGGAGGTCATTAAAGCCTACATGGAGGCCATCAACAAAACTAAAGCTTGACAAGCTCCCGCAGCTGTGATAATATCCCTTACCAATGGTAAGGGAGTAGTTACCGCTATTGCGGAACTCTAGTCAACATTCGGCAGTTTTACTGCCTGGCTATTGTTATAATTAACGAGACTTATCTGCAATGTGCTTGCGGATAGGTCTCGTTTTTCTGTAATAAGCCGGCTTTTTGGGGGAGGAAACGCTATGGATATGTTTATCTGTCTTTTGCTTTTTGCCGTGGGAATAGCTCTGGTGGTCAAGGGCGGCGACGCCTTTGTGGATGCCGCCAGCTGGATAGCAAAGGCTATGGATATCCCTACCTTTATCATAGGGGCCACCATAGTCAGCCTGGCTACCACTATGCCGGAAATGATAGTATCCGTTATGGCTGCCGCCGACGGAAAGGTGGACATGGCCATAGGCAACGCCGTGGGCTCGGTGATAGCCAACACGGGCCTTATTATGGCCGTGGCCATGGTGGCCATGAGCATTCCGTGCAGCAGGGAGAAATATCTGCCCCAGTGCCTGCTGCTGATAGCTGCCTCAGCCGTGCTGCTCATTGGCTGCCAGGGCGGCAGGCTCGGCATCGGCTGGAGCCTGGCCCTTATCGTTATTTTCCTGCTGTTTATGGGGGAAAACCTCCGGCAGGCAAAAAGCGAGATGAAAAGCGTTCAGGACCATCAGAGCGTGGACAGAAAGGCTATGGCCGGGAACATCGCCAAGTTCCTCATTGCCGCTGCCGCTATCGTTCTGGGCAGCCGCTTCATGGTGGACAACGGCAGCCGCATAGCCTATCTGCTGGGCGTGCCGGAACGCATCGTGGCTCTGACCCTGGTGGCCATAGGAACTTCACTGCCGGAGCTGGTGACCACGATCACAGCCATAGTTAAAAAAGAATCCGCCCTGTCTATAGGCAACATCATCGGCGCCAACATCATAGACCTGTCTTTGATACTGCCTATCTCCTCCCTGGCTGCCGGAGAGCCTCTGCCCGTATCCGCCCAGAGCCTGGCTATGGACCTGCCCGCCTGTCTGCTGATAAGTTTGCTGGCCATGCTGCCCCTTATATTCAGGCAAAGGGCCTGCCGTTTACAGGGCGCAGCCCTGCTGGCGGCCTATGGGGCATATCTTGCGCTTGTGCTGTGAGGGGGAAAATACATAGCAAAAAATCGGAAGACCTGGATGGCCTTCCGATTTTTCATGTCTAATTTCAAATATCTGTTTAGAGACAGCGGGCGCCACGGTGATCCACGGCCAGCTCCCGGATGTCCCAATGGCGCTCCAGGGAACGGGCGGCTTCGGCAAGCCGGGACGCCAGACTGCCGTCCCGGGTGAGGCAGAGCAGGGTAGGGCCGGCTCCACTGATACAAAAGGCATCGCAGCCCAGCTCATGGGCAAGCTGCCTCAGCTTATCGCTCTCATGGATAAGGGGGAAGCGGTAAGGCTGGTGGAGAGAGTCGTTTAGGCAAAGGGCTATTAGTTCCTCGTCTCCCTGCTCCAGGGCCTTGGGCAGCAGGGCCAGGCGGGACAGCTGCCCTACGGCGGTCCTGAAAGGTACCGACTCCGGCAGCACGGAGCGGGCGGCATGGGTGCTCAGGGGAAAGTCCGGGGACATGAGCACGAAGCGCAGCTCCCGGTGGATATCATAAGAGAGGGTATAGACACGGCCGGCTTGGGTCATGGAGGCGGTGAGGCCGCCGAAAAAGGCCGGGGCCAGATTGTCCGGGTGGCCCTCGATAGGGGTGACGATGCTGAGAAGTTCTCCGGCGGTCAGGCCGAAGCCGCCCAGGGCGTTTGCCCCCAGGGCTCCGGCGGCTATCATTGCGGCGGAGGAACCCAGGCCACGGCACACTGGGATATGGGCGGAGATGTCTATATGCACGCCGGGGGCCTTATGGCCCAGATGCTCGTACACAGCCTTGAAGCCCTGATAGGCCAGATTGTCCGAAGTCTGGTACTCCGTTTCACAGCCGCTGAAGCTGAGACCCTCGGCCGGGCTGAAGCTCAGAGTATTATACAGCTCCAGGGCGCAGCCCAGAGTGTCAAAGCCCACGCCCAGATTGGCGGTGGTGGCGGGGACGCAGACGCTCACTTTTTCCATACTTTTTCAGCCGCCTTTTCCATAACATAGTCCTTCATGCCGGACTTGCTTACACAGTCGAAGTGGAGCCGGGGACGCTGGCGCAGACCACGGAGATTCTCCGGCATGGCTACGCCGGTGACCTGCTCGATGCGGTCCATAAGTGAGAATTCATCCCCGGTATGCTCCAGCTTCAGGGCCTCCATAACGGCTCCTGGGAACTTGTAGGGGGAGGCGGTGGACAGGACCACTACAGGATTGCAGTCAGGGTTTGCAGCCTTGTACTGCTGGGCCACGTTCCAGGCCACGGCGGTATGGGTATCCATTAGATAGTGGTGCTCACGCCACACGGAGGCGATGGTCTCCACGGTGGAGGCATCGTCGCACCAGGAGGCATAGAAGCGCTGCTGGGCCTTTTTCATCAGCTCCTGGGGCAGCTGGTAGCCGGAATTCCTGTCCAACTGGCCCATGAGGGAGGACACCAGGCGGCAGTCCCCGGAGAGATAGAAAAGAAGGCGCTCCAGGTTGCTGGAGACCAGGATATCCATGGAGGGGGAAAGGCTGCGGTGGAAGGGGCGGCGCCGGTCATAGCAGCCGGTGCGGAAAAAGTCCGTCAGTACATTGTTGACATTGGAGGCGCAGACCAGGCGGCCCACAGGCAGGCCCAGCTCCCCGGCAATATAGCCGGCCAGAATGTCTCCAAAGTTACCGGTGGGCACTACAAAGTCCACTTTGTCCCCAAGACAGATGCGGCCAAGACGGAGCATGGAGGCGTAGGCGGAGAAGTAATACACCACCTGGGGCACCAGGCGGCCGATATTGATAGAGTTGGCGGAGGACAGGCGCAGACTGCCGGACAGCTGGGAGAAGATGTTCTTTACCCCGGTTTGGGCATCGTCAAAGTTGCTCTCCACGGCGCAGACCTTTACATTGCCGCCCTGCTGGCTGAGCATCTGAACCTCCTGCACGGGACTGACTCCCGATTTGGGATAGAAGACGATTATCCGAACGCCGGGCACGTCCCGAAAACCTTCCATGGCGGCTTTGCCGGTGTCGCCGCTGGTGGCGGTGAGGATGAGCACATCCTCCTTCTCCCCGCACTTGTCCCCGGCGGCTTTCATCAGCCGGGGCAGCAGGCACAGAGCCAGGTCCTTGAAGGCGCTGGTGGGACCGTGAAACAGCTCCAGGACCGCATCCTCGCCCACAGGCTTCAAGGGAGTGAGGTCATGGGAGCTGAAGCGGTGCTCATAGGCGGAGCGCACCAAGCCCAAAGCCTCTTCCCGGCTCAGGTCGTAGAGCAGGGTGGAGACTATATTCGCCGCCATGCCGTAATAGTCCAGCTTTAAAGCGCTGCGCCAGTCAAAGTTCAGAGAAGCCAGATCCGGCAGCACATACAGTCCGCCGTCCGGGGCCAGACCCTGGAGCACGGCATGGGAGGGGTCGGTCTTTATACTTGAAGATCGGGTACTTTGGTAGTTCATGGGGACCTCCATTCTGTAGGGAAACAAATCGTTGCAGCTTTACAGGATGATAAAATATTTGGGGGAAAAAGTCAAGGGACGCAGAGCATTTCTGCGTCCCTTGACTTTTTCAAAGATACAGGCTTTCCAGATCCAAGCGCTGCTGGGCGCAGAGATTTTTCAACCAATGCTCCAGAGCCGCCTCGGAGCGAAAACAGGGTATATAACCCTCCGGGGGATGGAGCACCACGTTTATATGCTCCCCCTCAGCCTGGCGCTCCATTAGGCTTATAGGCATGTCCAGGTAGAAATGCTCCCGGCGGATGTGAGACAGCTCGTGCTCCAGTACTTCCCGGCGCCTTTGGGGCGGCAGGAGGGAATTGATATATATATCGAAGCTGCCGTCCTCATTTAGGACGCTGACGCCCTCGACCCGCCGGGGCAGCTCCAGCAGACGCATATAGTAATCAGTCATTCCCACGCAGCGCCTTTATTATTTTTACCGCCTGACGCACATCCTCCGGGGCGGCATCCTTGGCCAGAGAAAAGAGCATGCGCATATCCTCCCGCTCCCGCAGGGCTGCAAGCAGCTGGGTCAGCTCGTCGCCCACAGAAGAGGCGGGTTCCTCCGCCTCGCCCATCAGATAGGCGGGAGTGGTATCCAAAATGGCTGCCACCCGCTGAAGCTGCTCCAAACTGGGCTGGGACTTGCGCTGCTTCCAGTCCTGGCAGAGAGTGGCGCTGCGGCCCAGAGACTGGGCGATAAACTTCTTGGTTATGCCCTTGGACCGGCGCAGCTGCTCAAACCTGTCATAATCGAACAAAAGCCTCACCTCATTTATGTGCAATATAACAAATCTTAAAAAAGCAAGAGCAAAGACTAGAAAATCTTAATAAAATAGGATATACTTGGCCATGTCAAAGAAAGGGGAACAGGGAGAAAGCTCTGAAAACCTGATATAGACTGATTCAATACTAATTTAGACCACAGATTTTGTCAAGCATAAATCTTAAAAAAATGCGAAAAATCTGCGAATAGTGAGAATGAGGAGGGAGAGCCACGGTCCAGATAAGAGACGACCCCATTATCAGCGCCATTGAGCGCAGCGGATATCCGCCTTGGTTTCAAGAGGAAACCGGGGAAAAGAGGGAAGGAGTAGAGGAAGATGGCAAGTTATAAAAAAATATGCTGGACTATGGCGGATGTGAAATGCCCCTTTTACAAAAAGGACAGCCGCCAGGAGAGGAGCATCAGCTGCGAGGGCTTTGACCGGGACAGCACCGTGGAGACCCGCTTTAAAAATCTGGAGCTGAGAGAGAAGCATATGGGCCGCTACTGCGTGGCCAGATTTAAGCTCTGCCCCATTTACAAAAGCACCTACGATACAAAATACAGAGAGGACGGAGAGGAGGCATGAGCTGGGAGTCGGGCAGAGACTGGGAAAAGATCCGGCAGGATTATCTCAACTCCTCCATCAGCCTCAGAGCCCTGGCGGAGAGCTCCGGCGTAAGTCTCAGCACACTTGAAAAACGCAGCAGCAGAGAGGGCTGGCAGCAGATGAGAAAGCAGAGACAGCTGGAGCTGGGCTCGGCAAGGCTGGAACAGGTGGCGGACAAGCTGCTGGGCAGCATATCCCGAGCCCTGGACCAGGGAGAGAACCTGGAAGCCAGAGACTACAAAGCCCTCAGCTCCGCCGTAAAAGAGTTGGGAGAGATAAAGGAGCAGCTCTGCTCCGCCGGCCTCAAAGGCGGCAGGGAGCCGCTGGAGGTGCGCCTGGCCCCGGAGCTGGAGGAACTGAGCGGATGAGGAGACAGCTTATATGCCCCAGCTGCTGATACCCCCTCCCAGCGAGAAGCAGAGGCTGTTCATGGCCGACAGGCACAAATATGTGGGCTACGGCGGAGCAAGAGGCGGGGGCAAGAGCTGGGCGGTGCGCATCAAGGCGGCGCTGCTGTGCATCAAGTACCCGGGGATAAAGGTGATGATAATACGCAAAACCTATCGGGAACTGAGGGAAAACCACATCGTCCCCCTATGTCAGCTGCTTTGCTGCATGGGTGATAAGGAGGAAAGGATAGCTCAATACTCCGACAGCCGTAAAGAGATAGATTTTCCCAACGGCAGCAGGATACTCTTCCGTTACTGCGACAGCGACCGGGACAGCCTGCGCTTTCAGGGTACGGAGGTGGATGTGCTCTTTGTGGACGAGGCCACCCAGCAGAGCGAGGAGAAGATGGACGCATTGAAGGCCTGCGTTCGGGGGGTGAACGACTTCCCCAAGCGTATCTACTACACCTGCAACCCGGGAGGCGAGGGCCACGGCTGGGTGAAGAGGCTCTTTATAGACAGAAGATACAAGGACAACGAGAGGGCGGAGGAGCACAGCTTCATACAGGCTCTGGTGACGGACAACAAGGCCCTGATGGAGGCGGACCCGGAGTACATAAGGCAGCTGGAGGCTCTGCCACCCAAGCTGCGGGAGGCCTGGCTCCACGGCAACTGGGACATCTTTGAGGGTCAATTCTTTGAGGACTTCCGTACGGAGCCGGACATGAAGGCGGCAAAAGAGGCCGGCTGCATCCTTACGGCGGAAGAACTTAAACAGCAGCACCGCTGGGTCCACGTTATAGAGCCCTTTGACATCTCCGCCGGAAGCCGGAGGGGCTGGAAACTGATGCGCTCCTATGACTTCGGCTACGGAAAACCCTTCTCCTGCGCCTGGTGGGCCATAGACTACGACGGGGCGATCTACCGTATACTGGAGCTCTACGGCTGCACGGAAAACCCCAACGAGGGCGTGCGCTGGACCCCGGACCAGCAGTTTCGGGAGATAGCCAGAATAGAACGGGAGCACCCATGGCTGAGAGGCAGGTACATAGAAGGGGTGGCCGACCCGGCTATTTGGGACGCCAGCCGGGGCGAGAGCATTGCCGACACGGCGGCAAAATACGGCCTGGTTTTCATCCCCGGGGACAACCAGCGCATACCCGGCTGGATGCAGTGCCACTACCGGCTCCAGTTCGACAGGGAGGGGCGCAGCAGAATGTATGTTTTTTCAAGCTGCAAGGCCTTCATCCGCACCATACCTCTTATGATGTACCACAAGCACAGGCCGGAGGACCTGGATACGGATCTGGAGGACCATGTGGCCGACGAGTGGAGATACCTGTGCATGTCCTGCCCAGTGGCGCCCCTGCGGCCCGTGGTAGAAAAGAGCTATATGAACGACCCCCTGGACCAGTTTAAAAAATACTGAGCTCAGGGAGAAAAGGAGCGTAAACATGGAAAATGAAATTAAGCTGCCGGTGGACGGCCAGCGGCTGAGGGAGTTCACCGGGATATTGCAGAAATACAAAACGGGCAAACACAGCGTTGAAAGGCGTACCATTGCAGCGGAAAATTGGTGGAAACTGAGAAACCAGGCGGAGGAGAGAAAAACCAGCGAAGGTCTCAGAGGCTTTCAGGCCGTGTCCGGCTGGCTGCACAATGTGATCGTCTCCAAACACGCCGACGCTATGGAGGCATATCCTGAGCCCAGCATCCTGCCCCGGGAGGCGGGTGACCGGCAGGAGGCCGCAGTGCTCAGCAAGATAATCCCGGTCATCCTGGAGCAAAACGAATTTGAAAAGACCTACTCCGACGCCATGTGGCAAAAGCTGAAGACCGGCACCGGCGTGTACAAGGTCTACTGGGACACCGAGAAACTCAACGGCTTGGGAGACATAGCCATAGAGCGGGTGGACCTGCTGAACCTCTTCTGGGAGCCGGGCACGGAGGATATTCAAAACAGCCCCTACTTCTTCCACACGCGGCTGGAAAACAACCGGGAGCTGGAGGAGACCTATCCCCAGCTGAAGGGGCAGCTCAAAGGCACAGGCTTCCTGGCTTCCCGCTTCCTCTACGATGATGCGGTCTCCACCGAGGGCAAGTCCACGGTGGTGGACGTGTACTACAAGAGAAAAGAGCAGGGCAGAACTGTGCTCCACTACTGTAAGTATGTGGGGGACAAGGTCCTGTACTCCACGGAAAACATGAAGCTGCTCAGGCTGGGCTCTCCTGCCGGGGAGCTGCCGGAGGAAATTCCCCCCGGCGGCGGGGGGCTGTATGAACATGGACTATATCCCTTCGTCTTTGACAGCCTCTTCCCCGTAGAGGGCAGCCCCTGCGGATACGGCTTTATCGACCTGTGCCAGAACAGCCAGACCCAGATAGACATGATGCAGACCGCCTTTATAAAAAACACTATGGTGGGCTCGGTGCCCCGCTACTTCCAGAGAGTGGACGGGGCCATAAACGAGGAGGAATTTTTGGACCTCAACAACCCTATCATCCATGTCAGCGGCAATCTGGGCCAGGACAGCCTGCGCACCGTGGACTACCGGCCCCTCAGCGGAAACTACATTGACATGCGCACCAGCGTCATAAACGAGCTGCGGGAGACCTCCGGCAACACCGAGACCTCCGTGGGACTGGTGAGCTCCGGCGTAACGGCTGCCTCCGCCATCGCAGCCCTTCAGGAAGCCAGCGGCAAGGGCAGCCGGGACGCTACCCGTTCCAGCTACCGGGCCTACGGGAAAATCATTTCCCTTTGCATCGAACTGATACGCCAGTTTTATGAGCTGCCGCGCCAGTTCCGCATCACCGGCAACCTGGGGGTGGAGCGCTTTATCCACTACAGCAACCAGGGACTGCTGCCCCAGCAGCAGAGCTACCAGGGCATAGAGCTGGGGATGCGCCTGCCGGTATTCGACATCAAGGTGATCCCCCAGAAGAGCAGCTCTTACACAAGGCTGAGCCAGAACGAACTGGCATTGCAGTTTTACCAGCTGGGCTTCTTTTCCCCAAATCAGGCCGACCAGGCCCTGGCCTGCATGAGCATGATGGAATTTGAGGGCAAGGACGAGCTGATGCAAAGAATATGCGCCAACGGCACCATACAGCGAAAACTCTCCATGTTCCAGCAATACGCCTTGGCTATGACGGAAAAATACGAGCCGGAGAAAGCCGGGGAGCTTATGGGCAGTATCACCGGGGACGCAGGGATAGTACAGCGCAGCAGAGCAAAGCTCAAGGAGAACGGCACCGGGGAAAACAGCAGAGTGGCCCAGGCCCGGCGCAGGGCCCAGAGCGTATCCCAGCCGGGAGGCCGCTGAGATGACCAGAGTGAGCTATGACCGGGCGGGACTGAGAATGAAAATACAGGGCCACGCAAACTCCGGGGAATACGGCAGGGACATTGTCTGTGCTGCCGAGTCGATACTGATGCTGACTCTGGAAAGACAGCTTCAGGAGCTGGAGGGCCTGGAGAGGCTCAGCGTGCTGAAAGGCCCGGGCAGGGCGGACATCAGCTGCTGCCCCAGCCGGGAAAAGACGCTTCGGTGCAGAGACATCTTCGAGACGGTATTCCTGGGATATCAGCTACTGGAGAGCATGTACCCGGAATACGTGGAGACTGAGATACTTACGCAGTAGGAGAGGTGGAGACTATGGCACAGTTGGAAAGTAATGAAAAGGATAAAAGTACCCAGAGCGCAGAACAAAAAACAGATAAACCCCAGCTCAGCGTCGGCCAGGGGAGCTCAGTCCAGAACAGCTCCCAGGATTACAAAAACACTATGGAGGCGCTTAAGGAGAGCGAATACAGTCTGCCGGAATACACCAGCAGCTATGACGAACAGATAAGCCAGATATACAACAAGATAGTGAGCCGGGAGCCCTTCAGCTACGACCCCATGTCCGACAGCCTGTACGGCCACTACAGGGAGCAGTACACCCAGTTGGGCAGGCAGGCCATGAGAGACACCATGGGTCAGGCTGCCGCCCTTACCGGGGGCTATGGCAGCAGCTATGCCCAGCAGGTGGGGCAGCAGGAGTACGACAGCTATTTGCAGAAATTGGGGGAGGTACTGCCGGAGCTCTACTCCGCCGCCTATCAGAGGTACAAGGACCGGGGAGAGAGCCTGGAAGAGGAGTACCAGAGACTGCTGACTATGGAGCAGGCGGAGTACGGCAGGTACAGAGACCAGATCGAGGATGTGAAATACCAGCAGGGTATGGCTGCGGATGCGGCTGCCGCAGAGCAGGAGCGCAAGGACAAGAACTATGAGCGGCTGGTGGAGCTCATCACCAAGACAGGCTATGCCCCCAGCGCGGAGGAACTGGAAGACAGCGGCATGACCCAGGCCCAGGCAGATGCCTACAGGAACCGATATAGCGGCGGAGGCGGAGGAGGCGACAGCAGCCATGGGCCCAGCAGCACCTATCTGGCCTACTATTATGGAAATAAGTCCAACTACCTGGGCGGAGGCAAGGCACAGACCAAGATAAACGCCAACAACAGATGACGGAGCCCTTAATATGCAGCAATGCACTATATATAAGGAGAATGGAGGCATCCTATGCAGAATGAAAAAACGCAGCCCCTGCAGGAGAGCGATAAGCTTGAATCCGGGGAACAGACGGGCGCAGCAGCTGCCGACGCCGGGCAGAACAAACTAAAGCCGGAAGGCAAAAAAAGCTGGGAAGAGATACTGGCGGACCCGGAATACCGAAGCGAGTATGACCGTCAGGTCCAGAGCATCGTTAAAAAAAGACTCAGGGACCGGCAGGGAAACGAGGAAAGGCTGAAGAAACTGGACGCAGTTGTCAATGAGATAGGCCGGAGCTTCGGCATGGATGTGCAGCAGGGACAGGAGGCAAGCCTGGATAAGCTGGCGGAAAAGGTACGCCGGTCAATGCAGGAGCAGCTGAAAGGAGAATACGGCAGGGCATGGCGGGCCAAGGCTCAGCTGGACAGTCTCAAGCAGCAGGCCGAGACCATGAAAAAGAACTTCCCGGACTTTGACCTGGCCAGAGAGCTGGAGAACAGAGAGTTCCTGAAGCTCACCGCACCCCACACCGGACTGAGTCTGGAGGAGGCTTACTATGCCCTGCACCACAGGGAACTGGCTGAAAACCTGAGCAAGGCCGCTACCCTGTCCGCTGCCAAGTCAGTCAGCTCCGGGGCTGCAAGACCCAGAGAACTGAAAGGCGGCCAGGCTGCCCTGAACAGCTCCGGGGACCCAAGGCAGATGTCCCGGCAGGAAAGGGAAGAGCTGAAGAAACGCATCTACCAGGCCAGCGCCCAGGGGAAAAAATTGCCCTACGGCTCATAAGAAATGAAAGGATGAGACAATGGAGACTATCACTAGAGAAAATCTGCAATTCTTTGCCGATGCGGGGACCGTGGTCAACAGCACGGCGGGATATGTGAACGCCGGCACCGGCGCAGTCACCGAGTTTGACGCAGGCAAGACCCTGGCCCCTGAGCTGAAGGCCTTCTACGACACGGAGCTGCTGGAAAATGCCCGCACCGAACTGTTCTATGCTCAGTTCGCCAAGCGCCAGGCCCTGCCGGCAAACCACCACGGCAGCGTGGAATGGCGCAAGTGGAACACCTTTGAACGGGCTGCAAAGCTCACTGAAGGCGTTATACCCACCGGGCAGAAGTTCGGCGTCACCACTGTGACCGGCAGCGTGGACCAGTACGGCACCTACACATCCATCACCGACAAGCTGGAGCTGAGAGCCTATGACGACGTTATACTGGGCGCTACCGAGGAGATGGGTGCCTCCGCCGCTGAGACTCAGGAGAAGCTCATCAGGGATGCTCTGCTGGTGGGCACCAATGTGCTTTACTGCGACAATATCAACAAGAGCACAGGGGCGGTAATATCCGCACCCACCAGCTGCGCCGCAATGGGGGCCAGCGACACCAACGGCTGGAGCCTGCTCACTCCCGCCATGATAAACAAAGCCGTCACCATTATGAAGAAGAACAGGGCGCCCCGTATAAACGGCCGCTACTATGCCGTTGTCCACCCCTCGGTGGCCCACGACCTGAGAGAGTGCGAGGGCTGGATAGAGGCCCACAAGTATGCCTCCCCAGAGGAGCTCTTTAACGGAGAGATAGGCGAGCTCCACGGAGTGCGCTTTATCGAAAATGTATTTGCTCCCGTTCTGGGCGACGGCGACGAATACGAGAACAAGGACGGAGGCCGCAGCTATGCCACCTATTTCTTCGGCAAGGACAGCTTCGGCATCATTGACCCTGAGGGCGGAGCCCTGGAGATGATAATCCACGACAAGGGAGAAATAGGCGGACCGCTGAATCAGTTCAGCACCATAGGCTATAAGTTCGAGACCAACGGCGCCACTATACTCTATCCCGAGAGGCTGCTGAGAGTAATGAGCACCTCCAGCTTCAGCGATGTGGATGAGCTCAACTGAGGAGGAGAGAGCATGGAAGAGAGAATTGAAATCTACATACCCAGGGTTTCCGACAGGGAGGACCCCAACCTTTTCGTGGCGGTGAACGGCGTAAACTATCTGCTGCCCAGAGGCAAGAAGTCCATGGTGCCCAAGTTCGTGGCGGAGGAGATAGAGCGCAGCAACCGGGCGGCGGATATCTTCTACGAAAACGTCAGCGGCATGAAAAACAACTGAGGCGCAGCCCCTCCCGGCCCCAGGCCGGGAGGGGCGGGAAGGGGGAGAGCCAATGAAAGCCATTGAGGCTATACGCCGGGTTGATATCCTGGAGCCTAACCAGTATGCCGTGGACCAGAAGCTGCGCTGGCTGTCTCTTCTGGACGGGCAGATATACGAGGAGCTCATCAGCGCCTATTCACCCGAAACGGAAAAACCGGGAGAATACCTTAACGGAGATGAGGAACTGCTGGCGCCTATGCCCTATGCAGAGAGTATTTACTGCCCCTATCTCCAGGCTATGATAGCTGCGGAGAACTTTGAAAGCGCCAAGTATAACCAGCAGGTAGCCATCTATAACGGGGCCTTTCAGCAGTACCGGGACTGGATATGCCGCAGAGGCAGACACAGGAACCGGGGCAGGGGATTCATTTTTTGAGGAGGAGAGGCCATGCCCATTTTGCCGAAACTGCCGCAAAGCCAGCAGAAACGGGACTTGACGGACACATTCAAGGGATATAATCACCGGCTCAAAATAAAAAAGGGCGAGTTTTACGACATGATGAACCTGTCCAGCACCGGCTATCCCATGCTCAGCTGCCGAAAAAAGAGGGGCCTTATGCAGAGCATGCTAAAGCCCCAGGGCTTGCTGGCCAAGGAAGCCCTGGCCTGGATAGATGAGGGAAGACTGTATTATGCCGGGGAAGAGACGCCTCTGAATGTTTCCGATGGGGAGAAGCAGCTGGTGAGCATGGGGGCCTACATCTGCATTTTCCCGGACAAGCTCTTCTACAATACGGCCGACCCTGCCGACTACGGCAGCATGGAGGCCTTTTACAGCTCCACCGGCTCGGTGAGCTGCACCCTGTGCAGAATGGACGGCACGGAATACGAGACGCCAAGAGTATCCGACAGTCCGGCAGCTGCGCCGGAAAACGGGGAGCTATGGATAGACAGCTCCGGGGATGCAGACGTACTCAAGCAGTGGAGCCAGGAGAACCAGAGCTGGACGGAGATAAGCACCGTATACACCAGAATGCGCTTCGTATCTCAGGGAGAGCTGCCGGGGCTTTTCAAGGCCTTGGACGGAGTGGAGATAAGCGGCTGCCAGGCTGAACAGCTCAACGGCTCAAAGATAATCCAGGCCATAGGCGGAGGCGAGGGGGAGCCGGATTTCATCGTAGTGACCGGGCTCATAAGAGAAGCCCTGGTACAGAGCCAGGGCAGCATCAAAATAGAGCGCAGCGTGCCGGATATGGACTTCGTCTGTGAAAGCCAGAACAGGCTCTGGGGCTGCCGCTACGGAAACGACGGAGAAAAGAACCTGAACGAAATATATGGCTGCGCCCTGGGAGACTTTAAAAACTGGCGGCAGTACCAGGGACTTAGCACCGACTCCTGGACCGCCTCCGTGGGCTCCGACGGGCCCTGGACCGGGGCGGT
>CALWVZ010000022.1 GCA_944385125.1 uncultured Oscillospiraceae bacterium
TTGCCGAGGATCTGGGTTACATCACCCCCAGCGTGAGAAAGCTGGTGGAGGACTCCGGGTTCCCTGGTATGAAGATATTGGAATTTGCCTTTGATGCCCACGGGGAGTCAGACTATCTGCCCCACCGCTGCGACAGAGACAGCGTGTGCTATATGGGTACCCATGACAATGACACCGTGGCGGGCTGGCTGGAGACCACCGACGAAGACAGCCTGGACTTTGCCCGGCGCTATATGCATATCACCCGGGACGAGGGCTGGAGCTGGGGCCTTATCCGCACCGGCATGGCCACCGCCTCCCGGCTCTTCGTGGTGCAGATGCAGGACGTGCTGGAGCTGCCCGCCAGCTGCCGCATGAATACCCCGGGGCTCTCCTCCGGCAACTGGCAGTGGCGTATGCTCCCCGGCTCCCTCAGGCCGGAGCTGGCGGAAAAACTGCTGGAATACACCTGGACCTTCAGAAGGACAGATGTAAAGCCTCTTCGCCTGGTGAAGAAAGCGGAGGAAAAGGCGGCCAAGGCTGCGGCGGAGGCAAAGGCCAAGGAAGAAACTCCGGATAAGAAGCAGAACAAATAAAGTGCAAAAGCCATATCCCAAGCGGGATATGGCTTTTAATATTTCGGGTACGAGCGCGGCTTTGGCCTGCGCCTCCCGCATCCCAGAATTGCGGGCTTTGCTCTGTCATCCCGCACTCTCAAATCGTGTGCTGTCCCCCGTAACCCCAAACCGAAGCCCGGTATAGCAGGTTCGGTTTGGAAAAGGCGGAACAAGGGAATGGATGAGAAGTGGCGGGAGCTCCAAGGGAGTTCCCGCCGCTGCGAAGGATATGAAGTTTGTTTCATTTACCCGCAAATCCCGAATCAAAGCCCAGCGCAGCGGGTTTGATTCGGAAAAGGCGGAGCAAGGGAGCGAAAGAAGTTTTCGGCAGAAGGCAAAGCCTGACGCCGGAAACGGAGTTGAGCGGACTTTGCTCCGCCGTCACCCCCAGAGCGCAGTGAGCATAGGGATTATCTGCTTTTTGCGGCTCATCACCTTGGGCAGGAAAATATGATTGTCCTTGGGCTGGACGTTGAAAGCCTGCTGGATGATATCGTCGCTGCCGGAGTACAGCAGATGGGAGCCCTCCAGCAGCACATCGGTTATCATGAGTATCACAATGTCGAAGCCGTACTTGGCCCGCAGGGAATTCATAGTCTCCATGAATTCCTCCCGGCGGTCCAGCAGCCTGGCGGAGTCTATGCAGGTTATCTGGCTGACGCCGATGTCCTTCTCGGCGATGTGGAACTGCTTGTAGTCGGACATGAACAGCTCCTCGGCGCTCCTGTCCTCAGCGCCGGAGGCGGAGAAGAGCTCTTTCCCCAGCTCCTTCAGGGAGACGTTGGCTATACGTGCCAGACGCTCGGCCATGGCCTTGTCCCGCTTGGTGCAGGTGGGGGACTTGAACATAACGGTGTCGGACAATATGGCGGCGGCCATGAGCCCGGCCATGGCCGGGGAGGGCATGACCCCGTGCTCCTGGTACATGGCGGTGATTATGGTGTTGGTGCTGCCCACAGGTTCGTTGCGCACGGAGATGGGCTGGCGGGTCTGAATATCCGCCAGGCGGTGGTGGTCGATTATCTCCAGTATCTCCACCTGGTCCAGGCCGGAGACGGACTGGGCCGCCTCATTGTGATCCACCAGGACCACCCGCTTGCGCCGGGGGCGCAGCAGGTGGAAGCGGGACAAGGTACCCACCACTTTTTCATTCTCGTCCAGAACCGGGTAGCAGCGGTAGCGGCTGCTCAGCAGGGTCTCCTTAACGTCGTCCAGATAGTCGCTGAGATGGAAGGTGACTATGCCCTCGGTGTGGCACAGGCGCATCACCGGCACCGCCTGGTATATGAGCCGGGCGGCCTGGCGGGCGTCCAGGGGGGTGGAGATTATGCAGGTGTGGCCGGCGCTGTTCTCCAGCTCCGGGGCTATCTCTGACTGGCAGATTATCAGACAGGAGACCTGAGCCTCCAATGCGGCCTTTATCACTTCCGGCTGGTCGCCGCAGATCAGTATGCTGTCGGCAGAGAGCACGGCCCCGTCGGAAAAGCTCTTGGGCACGGCTATCTGCACCTTGCCGGAAATGGAGTTGGAGGTCTCGGCAAATTCGTTTACCAGATTGCCTTCCAACACGCTTATCAGGTTGAAAAGGGGCAGCTGGTCTACATAGTTCTCATACACGGTGCGCAGGTCATAGGAGGCCACGTCCCCGGCGGAGAGGATGCCGTAAAGCGTCCCGTCGTCATTGAGGATGGGAATGGTGGCCACCTCGCCGTCTCTCATGGACTGCCAGGCCAGCTCCAGAGGCACGGAACGGTGCAGCTCCGGGGGATGGTCAAAGTCCAGGTCGCAGACCTGGGTGCGCATGTTCTTTATATATTTGGGGGCCTCAAAGCCGAAACGCTGGAGCATGTTAAGAGTCTCGTCGTTCACAGAGCCGATGCGGACGGCCGTATACTCCCGGTCGCCCAGGGCGTTGCGCAAATTGGCATAGGCCATTGCGGCCACTATTGAGTCGGTATCCGGGTTGCGGTGCCCGGTGACATATATCTCGTTCATTAAAGCTCCTCCGATGCTCTTTGCTAGCTTCGATTATATTGTAGAAGTTTTACAATTTCAAGCCAAATATTTCTTTCTTTGCACCAATTTTATCATATAATATCTACAAAGCGGCTCTGACCCCTGGGCAAAGAAAGAAATTCAGGATATTATATATACGAGACAAAAATAATATGCAGAGCCTCAAGCTGCGGACAACAGGAGCCTGGGGGCGGGAAAAGCGCACGGAGAGTCGGGAGAGGGATGAGCCGGAAATGAGGGGAAAACTAAGGAATGTTCTTGCGCTGCTTCTGGCGGTCTTGCTTCTGGTGGGCTGCGGCGCAGAGAGCCGGGATCAGGGCGGGGCCCTGGGAGAAGACCAGGTCTTTGATGAGATAGAATATCAGCGGCCGGAGCTGTCCGAAATGGAGCAGGCGGTGGCCGAGCTTCAGGCCTGCCTGGGGAGGCTCTGCCTGCCCGGCACTCTGGAGGACCGTATAGAGGACTGTTATGACTGCTACTACCATTTTGAGACCATGCTATCTCTGGCGGATATCAGGAACTGTCAAGACCTCACCGACCCTTTCTACAGCGCAGAGTACGCCTGGTGCCTGGAAAATCTGCCCAGAATACAGCAGCTGGTGGAGGAGATGTATAGCAGCTGCGCCACCTCCATCTATGCCCCTATACTGGAGCGCCTCTTCTTCTGGGAAGGCTTTACTGAGCTATACGGCAGCGGAGAGAGGGCCCGGCAGCCTGAGGAGATATATGAGCTTTACCGCCAGGAGAACCAGCTGATAAACCAATACCGCAGCATTATTGCAGACCCCTATATCCAGCTGGACGGGGAGCTGGTGAGCCTGGAGGAATACATGGCGGCAACAGCGGATGTGGAGGAGTTCTACCGGGCCATGGACGCCTACTACCAGCAGTACAATCCTCAACTGGGGGATATTTATGTCCAGCTGGTGCAGCTGCGCCGGGAACAGGCCAGACTGCTGGGCTACGACAGCTACGAGCAGATGCAGTACCAGATGAGCTATGAGCGGGACTACAGCCCGGAGCAGGCGGCCGTGTATCTGGAGGATATCAAGGAATATCTGGGGCCCGCTTACCTGGAGCTTATGTCCTCCCGGCCCTATGAGCAGATAAGCTGGGAGTACATGTCCCCGGAGGAACTGCTGGATATAATGTCCGCCGCCGCAGGGAACATGGGTGCGGATATCATGGAGAGCTTTGAATTTATGGACAGGCACCGGCTGTGCGATATACAGCAGAGACCCTACAAAGCTGCCATATCCTTTCAGACCTACCTCAGCGATTATGAGGCCCCCTTCCTCTTCTTATCCCCCTACGGCGACCAGGGCGACCTGCTGTCCTTTGCCCATGAGTTCGGGCATTTTACCGATGCCTATATAAACTGCAACGCCTATGAGACTACAGATCTGGCGGAGTGCTTTTCCCAGTCTATGGAATTTCTGCTGCTCTTCTACCTGGAGGGCTCCATGGAGGAGCAAGCAATAGAAGAGCTGAGGTATTACAAGGCTGTGGATACCATGGAGATGTATATAGGGCAGGCCGCCGTGTCGGAGTTTGAGAGCAGAGCTTTCCGGCTGCCCGAGGAGGAGCTGAGCACCGAGAAGCTCAACAGCCTGTACCTGGAGATCTGCGCAGATTACGGCATGTGCGATGGCAGCGTGGAAGAGCTGGGCCTGGGCTGGATAGACGTGACCCACTTGTTCGAGAGCCCGTTTTACGTTATAAGTTATCCTGTTACCAACGATGTGGCCATGCAGCTTTACGCCCTGGAACAGGACAGCCCCGGCTCGGGCCTGGAGAAATTCAGCGCAATGCTGCCCAGAGTTTATGAGGGCCTGCTGCCCAGCCTGGAAGAGGCCGGACTGGACAGCCCCTTTGAGCCGGGAAGATTGGAGGAGGTGCTTTCCTGCCTTGAGCCGGCCCTGAGTCTTGGAAAAAAATCCTGATCTCTCAGGAACTTTTCCCAGGACCTGCCGTCATATAGATATCAAGCTATCATCAGATGGACAGGCCGGGAGAGAAAAAACGGTAAACATAAGCTGTTTGACCCGAATTATGGCAGACTTAATATTTTTTAAGATTTTGCCTGAATTGCTGAAAGCCTTGCCCCGCAAGGGTTTTGACCGTGGGCGACATAATTCATTGTAATAATTTGAAACAATTTGAAATTTTTCCTGAAATAGGTCTTGCATTTTGATGACAGTTGTTGTAATATTATAGGCGAATCGTAACAATGCTGAAATTTGATGAAAAGATTTTTTCGCCAAACAGTAATCAATTTTACCCAGAGAGGGTAGCAAGGGGGAGCAATCTATGAAAAAAAGGTTCATCAGTATGCTTCTGGCAGTTCTTTTGGCGGTGTCCCTGTTTGCGGGCACTTCCGTGAGCGCCTATGCCGACGGAGGCTACAATACTGTGAAGTATACTCTTGTCAAGGGCGACACGCTGCTTCAGATATGCAACAATATGGGTCTGAACTTTTACACCTGTCAGACAGCCATAAACAAGCTGAACAATTTCACCAGCGAGGCCCAGTACAGAAAGCTGTATGTGGGCCAGGTGATAACCCTGCCTGCCAGCAATGAGGATGCGGCGAAGATAGCCTCTTCCTATGTGAGCAACGGGAATGTTGGCAGCGGCGGCACCATCACCAACACCGGCAGCAGCACCGGCTCCAGCGGTAATGTCAGCGGCAATGTGGCCTACTGGCTTATTCCCTACACCATCCAGAGGGGCGAGACTGTTGTGGGCGTGTGCAACACCCTTGGCATTAGCTTTGATACATATTCCAGCCAGATAATGAAGATAAACAATATCTCTTCCTGGAACAGGGTGGCCGCCGGCAAGACGCTGCTCCTGCCCACCGCCGTGTGCCCGGCCGCCGGTATCAGCTGCTATGCAGTGGTGGCCCACAAGGTGGCCCAGGGCGAGACCACTTACGGTATCTGCCAGAATTACGGCATCAGCTATACCGCCAACTCCAGCCTGCTGCAGGCCCTCAATCCCACCACCAACTTTAACTTCATTAAATACAACACCACCATGCTGATTCCCGTGCCCACCGTCATCACTGCCGGCGGCAGTAACAACGGCGGCTCTACCTCCGGCGGTAACAACAACGGCGGTTCCACCTCCGGCGGCAGCAACAATGGCGGCTCTACTTCCGGCGGTGGCAATACCGGCAGCTCCACCAAGACCTATGCCATCAAGGCTACGTCCAGCGGCGGCGGCTCCGTGAGCTTCACCGTCAACGGCAAGGCTGCCACTGCTGCGGCAGCCGGCGCTACCGTCACTATAAAGACCAGCCCCAACAGCAACAAGACCCTGGACAGCATAAAGGTGGTCACCGCCAATAAGTCTGCCGTGATAAGCGTGACCAACGGCAGCTTCACCATGCCCGAGAGCGACGTTCAGGTCACCGCCACCTTCGGTACCGGCTACCTGGTGGGCAAGGGATTCTGGGGCGACGGTAGCGGCGACCTCACCTGCACCGTCAACAATATTCCTGTGGATTCCGCCGTGAAGGGCGCCACCGTCAAGGTCACCGCCACTCCCGACGCAGGCTCCACCTTTGCCGGCATCAATGTTGTGAATGCCGCCGGCAATCCCATCTATACCGGCCTGAAGAACGGCGACACCTTCACCATGCCCGGCGAAAAGGTCTTTGTGAGAGTTTACTTTAACGCCGCAGCTACCTACAGCTTCACTAAGGAGGCCACTACAAACGGCAGCTTCAGCCTCCAGGTGCTGGGCAGCGAGGTCAGCAGGGCGGCGGCCGGCGCCACCGTAAAGGTGGTCACCAAGCCCAATACCGGCTATGCTGTGGAGAGCATCACCGTGACCAACGACAGCAACAAAGCGGTAATGAACGGCAGCAACAGCGATACCTTCACCATGCCCGCATCCAACGTGACGGTGAAAGTCACCTTCAAGCTCTCTACCGTCAGCTACAAGGTAACTGTGAATAACAGCGTGGAGGGCGGCACCGCCACAGCTCAGCTCAGCGGCGACAACAAGACCATAATCCTGAATGCCTCCCCCTATGCGGGCTATATTCTGGACCGCTATGTGCTGGAGTACAGCGGTATTCAGGTCACCGTGGCCAATGCCGGCGATAATACCACCGCACCTATGCCCAATGCAGACGTGACCATTACTCCTGTGTTCAGGCCCTACAATACCGAGCTTGCGTTGGTCAACCCCGACGCCACCTATGCCAAGGTCAGCTTTACCGATGCCAGCGGCAATGCGATAGAGCCCAACCAGGCGGGCAATGTGAAGGTGTTCGATAATGTCAACGTGTCTGTGACCACTCCCGATGACGGCTATGCCGTGACCTTTACCGTTACCGACAGCAGCGGCAAAGTGATAACCACAACGAATAACAAGTCCTTTAGCTTTGCCGTGCCTGCAACCGACTGCGTGACAGTATCTGTTTCCTTTACCAACGTGGAACACACTCTCACCATCGAGCCCAACTGGCGTGGGGACTACAACCTGAAGATTAACGGCACCTTTACTCAGATAAACAGCGACACCACCAGCATAAAGGTGCCCTCCGATGCAACTGTGGAGATCGTTCTCAGAGACGGATTTGATCGCAACACCTATGAATATAGCAGATATATACTTAACGGAACGGCAGGCGCAGAGGGCAGCAACAAGTTTACCATGCCCAGAGCTAACGCAACACTGAGTGTGGAGATTGTAAGAGCCACGCAGCAAGAGAATCTGGCCGAAACTTCTGGAGAAACCTCCGATGGATTTAATCTGGGCTGAGGCCGAAAGAACAACGGAATAACATTGCAGCAGCCGGGAGGGAAGAATCCTCCCGGCTGTTTTGTGCATAACCTGCACCAATAATGAGCCCGGCTTGATAAAAAAGGCTGCCTGTGATATAATACATAAAATTAAAGGTAAATCCGCTTTTGATCAGGGGTGAATAAAATGGCAGGAGCCGCCGGAAAAAACAGAGAAAAAAGACCGAGAGCCAGATTCTATCTGGAGCGCAGCAGCGCCTGGGCCCAGATATGCATAATCTTTATGCTCCTGTCCGCCATATTCCGGCTCTTCGGTGTCTGGGGGCTCTGGGAGGACGAATTCTTCAGGGCGACCCAGATCCTGCTGCCTCTGTGCTGCAATATCCTTTTTGCCCTCTGTGTCTTCCTCTTCGGCAAGCGGGGCTTTTTCCTGTCGGCAATACCCGTGCTTATGGGCGTGGCCTTCTTTATCATCAAGTCCTTCGGCTTTGAAAGCCTGCTGCACACGGTCCTGTGCATCCTCCTGTATCTGGCGGTGGCTGTCATATATACCGGCACCGTTCTGGGCTATATCCGTACCAAGTGGCTGCTGCCGCCCCTCTTCGGCCTGCCCTTTCTCTACCATGTTTTCGTAGAAGACCTGGCCAAGCTCCGGGATGCGGCAAACCCCATGACGCTCAGCCAGGGCCTGCAGGAGCTGTCCGTACTGTGCGTCATGGCATCCCTTTTCTGCGTGGGCATGGGGCTGAAGAAACGCACGGACGCCGCCAAGCCGGAAACCGGGGACAAAAAGCCCGAGGAAGGAAAATGCGCAGCCGAAGCGGCTGCCGCCCGGGAAGATCCTCCTGCGGGGGATGCTGAATGAGTATCATTTCCAGAAAGGGACGGCAGAGCCGGGAGGAGAGGACCGGCGGCAAGACAGGACGGAGACGGGAGCACCAGGCAAAAAACTCTGCCGGCCTGGAACGAAGGCGGAACAAGGCCCAGGAGCGCTGCGCCGCCAAAGAAAGACGCCGCCTCCAAGCCCTGGAACGCTCCGCCGCCAGAGAGCAGCTGCGCCGCTTTAACGACAGGGGCCGCAGGAGAAGGCTCATCTATATGATATCCACTGGGGCGCTGGCCCTGCTGATAATCATCGTGGCAGTGGTCCTGCGGGGGGCGTCGGACCTGCACTCCTTCAAGGAGTATATGGACCAGGCCCAGCAGAGCTTTTCTCTCGGCGACTATGACGGGGCCCTGGCCTCCCTGCGCAAGGCTGCGGCTATCGACCCTACCCAGGAATGCCTCTTCATGATGGTGGACTGTTACGAGACCCAGGGCAATTACACCAAGGCTCTGGAGATACTTCGGAGCATGAACACCCTGGACCCCAGCGTGACCACAAGGATATCCTCCATCGAGAGCCGCCGTCAGCTTATGGTGGAGGCGGAAAAGGTCACGGTGGCCGGCAGACGGCTGGCCGTCACGACCTCCAGTCTGGTGCTGGACGACATGGAGCTTACCGACTCGGTCTTCACAGAGCTAAGTCAGCTGTACGCATTGGAGACTCTGTCCCTGGCGGGAAACTCCATCAGCAACATCGCAGCCCTGGCGGACATGGGCGGCCTGGTGAGTCTTAACCTCAGCGACAATGATATCAGCGACCTGTCGCCCCTGACTTCCCTGGTGGGGCTGCGCACATTGTATCTGGACAACAACCCCGTTGAGGACTTCAGCCCCCTGTGCGTCCTGCCCAATCTTACCAGCCTGAGCATAAAGGGAATAGACATCAGCCAGGCTCAGCTGGAGGCTCTCTCCAAATCCCTGCCCAACTGCGCCATCCACAGTGATACTCAGGAGGATGAGGAACAGGATATCAGCTTCGGCGGCGTGACCTTCAAGTCGGACGTGACGGAACTGGACCTTAGCGGAATGGGCCTGAGGGACATTTCCGCCATAGGCAACTGCAAGGAACTAAAAAAGCTGGACCTGAGCGGCAATGAGATAAGCGATCTGAGCCCGCTGATGAACCTGCCCAAACTGGAGTGGATAGATGTTTCGGACAATGAGCTGACGGACCTGCGGCCGCTCATGGGCATAGAGGACCTTAAATATATCGACGCCTCCGGCAACAGCATAAACAGCACCTCGCCGGTGAGCATGATGAACGGAGTGGAAGAGCTCTATCTCAACGACAATCCGCTGAGAGACTTCTCCGGGCTGAGAAGCGCCAAGAGCCTGAAGGTGCTGGGCCTTGCCAACACGGGGCTCAAAGACGAGGATCTGGAATATCTGGGCAAGCTCACTCTGCTGACCAACCTGGATATACAGGAGAACACGGGGCTGAGCGGGGAAGCGGTGGACAAGCTCCAGGCCAAGCTGGCCACATGCAGCATCAGCCGCTCTGAGCTGGCCTACAATATCGAGGTAGACGGGCATATGGTGCCCAGCAACTCTACGGAGCTGGATCTGTCCGGCACGGGCATTTCCGACCTTACGGGACTTTCAAAGCTCACGGCGCTGGAAAAGGTGGACCTGTCCCGCAACAGCATAAGCAACATCTATATCCTGGAGTTCACCAGCAGCCGCCGTACCATAAAGGAGCTGAACCTCTCCGGCAACCTTATTGAGGATATCACGCCCCTGGCCTCTCTGCAGGCGGTGGAGGTGCTGGACCTGAGCAACAACAAAATAAGCTCCGAGACCCCCCTTATGAACCTGAAGAGCCTGAAGACCCTGTATCTGGGGGGCAACCTCCTCACGGAGCAGCAGATAGACAGTCTGCAAAACGCCCTGCTGGACTGCGAGATCATTCTGGACTGAGCGGGGCCAGCTGGGGACAATATCCGCCGAACAGAACATGGTAAGCAAAAACTCCGGGGCTGCCCCGGAGTTTTTGCTTATATAAAAAATTTGGATACTTATACAAAAAGACAGTCTCTGCTGAGTGATATGTAACAATTATGAGAATTATATTGAAAAGAGCTTCTAATTAATGGTAAATCGTGCTATTATAATAAACAGAAAGGGGGAAGTGCTCCCCTGAAAGGCATATTTGAAAGGAGTTGGCACAAATGAAGTTCACTTTTACCGAAAAGAGAATGGCTTCCTCTGAGGATCTGAGAGCTTATTCCATGAAGAAAATAGGCAAACTGGACAAGCTTTTCAAAAATGAGGCGGACGCCTACGTCACCTTCAGTATTGAAAGGGGACGCTTTCTGGCGGAGATAACCATTCGGGATAACGGCATGTTCTACCGGGCAAGCGAACTTACAAACGACATGTACGCTTCCGTGGACTCCGGCGTGGCTGCCATTGAGCGTCAGATCCGCAGGAACAAGACCCGGCTCGGCAAGCGGCTGAGAGAGGGAGCTCTGGAGCGTGAGGCCATACCTGTATATGCTCCTGCCGATGAGGCAGAAGAAGAATTCAAGATCGTCCGCAGCAAACGCTTTTCCATAAAGCCCATGTCCCCGGAAGAGGCTATACTTCAGATGAACCTTTTGGGCCATGAGTTTTTCGTGTTTAAAAACATGGACTCCGACGATGCCATCTCAGTGGTATATAAACGCCATCAGGGGGGATACGGCCTTATCTGCGATGACGGAATGGACGACTGATGCGGCCTAGAGAAGAGGAACCATAAGTATATTGAAATGTAAAGCCGTCCGCCCGGCAGAGCCGGGCGGACGGCTCTTTTTGTCAAAGAAGGCTATGCCTTCTTTGACAAAAAGACTTGCACTTCGCTCCATGCCTTGGTTGTACGCCAAAGGCGTACAAGTCGACACTCCGCTTCGTGAGAAGTGTTTTCCGCAACGCACATGTCGTTGCGGAAAACGATTGAAACTATTTTTTTTTCGCTGCGGCGAAAAAACTCTGCGAGGCTTTTTTGACAGTCTCAGCCGTCCGCCCGGCAGAGCCGGGCGGACGGCTGGATTTATGGAGACTTTGCGCCCCGGAACCTCACTTGTGTATGCCGGGGAAGAAGAGGGCTATGGTGCCGGGCCCCACATGGGAGCCGGTGACAGGCTCGTAGCATACGCTCAGACATTCGCCGGTAAAGCCGCAGCCTCTCAGCCTGGATATGAGATAGTCCGTGCCCTGCTGGTCGTCGGCATGGGCTATGCCTATCAGGGCGCTCTTGTCGGCGCAGAGCTGGTCGTAGCGTTCCGCCAGATTATTCAGGGCGTTCTTCCTGCCCCTTATCTTGCCGCAGAGAATTATGTGGCCGGTATCGTCCCCCTGAAGGATGGGCTTGATGTTCAGCACGCTGCCGATGACTGCGGCAGCCCCGGTTATACGCCCGCCCTTGCGCAGATATTTCAAATCGTCTACGGTGAAGTACTGGCACATATTGGGGCGCAGGGCGTGGAGCATTTCGCTCACAGCGTCGAAGCTCTCTCCCTGCTCCAGCATATCTGCCGCCTTAAGGACCATGAGACCCTCGCCCAGAGAGGCGGCGTAAGTGTCGAAGCTGAGGATACGCCGATGAGGATATTTCTCCCCCAGCTCCGCCGCCGCTACCGCAGCGATGGCGGCCGTGCCGCTGATGCCGCCGGACATGCCTATATATATCACGTCGTTGCCTGCCTGGAGCTCCGGCTCAAAGCTCTCGTTGAATTTGGCCATATTTATAAGGCCGGTCTTTACATCGGCCCCGGAGCGCATGGCCCCGTAGAAGGCCGCTCCGTCAAAGTCCGTCTCCTCTGAATAGTCGGCGGCTACACCGTTTACCGTATATTCAAAGGATACGACTTTTATGCCGTGTCTGCGTATCAGCTCCAGGGGCAGGTTTGCCGAGGTGTCAGTAAAAAGCTTAATCATTTTTGCGCTCTCCTTTGCCGGGAATGAAAGAGGGCCTGGGCCCGTTTGCCATTATACTAAACCCGGAGCTGTCAAATTGCAAACTATTAAAGCACTGGACTCTCTATTGAGGACACAGACCTTTGACTATCGGGTAGAATCCAACTCTACTGAGAGTAGAATCCCCGGTTTGCTACCGCCTGGGGACAATAAAGAGCAGACGGCAAGGAAAAAGGCGGAAAAGAGCAGCGCTAAATTATTGTCAAAAAAATCGCAAAACATCTAAAAAAGTCTTCCCTTTTAAGGGCAATGGTGTTATAGTACTATGGCATGAGTAATGCATAAATAATCCTGGCTTGGCATTGGAGGTGAAACGGTGGAACATTCGTCAGACGTCTTGTTTTCCATCGGCCCAGTTGAAATAACCGGGGTCCTGGTCACCATGTGGGTGATAATAGCGCTGTTGGCGCTGGTATCCTGGCTGGCAACCAGAAATATGAAGGAGGTGCCGGGGCTGATGCAGAACCTGGCGGAAATGAGCGTCAGCAAGCTCCAGTCCTACTTTGAGGGCGTAATGGGGAAGAAGCTGGCAAAGAAGTATTTCCCGCTTATGGCTACCTTTTTTATATTTATTATTGTCTGCAACTACTCGGGGCTGCTCCCCGGTGCAGGACATCTAAAGGGCTTTTCCGTGCCCACCGCCAGCCTGTCCGTCACGGCGGCTCTGGCAATCATCGGCTTTTTCACGATCCACACAGTGGGATTCAGGGAGCAGGGGCTGCTTGGCTATCTTAAGTCTTTTATCAGCATATTGCTGCCACTGACTATTGTGGAGATGTTTATAAGGCCTTTCTCTCTGGCCCTGCGTCTTTTTGGCAACCTCTACGGCGAGGAAATGGTCACGGAACAGCTCTATGGCATCTTCCCAATTATCGTACCCCTGCTGATGCAGGTGCTAAGCCTGCTGTTTTGCCTGATACAGGCTCTGGTGTTTACTATGCTGCTGTCCATATATATATCGGAGGCGGCGGGGGAGGACTGAGCTCCGCCCCGGTTTTATAAGGGAAAACAATATAACAATTTATTGGAGGATACACAAATGGAAACTGGTCTTATTGCAATCGCTGCAGCAATAGCTATCGCTCTGAGTACTCTTGGCCCCGGCATCGGCCAGGGCATCGCCGCCTCTAAGGCTATGGAGGCCATAGCCCGCCAGCCTGAGGCCAGCAAGGATATACGCTCCACTTTGATACTCTCCCTGGGCCTTATGGAGGCCCTGACCATTTACGGTCTGCTTATCGCTTTCATGCTGGTGGCGCAGCTTTGAACGACAGTTTTGACTGGAAGGAGAAGCGGACATGCTGACCATCAATATTTCCGAGCTGCTGCTCACTGTCCTGAGCTTCTTTATACTATTGTTCCTGCTCAACAAGCTGCTGTACAAGCCGGTGATAAGCTTCAGAGAGCAGAGGCAAAAGAGTATCGACGACTGTTTCCAGCAGGAGCGTCAGGCCAAGGAGAAGCTGGCCGAGACTCGTAAGGACCTGGACTGCCGCAGGAGCGAGAGCCTGAAAGAGGCTGAGGGCATCCTTGCGGAGGCCCGCTCTCAGGCTGCCCGGGAGGCGGAGGACACCGCAAAACAGGCGCAATCCCAGGCAGAAGAAAAAATGCTACAGGCCGCCCGGGCGGCGGAGGAGCTGCGCCGGGCAGAAAGCAAGGCCCTTGAGGAACAGAGCAGCCGGCTGGCTGCCGGCCTGGCAGACAGACTTTGCCGCTGAGTTTCGGGGCTCGTATCCATGATTGGAAAGATTTTTTTCAGGAAGGAGGGTGACTGTGTATGGGTGGATGGAACATATGGTTTGCCCTTATAAACTTTGCTATACTGGCCTTTTTTCTATATAAATTCGGCAGGAAAATCGTTGTCAATATGATAGAAGGCAACCGGCAGAAAATCAGCCGGGAGCTGGATGAGGCAAAGGCCGCCGGGGAAAACGCCAGGCACATAACACAGACCCTTGAGGATATGGACGCTCAAAGCAGGAGCCAGTGCCAGGAGATACTGGACCAGGCTCGGGAGCGTTCCAGGCGCAGCATAGAGCGCAGCGCCGAAGAGAGCAGGACCCTGGCAGAAAGCAGGCTCAAAGAGGCTGAGCATGATATGACCAGCCTTAAGCAGCAGACCCTGACGGAGCTGAGAGACCAGAGCGCCGGCAGGCTGCTCCAGGAGACCGGCGAGCTGCTGAAGAGCGACAGGTATGAGGCGGAGCGCAGAGCCATGCCCCAGCGTTTCATGGATCAGCTGGAGCAGATGCTGGAGCTCACCGACAGCGACAGAGCAAAGCTCCGCTGGGGCGAGAACCTCAGCGCCACGCTGTCCTGCCCACAGGAGCCGGATCAGGCCCTGGTTCAAAGACTGGAGAAGCTGCTGGAGGAAAAGACCGGCGGCAAGTTCAGCCTGAAGATCGAAGTCAAACCTCAGCTTATAGGCGGCCTCTGTTTTAAATTGGAAGACACCGTCTATGACGGGAGCCTGGAATACATGCTGCGGCGTGTGGAGGAGGAGCTGGAAGAAGACGACAGCCCCAAGGAAGAGATCACCGTCTATTTCCAGAAGCGATTTGCAGAGGCTTCCACTACCCCCGGCTGCTTCCAGACTGGCATCGTAGAGAGCCTGGCCGACGGGATATGCCGTATAGCAGGGCTGTCCGACGTCATGGCCGGAGAGATGGTCCGCTTTGAAGGCGGGCTTCAGGGCATGGTTATGGACATTGAGAAAAACCGTGTCAGCGCAGTGCTTCTGGGCAACTACGAGAATATCCATGAGGGCGCCCAGGTGCGCCGCACCGGCAAAGTCATGGAGGTACCCGTTGGAGAGGGGCTTATAGGCCGAGTGGTAGACGGCCTGGGCCGTCCCGTAGACGGCAGGGGACCCCTTCAGACCACGGAGACCAGACCTGTGGAGAGCCCTGCTCCCGGCATCATAGCCAGAAAGCCCGTATCCGTACCTTTGCACACCGGCATAAAAGCTATCGACGCCCTGGTGCCTATAGGCCGGGGCCAGCGTGAGCTGATAATCGGCGACAGGAAGACCGGCAAGACCGCCATCGCCGTTGATACCATAATCAACCAGAAGGGCAAGGACGTCATCTGCATCTATGTGGCCATAGGCCAGAAGGAGTCCACCGTGGCCGGCATTGCCGCAAAGCTCAGGGAACTGGGCGCCATGGACTACAGTATCATTGTCAGCGCCAAGGCCTCGGACCCGGCGCCCATGCTGTATATCGCACCCTACACCGGAGCTGCCATGGGCGAATACCTTATGTATAAGGGCCGCCATGTGCTGATAGTTTACGACGACCTGTCCCACCATGCGGTGGCCTACCGCGAGCTTAGCCTGCTGCTCCACCGCCCGCCAGGGCGTGAGGCCTACCCCGGCGACGTGTTCTATCTCCACTCCCGACTGCTGGAGAGAGCCGCCTGCCTCAACGACGAAAACGGCGGCGGCAGCATGACCGCCCTGCCCATAGTGGAGACCCAGGCGGGAGATATCTCCGCCTATATCCCCACCAACGTCATCTCCATCACCGACGGACAGATATTCCTGGAGGAGTCCCTCTTCAACTCCGGCGTGCGCCCGGCCATAAATGCGGGACTCTCCGTCAGCCGTGTGGGCGGCGACGCCCAGCCCAAGGCCATGAAGCAGTTTGCCTCCCGCCTGAGAATGGACCTGGCCCAGTACAGGGAGCTGGAGAGCTTTTCCCAGTTCGGCTCGGATCTGGACAAGGCCACGAGGGACGCCCTGAACCGGGGCAGAAAGCTCACCGAGCTGCTCAAGCAAAAGCGCTTCGACCCCCGTACCGTGGCCCAGGAGGTGGTGGCCATATTCGCCGCCAACGAGGGCTTCATGGACGATCTGGACACCAAGCTGGTGCCCGAATTTGAAAGCCGTCTTACCGCTTATGCCTATGAAAATGCCCCGGAGCTCTGCTCTGCAATAGACGGCGGCAAGAAGCTGGATAAAGAGCAGATAGATCAGCTGCGCCGGACCATTGAGAAATTCAAAGAGGATTTCAGAGCCTGACGCAAAAATTATTGCCTGAAGGGAGGTGCGGCCAATGGCCGGCATCTATGCCATAAAGGCCAGAATAAAAGGTGTGGAAAGCACCGGCAAGATAACCAAGACCATGAAGCTGGTCTCCACTGCCAAGCTGCACCAGACCCAGATGCAGCTGGGCAGACTGGAGGATTTCGCAGAGAAATGCCGCCGGTCCCTGGGCATGGTCCTCACGGATATAGACGGGGAGGACTGCCCCCTGCTGAAGACCAGGGAAATTAAGACCGTCTGCTATGTCCTTTTCGTAGGCAACCGGGGACTCTGCGGCGCTTACAATTGGGATGTGCTTAGATACCTGCGTTCTCTGCTGCGCCGGGAAGATAAGGAATACTTCACCCTTATCTGCGGGCGCTGGAGCGGCGATCACCGCCAGGACAAAAGCCTGAACCCGGACCGCTGCTTTGACGATATCGACGACATACCCTCCCTGGAACAGACCCGGGAGCTGTCCCGCTACATCCAGGAGCTGTATGTCAGCGGACGGGCGGACAAGATCGTTCTGGTGTACCAGCGCAGAGAGGCCATGGGGCAGAGGCCCCAGAGCTTCCAGCTGCTGCCCATGGACGGAGAGACAGGGAGCAACGGGGGAGACTGCATCTTTGAGCCGGATAAGCTGAGCCTGGTAAACACTTTGAGCCGCATGTATGTGGACAACAGCATCGCCAAGGTGCTGCTCCAGGCCAAGGTCAGCGAGCACTTTGCCCGTATGACTGCAATGACGAATGCCATAGACAACGCCGACGAGCTGCTCCATGAGCTGAACCTGACTTTGAACAGGACCCGTCAGGCTAAGATAACCACGGAGATCTCCGAGATTGTGGGCGGGGCCAACGCTCTGCGGAATGGAGAATAGAATGGAAAAAGGAACTGTTTGCAAAGTTGTAGGCCCGGTGGTGGACGTGCGCTTCCCCGAGGGCCAGCTGCCCGCCATCTACGATGCTGTGTATCTGGAGAGCGGCCATGGCTCCGTCACCGCAGAGGTGGTGCAGGAGCTGGGCGGAAGCACCGTGCGCTGCATTGCCCTTGGCTCTACCGACGGCCTGTCCAGGGGATGCCGGGTCACCGCTACCGGTTTGCCTATTGAGATGCCCGTGGGGGAAGAGACCCTGGGGCGCATGTTCAACGTGGTGGGCCAGCCAATAGACGGCAAGGGCGAGGTGAAGGCAAAGGAATACCGCCCCATCCACCAGAACGCTCCCAGCTTCACCGACATTGTGCCGGCGGACAATATGCTGGAGACCGGCATCAAGGTGGTGGATCTGCTCACCCCCTATGCCAAAGGCGGCAAGATAGGACTCTTCGGCGGCGCCGGCGTGGGCAAGACCGTGCTTATCATGGAGCTTATCCGCAATGTTGCCTACGAGCACGGCGGCTACTCCGTCTTTGCCGGCGTGGGCGAGCGCAGCCGTGAAGGCAACGACCTGTGGAACGAGATGACCGAGTCCGGCGTGGTGGAGAAAACCGCCTTGGTCTACGGACAAATGAACGAGACCCCCGGCGCAAGACTGAGAGTGCCCCTCTCCGCCCTGACCATTGCCGAATACTTCAGAGACGTGCAGCATCAGGACGTGCTGCTGTTTATAGACAACATTTTCCGCTTTATCCAGGCGGGTTCCGAGGTGTCCGCCTTGCTGGGCAACATGCCCTCCGCCGTGGGCTACCAGCCCACCCTGGCTACGGAGATGGGCTCGCTGGAGGAGCGTATCGTCTCCACCCGCAAGGGCTCCATCACCTCCGTCCAGGCCGTGTATGTGCCAGCCGACGACCTGACAGACCCGGCGCCGGCGACTACCTTTGCCCACCTGGACGCCACCACCGTGCTGTCCCGTGCTATCTCCGAGCTGGGTATTTACCCGGCTGTGGACCCCCTGGCCTCCTCTTCCCGTATGCTGGAGGCGGATATCGTGGGCAACGAGCATTACCAGACCGCCCGGGCCGTCCAGGAGGTATTGCAGAAATACCGTGAGCTTCAGGATATCATAGCCGTGCTGGGCATGGACGAGCTGAGCCATGAGGATAAGCTCACCGTGAACAGGGCCCGGCGCATCCAGCGCTTCCTGTCCCAGCCCTTCCATGTGGCGGAGAATTTCACCGGCATGCAGGGCAAGTACGTGCCTCTGAAGGAGACCATCAAGGGTTTCCAGGCCATTCTTGGGGGAGACGTGGACGACCTGCCGGAGCAGGCCTTCCTGCTGTGCGGCACCATAGACGAGGTCATCGCCAAGCGGAACAATTTCTGAGGTGAGACTATGGCAAGTGACATTCATCTCAGCGTCAGCACAGCCTACGGCGACGGCTTCGAGAGCTATGTGGACTATGTAAAGCTGCCCACACCCTTTGGAAGCCTGGGTATACTCCGGGGCCACTGCGACATGCTCTGCGCCGTTTCTCCCGGCATGGTGGACTACTCGGCCCAGGATGGGAAGGGCAGCCTGGAAGTGGGCGAAGGCGTGGCCACCGTATCCAATAATGAGGTAATACTGCTGGTTTCCAGCATCAAACATGAATAGGAAAGCACCCCTGCTTTTGGCAGCGCCAAGGCGGGGGTGCTTTTATATTCATAATAAATTTCCAAAAATTCAAAATAATGTGTTTAATCAAATGCAATCATATATTTATTTCGTCATTTTGCAATTTGTTTGCTGGCAAATATCGGCACTATTGTTCATTGACGGGGTTCTCGCTGGGGTGATAGAATATAAATGCGGCCAAAGGCGCAACAGGAAAGGAAGTAGGATATGAAAAAAGTCTATGTTCTGATTGGAAATTACGGCAGCGGCAAAACGGAGCTGGCCTTAAATTTCGCATTTCAGGCGGCGGAACAGGGCAAGCGCACTGAGCTTCTGGACCTGGATATGGTGAACACCTATTTCCGGCTTGCCGAGCACGGCAAGCTCACCGAGATGAAGGAGATACGCCTTGTGTCGCCCAATTTTTCCTGCTCCGGCATAGAGACTCTGTCCCTGCCTGCGGAGGTGGCTTCCGCCTTTGACATGGACTGGGACACGGTGGTCTTCGACGTGGGGGGAGACGCCGTGGGCTCTACGGCTCTGGGCCGCTACCATCAGGACTTTATGGACCTGGAGGAGGGCGCTCTGGAGGTGCTCAATGTTATCAATATTCGCCGTCCTCTGGCAGGCACTGTGGATAAGATAATCCGTCTCCAGGAAGAGATGCAGGCCCACTCCCGGCTGAAGATCAGCGGCATGATAAACAATACGAACCTGGCGGAGGCCACGGGCCATGATGAGCTGAGGGACGGGTACCGGCTTATAAAGCAGGTGTCGGAGATCACCGGGGTGCCGGTGCTCTACACCTCCGGGAAAAAGCAGATGCTGGACCAGTTCCTTTCCGAGGGACACGACCCCAAATACATCGGCAAGCCCATGTATATAGACACCTATATGGCCAGAGACTGGAACAGCTGGATAAAGACCCTTTAAACGGTATATCCCGGCCGCCGGGGGCGGCCTGCACAATATAGTCAGTAACAACTGGAAAATCATAAAAGAAAAGAGGTAGAACCATGGTAAAGGTGACAATCAACGAGCTTGTTTGTAAGGGCTGCGGTCTGTGTGTCAGAGCCTGCCCCAAGAGCGTACTCGCCCTTTCAAAAACCAAGCTCAACGCAAAGGGCTACCACCCCGCAGAGGTAGTGGAACCTGAGGCGTGTATCGGCTGCGCATCCTGCGCCCGTACCTGCCCGGATGTGGCTATCCACATAGAAAAGGATTAAGGAGGAAATTAAAATGGCACTGACCCTTATGAAGGGTAGCGAAGCTATTGCCGAGGCCGCCATTCGCGCCGGCGCCCGCTTCTTCTTCGGCTATCCTATTACTCCCCAGACTGAGATCCCCGAATACATGTCCGCACGTATGCCCGAGGTGGGCGGCTGCTTCCTTCAGGCTGAAAGCGAAGTAGCGGCAATTAACATGGTATACGGCGCAGCCTCCACCGGCGAGCGTGTCATCACCTCTTCCTCCAGCCCCGGCGTCAGCCTCAAGCAGGAGGGCATATCCTACTGCGCAGGCGCTCAGCTGCCCTGCGTCATTCTCAATGTCATGCGCGGCGGCCCCGGTCTGGGCAGCATCCAAGCTTCCCAGGGCGACTATAACCAGGCTACCAAGGGCGGCGGCAACGGCGACTACCATCTTATCACCTACGCACCCGCTTCCATCCAGGAGGCCATCAACATCTTCGGCTTTGCCTTTGACAAGGCGGAGAAATACCGGGTGCCGGTGCTGCTCCTGGCCGACGGCATCATGGCCCAGATGATGGAGCCTGTGGAAATGCCGGAGATGAGAGACTTCAAGGTAGACCCGAAGGAGAAGCCCTGGGCCGCCACCGGCTGGAAGCCCGGCGACGATCCCTCAAAGCGGGCGGTCATCAACTCCCTGTACATCAACACCGAAGAGCTCACCGTCCACAACAATGAGCTTCAGGCTATCTACCGTGAGATAGAGAAGAACGAAGTGATGTACGAGACCTACATGACCGAAGACGCTGACTTTATCATCACCGCCTTCGGCACCGTGGCCCGTATAGCCAAATCCGCCGTCAACGAACTGAGAGAAAAGGGCGTCAAGGTGGGACTGTTCCGCCCCATCACCGTGTGGCCCTTCCCCTACAAGGAGCTGAAAGAGGCCTGCGCCAACGCAAAGGCCCTGCTGGATGTGGAAGCCAACGAAGGCCAGATGTGCATGGATGTCAAGCTGGCCGTCAACGGCACCAAGCCCGTTGAATACTTCGGCCACTGCGGCAGCCTTATGCCCACTACCGGAGAGATCGTTGCAAAGATCCTCGAAATGAAGGAGGGTAAGTAAATGTCCGTCGTATTTGAAAAAACTAAATATCTGACCGATAAGCCCTTCCACTATTGCCCCGGCTGCAACCACGGCATCATCCACCGTCTGGTGGCGGAGGCTCTGGAGGAATCCGGCATGGGCGGCAATATAGTGGGCGTGGCTCCCGTGGGCTGCTCGGTCTTTGCCTATGACTATTTTAACGTGGATATGCTGGAGGCTGCCCACGGCAGAGCTCCCGCCGTTGCCACCGGCGTGAAGAGGGCTAAGCCCGACTCCCTGGTCTTCACCTATCAGGGCGACGGCGACCTGGCCTCTATAGGTACTGCCGAGATAGTGCACGCCGCCCACAGAGGCGAGAAGATATGCACCATTTTCGTCAACAACGCCATATACGGCATGACCGGCGGTCAGATGGCTCCCACTACCCTGGTTGGCCAGCGTACCACCACCTCCCCCAACGGCCGTGACGAGGCCTGGTGCGGCGCACCCATCAAAATGTCCGAGATGCTCTCGGAGGTCCCCGGCGCCTATTACATAGAGCGCTGCGCCGTCAACAACAACGCAAACATCATCAAGACCAAGAAGGCTATCAAGAAGGCGTTCCAGTACCAGATGGAAGGCAAGGGCTTCTGCATGATCGAAGTTCTCTCCACCTGTCCCACCAACTGGGGTCTCAGCCCTGTTGAGGCCATAAAGTGGCTGGAAGAGAACATGATTCCCTACTATCCTCTGGGCGTGTATAAAGATAAGGGGGCAAATAAATAATGACGAAACAGTTTATCTTTGCCGGATTCGGCGGCCAGGGCATGCTGCTTATCGGTAAGTTCGTCGCCATGGCCAGCATGCTGGACGGAAAGCATGTGTCGTGGCTCCCCTCCTACGGCCCCGAGATGCGAGGCGGTACCGCCAACTGCTCCGTCATCGTCAGCGATGAGGACGTGGCCTCTCCCCTGGTGGATAAGGCCGATGTGGTGGTGGCCATGAACGCACCGTCCCTGGATAAGTTCGAGGACAGCGTCAAGCCCGGCGGGCTGCTGGTCATCAACAGCTCCATCATTGACCGCAAGAGCGTGAGAGATGACATTAGTGTGGTCTACTGCGACGCCATGGGCCTGGCCGAAGGTGTGGGCAACCCCAAGGGCGCCAATGTGGCCATCCTGGGCGCCATGCTGGAGAAGGAGCCCATCGTCAGCCTGGACACTATGGTGGAAGCCATCCGCATCGAGCTGGGCGAGCGGAAGCAGAAATTCCTGGAGGGCAACAAGAAGGCTCTCATAGCGGGAATGGAAGCAGCCAAAGCCTGATAGATCCATACCAGTTTCAAAAAGATCCCCGGACCTCAGGTCCGGGGATTGAGACTGTCGAAAAAGCCTCGCAGAGTTTTTTCGCCGCAGCGAAAAAATAATTTAAATCGTTTTCTGCGGCGGCGTGTACGTCGCAGAAAACACTTCTCACGGAGCGAAGTGTCGAATTGTACGCCTCTGGCGTACAACTGAGGCATGGAGCGAAGTGCAAGCCCTTTTGTCGAAGAAGGCTTGGCCTTCTTCGACAAGCTGAGTCCCCGGACCTCAGGTCCGGGGATTTTTTGTGCCCGAGGCAGAGCGGGCCCGGCCCCTTGTGTCAGCCGCTCCGGCGGCGGCATATAATACAGCGTAAAGCGGGTGGATAACTGTGGATGGAAGTTTCGGTCTTCAGGATCTCCGGCCCGGAGAGACGGCAGTGGTGAAAAGCCTAAACAGCAGCGGCGCTCTGCGCCGAAGGCTGCTGGACATGGGCCTGGTAGAGGGAACCAAGGTGGAGTGCCTTGGCCTGAGCCCTGCCGGCGACCCCATAGCCTTCCTGATCAGGGGAGCTATGCTGGCGATCCGGGGCGGAGATTGCAAAGACATTATAGTTGATAAGATGTGAAAGTAAGATCCGGGGCGGCCTGTAATTGGGTCCGCCCCGGAACGAACAGGAGGTAATATGGGCCTGACGCTGAGATCTACAGGGAGAGGCATAGGCCGGGAGAAAAAGGAAAGCCTGCGCATAAGGCAGGAAGATAAGCTCATTGCTCTGGCCGGAAACCCGAACGTGGGAAAAAGCACCATATTCAACAGCCTTACTGGAATGAAGCAGCATACAGGCAACTGGCCCGGGAAGACCGTGAGCACAGCCCGGGGCTATTGCCGCAGCGGAAAAAGGGGCTATGTCCTGGCGGACCTGCCGGGTACCTATTCCCTGATGGCCGACTCCCCGGAGGAGGAGCTGGCCAGAGACTTCATCTGCTTCGGCGGGGCCGATGCGGTGCTGGTGGTCTGCGACGCCGGCTGCCTGGAGCGAAACATGAACCTGCTGCTTCAGATACTGGAGACGGGCAGGCCGGCGCTGCTGTGCGTGAACCTTATGGATGAAGCAAAAAGCAAAGGCATACATATTGACCTGGAAAAACTGGAGGACCTGTTGGGCATCCCGGTGGTGGGCACTGTGGCCAGAGACAGGAGAAGCAGGAAAAAACTGCTGGACGCTTTGGATGAGCTGTTTGACTCACCGGGAGAGAGGCAGGTCTCCTGCCCCACATATCCCCCTCCTGTGGAACAGGCTTTTGAGAATCTGCTTCCCCTGGCAGGGGAGATAGCCGGGCTTTCGCCCCGCTTTGTCTGCCTGCGCCTGCTGCTGGGAGAGATGGAGAAGCAGGTGGGGGCTGAGCTGAGGATGGCGGCGGGGGAGCAGCGGGAGCTGTTGGCCGGGGAAGGCATAAGCAGGGACCGGCTCCATGATATGCTGGTATCCAGCCTGGTGAGAGAAGGAGAAGGGCTCTGCTCCCAGGTGACGGAAAACGGAGAGCGGGCCTACGGCCCCAGGGACAGGGCAATAGACAGAGTCGTCACCGGGCGGCTCCTGGGCTATCCGCTGATGATAGCCCTGCTGGCTCTGGTGTTCTATCTTACGATAAAGGGAGCTAATTACCCCTCTCAATGGCTGAGCAGTGGCCTGTTTTACATATACGACATGCTGCTGGAACTGTTCAGTGGCTTTGGGGCTCCCGCCTGGCTCACAGGGCTGCTGGTAGAGGGAGCCTATAAGACCCTGGCCTGGGTGGTGTCGGTGATGTTGCCGCCCATGGCCATATTTTTCCCCCTGTTCACCTTGCTGGAGGACTCTGGCTATCTGCCCAGAATAGCCTACAATCTGGATAGGCCTTTCTGCCGCTGCTCCTCCTGCGGCCGCCAGGCCCTGACTATGGCCATGGGCTTTGGCTGCAATGCCGCCGGGGTGGTGGGATGCAGGATAATCAACTCCCCCAGGGAACGGCTGCTGGCTATAATCACCAACAGCCTGGTGCCCTGCAACGGCCGCTTTCCCACCCTGATAGCCCTGATAAGCATGTTCCTTGTAAGCGGTGGAGAAAGGGCGCTGCTGTCCGCCCTGGTCCTCACGGGGCTCATACTCCTGGCTGTGGCCCTGACCCTCATAAGCACGAAGCTGCTGGCCATGAGCCTGCTTAAAGGGGAGAGCTCCGCCTTCGTCCTGGAGCTGCCGCCCTACCGGCGGCCGGAGCTGGGGAAGGTGATAGTGCGCTCGGTGTTTGACAGGACCCTTTTCGTCCTGGGCCGGGCGGCGGAGGTGGCGGCCCCGGCGGGAGCGCTGCTGTGGCTGCTGGCAAATATCCGGCTGGGACAGGGAAATGTGCTCACCGCTCTTGCTTTGGCCCTGGAGCCTCTGGGCAGCCTGCTGGGAATGGACGGGGCTATCCTCTTGGCCTTCATCCTGGGCTTTCCCGCAAATGAGATAGTGCTGCCCGTGGCGGTAATGATATACAGCGCAAGCGGCAGCCTGACGGAGCTGGGGGAACTGACGGCTCTGAGACCCCTGCTGGAAGCCGAAGGCTGGACGGCGGTGACCGCTCTTTGCGTAATACTCTTTTCCCTGTGCCACTGGCCCTGTTCCACCACTCTGCTGACAATAAGAAAGGAGACGGGGAGCCTGAAATGGACGGCGCTCTCCGCCCTGCTGCCCACGGCCCTGGGAGCGCTGCTGTGTCTGGCGGCGTCCACTCTGGGGCGGCTGATGATGTAAAGAGTCCGGCGCAGTCTGCGCCGGACTCTTATAAATATATTGCTCTGTCACCAGGCGGCGACGGAACCGTCGGAGCGGGGCTCGGTGCCGCCTACCAGGGTGCCGTCGGCTCGCCGCCAGATTATCTGGCCCCGGCCCATGGCTATACGGTGGGAGACTATCTCCACCTCGTGCCCACGGCGGCGCAGCTCCTCCGCCACTGCGGCGGGGACAGCCTGCTCCAGCTGTATCTTCTTCTCCCCCTGCCACTGGAAGCGGGGAGCGTCCAGACAGTCCTGGGGATTCATATGGTAGTCCAGGGTGTTGACTATCACCTGCACATGGCCCTGGGGCTGCATGAAGCCGCCCATGACCCCGAAGGGGCCTATGGCCTGACCGTCCTTGGCCAGGAAGCCGGGGATAATGGTGTGGTAGGAACGCTTGCCCCCGGCCAGGCAGTTGTCGCTGTCCGGGTCCAGAGAGAAGTTGGCCCCCCGGTTCTGGAGGCTGATGGCTGTGCCGGGGATGACTATCCCGGAGCCGAACTCCATGTAGTTGCTCTGGATGAAGGAGACCATGTTGCCCTCCCCGTCGGCGGTGCAGAAGTACACCGTATCCCCGCAGGAGGGGTCCCCGGCGGCAGGGTACAGGGCCTCTTCCCCTATGAGACTGCGGCGTTTGGCGGCGTAGCGGTCCGAGAGCATGTCCTCCACCTTGGTCTGCATGCAGCGGGGATCTGCCACATAGGTCTTGGCGTCGATAAAGGCCAGCTTCACTGCCTCGATCATCTTGTGATATGTATCGGCGCTGTCTCTCTCCCCCAGCTCCAGGCCTTTCAGAATGTTCAGGGCCATGAGCACGGTTATGCCGTGGCCGTTGGGGGGCATCTCAAAGACCTGATAGCCCTTGTAGTCGGTGCTGATGGGCTCCACCCACAGGGGGTGGTAGTCCTCAAAATCTTCCCGGCTGAAGTAGCCCCCGGTCTTTTGGGAGAAGGCCAGTATCTGGTCCCTGAGCTCGCCCCGGTAAAAACTCTCGCAGTCTGTAGCGGCCAGGCTCTCCAGGCTGGCGGCATAGTCCGGCAGGCGGAAGAGCTCTCCGGGGCCGTAGGCCTGGCCGTTTTTTGTAAAATACTCCAGCCAGGGGGTAAAGACCTCCGGCTCCTTTTCAGCGGCGGCTTTGAAGCGCCGGGCCTCCCCCACCCACAGCCGGTGGACGTTCAGAGGCACCGGGTAGCCCTCCCGGGCATAGGCCATGGCCGGGGCCATCAGCTCCTTCATACTCATGCTGCCGAAGCGGCGGCGCAGCTCCCCCCAGGCTCCCACGGCTCCGGGGACCATGGTGGGCAGCCAGCCGTTCACCGGCATCTCACTGTAGCCCAAGTCCCGTACCTTCTGGGCGGACAGAGCCCTGGGGGCAAGGCCGGAGCCGTTGAGCCCGTAGAGCTTTTTGTCCTTTGCGCTCCAGACCAGCACGAAACAGTCGCTGCCCAGGCCGTTGCATGTGGGTTCCACCAGGGGCAGGGTGACGGCCATGGCTATGGCGGCGTCTATGGCGTTGCCGCCCCGCTTCATGGTGTCTATGCCCACCTGGGAGGCCAGAGGCACGCAGGAGCAGGCCATGCCCTTGCGGGCAAAGACCACGTTCCGCCGGGAGGCATAGGAGTATTTATTATAGTCAAAGTTCAGCATGGCAAAGCTCTCCCCTTATAAGTTCGGGGTGCGCCCACAGCGGAGCGCACCCCATGTCTGTTATGCTGCTTTAAATATATTTCCACCGACAGCAAAAGTCAAGAGCTCTCAGCCTTCACCGTCCCGGGCCCAGGCCGGGCCTTTGCCCTGGCCATAGCCCTGACCCTGACCCTGGCCGCCGCCGGGGGCATGGGCCTGCGGGGAGCCGGTCTCCCCGTTGCCGGAGAGGCTCTCCATCATATCTCTCAGCTCACGCATGCTCATGCCGTTTACTTCCCGGGGGCTTATATCGGAGCCCAGCTCCAGAAGTTCCAGGTATACCCGGTACTTGCCGTAGGACAGGCCAAGACTGTGGGCCGCCTCCAGCTCCTCCTCATCGGCGGAGTAGCAATAGGCGTTGCCCTGCCCGGCGGTGCACTGCTGCAGGCCCGTAAGCAGCCTGCCGCACTGCTTCTCATTGTCGCCCACTACCGCCAGGCTCAGCACTCCGTCATCGGCCAGCAGGGAGCTGACCTTCTCGCTGGCCATTATCTCCTCCAGGGCCTGCTCATAATCCATATATTTCAGATCCAGGGAGGAAGCCAGTTCCCGGCCGTCCTCGTTCCAGCCCACCACCTGGACCACCTTGTCAAAGCGGTTGAGCCACAGCTCAAGGGAGGGGTTTATATCCACGCTGATGGTGGCGCTGGGGCTGAACCAGGCCCAGCCTCCCGCCAGTATGACAAGAGCAAGGCAGGCCAGTAAAGGCAGCAGCCTTGCGGCCCTGAAGGCGGGCCGGCGCTTTCCTGTTCTGGAACTCACATAGCGAAGGGTCTTTTCCTTCAGCTCCTCCTCCGCCTTTACGCTGTCAAAGGCGCTCTTTATACGCTCATTCATCTGCCTCACCTCCCAGCTTTTCCCGAAGCTGCTGCCTGGCCCTGTTCAAAAGGGTGTAGACGGTGTTTAGGTTTTTCCCTAATATCCTGCCTATCTCCGGGGCAGTATAGTCCTCGTAGTAGTGCAGGTACACTACCTCCCTGTACTTGTCCGGCAGGGAGAGCACGGCCTCCAGAACATACCGCTTGTCCTCGCCCATCTCGGCCGGCAGCTCCGCCAGCTCCTCCAGGGACACGGTGCGGCTGCGGAAAAAACTTTTCAGCAGGTCCTTGCAGGCATTTATGGTGACCCGTATGAACCAGGCCTTCTCATGCTCCCTGCTCTCAAACTCAGCGGAGCTGAGGGCATATTTCAGAAAGACCGTCTGAAATATGTCTTCGGTGTCGGCCGTGTTTTTAAGATGCACCATGCACAGCCGTTTTACGGTATCGGCATACCGTTCCACCGCCATGTTCACCTCATATTCGCTCCGCATTCAAACACCTTCCTCAGCGGCCCCGGCCTCCCCGGAACCCCCGGCCTGCACCGCTGCCGTAGTTGTCGCAGACGCTGTCGCCGTCGGCGTCCACGAAGCCTGCACCCCGGCACTGGCCGTTGCCGGCGGCAAAGGCGCTGCCTATGCCCAGAGAGAGCACCAGAGTGAGGGCCAATATTCCTGCAATGATCTTCTTCATATGAATTTCCTCCAATGTTTTAAATAGCCTTTTATGACTTCGCCTATAATACGAAGCTGAGGGGGAAATCCATTCATAAAGAGCAGAAAAATTTTTTTGAGCCGCCGCCCGGCCTGCAATGTACTTATTATACTATTGCCCGGGGAATAATACAAAGCCCAATTTTCCCGCAGATAGAGCGGAGGTATATTTTTCAAATGCCCTCACAGAATAAAAGAAAAAGCTCCTGGGAGGCATTACCATGACCAACGAGAGGAAAAAACTGATACTGGCTCTGGCCGTGATTTTTGCGGTGAACATATTTATAATAGCCCTGGCGCAAAACGCCTGGGCCGACCTTTATAAGAAGGGCAGCTCCGGGGCTGCCGTCACCGAGATCCAGACCCGCCTGAAAAATTGGGGCTACTATTCCGGCCAGGTGGACGGTATCTACGGCAGCGCCACAGAAGCGGCGGTTAAGTACTTCCAGAGGAAAAACGGGCTCAGCGTTGACGGTCAGGTGGGAGACGAGACCCTGGCGGCCCTGGGCATAACTCCCGGCTCCTTCGGAGGCTCCGGCAGCTCCGGCGGCTACGGGGACCAGTCCGGGGACCTGAACCTCCTGGCCCGGCTCATATCCGCCGAAGCGAGAGGGGAGCCCTATGAGGGACAGGTGGCGGTGGGGGCCGTGGTCCTAAACCGTGTGGAGCACGCCTCCTTCCCCAATTCAATCTCCGAGGTCATATACCAGCCCTGGGCCTTCACCTGCATAAACGACGGGCAGTTCGACCAGCCTGTGGCAGAGAGCGCCTACAGAGCCGCCCAGGACGCCCTCAACGGCTGGGACCCCAGTTACGGGGCTATCTACTATTTTAATCCCAGTACTGCCACCAGCGACTGGATATGGTCCAGACCCCTTATAGTGGAGATAGGCAAACACCGCTTCTGCTCGTAATTTATGGGTATACTGTTGAAAAAGCCCCGAAGATAGGGTATAATCCTTCTATAATCAACTTTGGAGGAAAGCATGGCATATTGCAGAAGCTGTGGAGCCTATATCCCCGACGGGCATACCAAATGTCTTGCCTGCGGACTGGACCAGGAACAGGAGGAGAATACCCAATACGCCTCCGCCGCCCAGGCCCGGGAGGAAGAGGAGAGCCGCCGCAGAGAAGAACGCCGGCGGGAGGAAGAAGCCAGACAGCGCCGGGAGGAGAACAGAAAATGGGCCGAGGCAGAACGCCGCCGTCGGCAACAGGAGCAGAGGGCCTACGGTGCCGAGAGGGACAGATGGGAGCCTGCCCGCAGTGGAGCAAGGCCCAAGGGCTATCAGTCCAACAGGCTTTTGGCCGCCCTGTCCTATATCCCTGCGCTTTTCATCCTGCCTTTCATTTTTTGCAGTGACGATAAGTTTGCCCTGTACCATGCCCGCCAGGGCCTGATACTTTTTGCCGTCACCGCCGCCGGACAGATCCTGGGGAGCGGTTTCGGCCTGGGCTGGATAGTCACCCTTATGCAGATATATTGGATCATAAAGGGCATCGGCAACGCCAGCGCCGGGAGAATGGAACCCCTGCCCTACATAGGCAATCTTTTTTTTAAAGACAGATGACAGTGCGCAGCCCAAGGCGTAAAGCCGAAAGGCGTCTGCATTTTGTGGCCCTTAAAGAAGAGAGACCACAAGATTTTGAAGCGGAAAAAATCTTTAAAAAAACCTCAAAAAAACTTGAAAAAAACTGTTGACAAACCTCAAATCAAATGCTATATTAACCAAGCACTTCGGTGCTGCGGACTTCTCACACCAAGGCAAACAACAGAAATTCAAATGAAAAATTTGAAAAAAGTTGTTGACAAAATGAGATTTTCGTGCTAAACTAATCAAGCTGTCCCGGAAGGGAGCTAGCGAGTGTACCTTGAAAATTGAACAATGTAAGAACAGCTT
>CALWVZ010000023.1 GCA_944385125.1 uncultured Oscillospiraceae bacterium
CAATCCCCCCTGATGTAGTTATATTTTCCTACATCAGGGGGGATTTGTCTATTGTCCGTTTTTACTGGACCTGTTCAATGTTCTGCGGCGGGCCCTTTTTGTTATTTTATTTTTTTCCCAGTATCATGTCTCCCAGCTCCCAGGCCGTATCCGCAATACGCTCAGCCCCCAGGCTCTCCAGCTTATCCCGTCCCATAAAGCCCCAGGACACACCGATGCAGTCAATCCCGGCATTTTTTGCCGTGTTCAGGTCCACGTCCATGTCCCCTACATACAGGCTTTCCTTAGCGCTCACGCCCATCCTCTCCATGGCGGAGAGCACAGCTGAAGGGTCCGGCTTGCAGGGGATGCTGGGTCCTGTGCCCACAGCCAGCTCCAGCAGACCCGGGAAATATTTTTCTGCCAAAGTCTCAACTGCTTCTCCCTGCTTGTTGGATATCACTGCCAGTTTAATGCCCCGGTCCTTCAAGCGTTCCATCAGCTGGGGTATGCCGGGATAGGGAGCCGTCTTTATCTGGCAGTGGGCGTCGTAATACTCCTCATAGAAGTCCTGCACCTGATGGCACAGCTCTTCCGGCGTGCCCTCGGCCACAGAGCATCTGACGAAATAGGCCGGGCCATTCCCCAGAAAGGTCTTCATCTCCTGCTCATCTCTCTCCGGCATATTGAAATGGCGCAGGCTATAGTTCATGCCCGCCGCCAGGTCTCCCAGAGTATTCAGCACCGTGCCGTCCATATCGAAAAGTACCGCTTTGTACATTGCCTTCCTCCGTGATTCAGGGGATGATCCCCGGGATTTTAAGAAAATAATAATTTGCCTTTGGCCTTTGCCTATAATATAATGATAAAGAAAAAATTTCAAGGGTAAAAGAGCATGAAAAAAATCCTTCCGGCTGCCGCAGCCGTTGCCGCAGCCCTGATAGTTTTCTTCATATATCTGAAACTCACCGGCAGCGGACAGGAGCAGCTGAGTCTCTGGTACGCCGAAGAGCAGTTCCCCTCCTCCGCCATGGAAGAGCTGGCAGAACGATACCTCAGCCGGCACGGCGGTGCAGACTGCCGTCTGGTCCTCCGCAGCTTCTCCAGCGAGGCGGAGCTGGCTGCCGCCTTTGAATCGGAAAGGCCCGACCTGCTGCTGTGCAGCTATACCCGGGCGGCCAGTCTGGGCAGCCGTGGTCTGCTGGGCTCCGTTGAACTGGCAGACAGCGACTATCTCCCGGCTATAGAGGAGGCCCTTCCCTTTGCGGGCCGCAGCTTTTTCCCTCTGGGCTCCCGGTCTCCCATTTTGGCATACAATGCCGCCATACTGGAGGAGGCGGGCATATCCCCGGAGTTTGACAGCTTTGAAGACTTTATGGAAAAAGCCGGAGAATACAAGGAAAGGACAGGCCTCCCCTTTTTTTCAGCCGAGAGTCTGCTGCCTCTGCTCAGTTCCTGCTGCGGCTCTCTGGGCTACAGGCTGGTGGGGGATCCGAAAAAGGACGGCTTGAGCCAGGATTTTACCTCCATATATAACTCCCTCGCCTCCGCTGCCCTTGACGGCAGCTTTCTTCCCCCCGGCGAAGACAGGCTGGACCTGGCTGCGGCCGGCTTGCTGCCCCTTGTTGTTTTGGACGCCCCCAGAACGGACGCTCTGCCGGAGGGCCTGGGCTATGCTCCGCTTCCCCTGCCCCAGAGCGGCAGACAGGTATACGTTTCGGATATATTGGGTTTTGCCGTCACCGGGGCGAACAGCTATGCTCTGCCCCAGGCCAGAGATTTTGCCCTTTGGCTCAGGGACAGCTTCTCTCAAAAGGATGTCCTTGCCCTGGGTCTGATACCGGCGTCCTCTTCGTCGGAGGTTGAGGCGGCTTCAAATCTGGAACTCATACTCATAGAGTCCTGGCAGGAGGCTGAAGCTCTGCTGTATCCACCTCTGGGAGTTTTTACGGAAAATCGCCGGGATATGGAGAAGGCTCTCTGCCGCGCTCTTGATTTGCTGTATTGAATCGTGGTATAATTGTCAGGCAAAATTTGTAATTTTTGGCGGGCCGCTGCCTTTAACTGCGGCAGAATGGAGAGATATATGGAAGGATTCAGAATTCTCGAGATCAAAAAGAGCGTGTTTGAAAATAACGACCGGGAGGCGGAGCAGCTGCGTCAGGAGCTGAAGAAGGACAAGGTCTTTCTCCTGAACCTCATGTCCTCTCCCGGTTCCGGCAAGACCACCACTCTGAAAGCTACTATTTCCGCTTTGAAGGACGAGTTTCGTATCGGCGTCATGGAGGCCGACATTGACTCCGATGTAGATGCTGCTACTATTGAGAAAACCGGGGCCAAGGTAATCCAACTCCACACCGGTGGTATGTGCCATCTGGATGCAGGTATGACCCGCCAGGGCTTGGAGGGTCTGGGTGTGGAGGATGTGGACTTTGCTATACTGGAAAATGTTGGCAATCTGGTTTGCCCCGCCGAGTTTGACACCGGCTCCTCCAAAAACGCCATGATACTTTCAGTCCCCGAAGGGGACGACAAGCCCCTGAAATATCCTTTGATGTTCTCCATCTGTGACGTACTGCTGGTGAACAAGATAGATGTTCTCCCCTACTTTGACTTTGATTTGGAGGCCTGCAAGAAGTACGTCAAGAAGCTCAACCCTAATATGAAGATCATCCCCATTTCCGCCCGTACCGGCGAGGGCATAGATGAGTGGGCCGACTGGCTCCGGGAGCAGATAAAAGCCTGGAACGGCTGAGTTCCATAGCCCACCCCCCAGCATTGTCGTCTCATTTTTCCTGTCGGTTGAAGCTCTGGGCTTCAACGCTCTCCTTGGAAAAGAAATTTCTTATAAAGAAAGCTGCGGCGGAAATTTCCGCCGCAGCTTTTGTTCTTTCTGACCGGGAGCGTCCAAAGCGGGCAGCCGCCTTGGAGACCATTCCCGTGCAAATTTTCCGTCTTACTTGCGAACCAAGTACTTGCGCATATCCAGAGAGCAGGCCGCCAGTATAATACCGCCCTTGATGATGTACTGGTAGCTGGGGTCGATGCCCAGCATATTAAGGGCCACAAAGATTATACGCAGCACAAACACGCCCAGGATGATTCCGCTGATCTTACCAGTGCCGCCGACAAAGGATACGCCGCCGATAACACAGGCTGCAATGGCGTCGCATTCATAGTTCAGGCCGGTAGCCTGGGTGATGGAGCTTATACGGGCGCCCTCAATAAAGCCGGTAAAACCGTAAAGTGCGCCGGCCAAAGTGTGGACAAGAACGGTGGTCCAGAAGACATTGACGCCGGAGACCCGGGCAGCTTCAGGGTTGGAACCCACGGCAAACATATTCTTGCCGAAGGTGGTCTTGTTCCACACGAACCACATTATTCCTATGAGCAGTATGGCATAGAGCACATACCAGGGGATGGAAATTGTGCCGTATTTTTCAGTTTGGAACTGGATAAAGGGCGCCGATACCACCGCCTTGTACTCATCGGACAGGCCGGAAACAGGCTGGCCATTGTTGCCGTTGAGCATAAAGAACAGCAGGATAAGGCCGTAGGTGATAAGCTGGGTGGCCAGAGTGACAATAAAGGGGTGGAGACTGAACTTAGCCACAAACAAGCCGTTTACCAAGCCTATCACTGCTCCCACCAGCAGCACCATCAGTACCACCAGCAGTATCCAGCCCGGGGTGATTGCGGGCAGATTTTCGAACATCTTGCGGCTTATCTCTCGGCTCTGGAGCAGGGTGCCGGCGATAGCGGCAGTAAGTCCTACCACGCGTCCGGCAGAAAGGTCGGTGCCGGTAAGGACTATACAGCCGGCAATACCCAGTGCCATAGGCAGAGAGGCGGCAGCCAGTGAAATGATATTTACTATGGAACCGGGTTTAACAAAGTTGTTATTTTTAATAGCGGTATAGAAAATGAACGCCACCATCAGTATGTACAGCGCATTGTTGAGCAGTCCGTCGGACCAGAAGCGGCGCTTGTCCTTACTGTCCAGCTTTCTGTATTCCTCGGCCGTACGCTGAAGTCTAGCTATAGGTGTCATGCTTAGGCCCTCCCATTAAACATATTTAGCTGCCAGAGTCATTATTTCTTCCTGAGTGGTGGTTCTGGCATCCACCTCGCCGGCCAGACGGCCGCCGGACATGACCAGAATACGGTCGCAAATTCCCAGCAGTTCGGGCATCTCCGAGGATACCACCAGCACCGTTTTACCCCGGCAGGCCAGGTCAAGGATGAGCTGGTATATCTCGTACTTGGCGCCCACGTCGATACCTCTGGTAGGCTCGTCCAGCAGCAGCACCTCAGGAGCTGTGAGCAGCCAGCGGCCGATAATGACCTTCTGCTGGTTGCCGCCGGAGAGGCTGCGGATTTTTGTCTCCTGAGAGGGGGTCTTGGTGTGCATGGAATCTATGGACCACTGGGTGTCCTTTTTCATGGATTTGCTGCTGAGGCAAACTCCGCCCACCAAGTGCTTTTTAAGGCTGGAGATAACGGTGTTTTCACGGATATCCAGAATGGAGAATATGCCGGTGGCCCTACGTTCCTCTGTCAGCAGGGCAAAGCCGTTTTTGATGGACTCCTGGGGATTGCGGTTCAGACAGGGCTTGCCGCCCAAGGTGATGGTGCCGGATTTTCTCGTAGCGGCGCCGAAAATATTTTCCAGAGTTTCGGTACGTCCGCTGCCGTCCAGCCCGGCCAGGCCAAGCACTTCTCCCCTGCGAGCGGTGAAGGATACGTCTTTCAGCAGGGAATACTGGGCCGTAAGGTTCTTTACCTCCAGATAGACTTCGCCGGGTTTGTTGTTTTTGGGTGGGAATTGGTTGCCCAGCTCACGGCCCACCATCAGCCGGATGATCTCATTCATTTCCAGCTCTGCGGAGGGCTTGGTAGCAACATGGGTGCCGTCCCGCATGACGGTAATATAGTCGGAGATACGCTTTATCTCCGCCATTTTATGAGAGATGTATATAATGCCCATGCCCCGGTCACGAAGCATGTTTATTATCTTAAACAGGTGCTCCACTTCTTCCTCGGTGAGGGAGGAGGTGGGCTCATCGAAAACGATGACCTTGGAGTTATAGGAGACTGCCTTAGCAATCTCCACCATCTGGCGTTGGGAGACCGGCATGGTGCTCATTATTCTGTGGGGGTCCACATCTATGCCCAGTTCTTCAAATATCGCCTTGGTATCGTGCAGCATTTTTCTTTCGTTCACCATGACGCCGCCTATCATGGGGTAACGGCCCAGCCAGAGGTTGTCCATGACTGAGCGTTTGAGAGCCTGGTTCAGTTCCTGATGCACCATGGCGACGCCGCTGTTGAGCGCCTCCTTGCTGCTTTTAAAATTGACTTCCTTACCCTCCAAGTAAATGTGTCCGCTGTCCTTATTGTATATGCCGAACAGGCATTTCATAAGGGTGGACTTACCGGCGCCGTTTTCTCCCATCAGCGCATGGACCGTACCTTTTTTCAGTTCAAAGGAGACCTTGTCCAGGGCTTTGACGCCGGGAAATGTCTTGGTGATATCCGTCATTCTCAGGAGGATATCCTGCTCCATACTTTTCCCTCCCGTATTATTGAGTGATGGGGCAGCTACCGCAGTAGCTGCCCCTTTTATCATTGCCTGATTCTAAATTATGCGGTGAAAGGAGCGTAGGCCACAAAGAGCTTGTTGGCAATGCCCTCTGCAACGGAGTACATGTCCGCAGAGCTGGCGACGGTGGCAATAGCGTCGGTCATTGCGGTGCCCTCACCGACAGCAGCGGCGACCTCAGCGATGGCCTTGGCCATGCCCTCGGCATCCTGCTTAACGGTACCGGTCATCTTGCCGGCAGCGATCAGCTCCTGAGCAGCGGCGGTAGCGTCAACACCAAAGACAGGGATGGTGGTGCCACCGTCGGCATTGTTGTAGCCGGCGGCATTGAGAGCGGCGATGCAGCCCTCGGCCATGTTGTCGTTGTTGCAGATGATGAGCTCTATCATGTTGCCGTTGGCCTCATTGTACTGAGCCAGGTTGGTGTTCATGTAGTCAGTAGCGGCCTGAGCGGACCATGCGCCCTGCAGGTCGACCTGGTACTTGGAGCTGTTGGAAGCGTCAAAGTACTCCAGAGCGGGCTTGCCGGCCTCGGTGAGGACAGCGTCGGCATCCTCAACGCCGTACTGGGTACGGTAGATAGCCTCAACATTGGCCTCGTCGCCCTTGAACATTGCGTAGGAGATGACACCGTCGCCGTTGAGATCAACTGCATCGTAGTTCTCCAGGACGTACTCGCCAACCATCTTGCCCTGCAGGTGGCCGGCCTCGGGAGCATCGGTGCCGATGAAGCAGATGCTGTCGTAAGCGTTGAGGACAGTGCCCTCCTCGCCGTCGTTCTCAACTGCACGGTTGAAGAAGATCACGGGCACTCCGTTGGCCATGGAGATTATCTCGTTGGCAACGTCGGTGGAGCCGGAAGTGACCATGTTGACGATGAGCAGGTTGCAGCCATTGGTGAGAGCGGTCTGGATGCCCTCGTTCTGGGTGGTCTGGCTGTTGTTGCCGTCATAGTCGGTATAGGTGATGCCCAGAGCGTCCAGCTCGGCGTCAAGGGCAGCGCGCACGGAAGAGATGTAGGTATCGGCGTAGTTGTAGTAGAAAACACCCACGTTCAGGGCGCCTTCTTCAGCGGGAGCTTCGGCAGGGGCCTCGGCGGCAGCGTCCTCGGCAGGGGCTTCCTCAGCGGGAGCTTCGGAACCGCCGCAGGCGGCAAGTGCAAACACCATGGCCAGAGCCAGAAGCAGTGCAAGCAGTTTCTTCATTGTACTTTTCCTCCATAAAAAAATTTACACTCAGGGCTTAACAGCCTTGTGTTTAAGATTTTACCAAAATATTTCAAAAAAACAATGCACTTATCCACACAAAATAAGCAAAATCTTTCGCCTATTTGTCTATTTATACAAATAATCTTGAGGTGTTTTGTGAGCTTTTTACAAGGCCGGTTTTTCAGGAGTCATCCGTACTTTCTTTCGCTCTTTTGAGGCGCCCCGAATAGGCGAAAAGATTTGATATTTCATTAATATCCCGCTATAATTACAGTCGACCTTAAAAGACAATATTCCCGGGGAGGTTTGCTCCGTGAGCAGAATAATAGCCATAGAAGATTTTTCATCTTCGGAACTTGATGTTTATGCACGTATGACCGAGAACCAGCTGGTGAACCGGGCCGAGCCGGACAAGGGCCTTTTTATAGCCGAGAGCCCGGTGGTGATAGAGCGGGCCCTGGACGCCGGCTGCGTGCCCGTCTCCTTTTTAATGGAAGAGAAGCATGTGGAGGGCAAGGGCCGCCCCCTTATAGAGCGCTGCGGCGACGTGCCGGTCTACTCTGCTCCTCTTGAAGTGCTGGTACAGCTCACCGGCTTTCACCTGACCCGGGGCATGCTCTGCGCCATGCGCAGGCCCAAGCTGCCGGAACCGGAGGAGATATGCGCCGGGGCCAGGCGTCTGGCGGTTTTGGAGAACGTGATGAACCCCACCAACATCGGGGCCATTTTCCGCTCTGCCGCCGCTTTGGGCATGGACGCCGTGCTCCTCACCTCTGCCGGCAGCGACCCCTTGTACCGCCGGGCGGTGCGGGTGAGCATGGGCACGGTGTTCCAGGTGCCCTGGACCTATCTGCCCCGGGAGACGGACTGGACGCAGCTGCTCCACAGCCTGGGCTTCAAGACAGCGGCCATGGCCCTGCGGGAAGATTCGGTAAGCCTCGGCGACCCGGCTTTAAACGCCGAGGAGAAGTTGGCCGTGGTAATGGGCACCGAGGGGGACGGTCTGGCGGCAAGCACCATAGCCCACTGCGACTATACCGTTCGCATACCCATGGCCCACGGAGTGGATTCTTTGAACGTGGCGGCGGCCAGCGCCGTGGCCTTTTACCAGCTGGGAAGAGTAAAGGAGGATAACGGGCATGAACAGTGAAGAGCGGCTGGCAGCCTTTGAAAGGATGCTGGCGGACATCGAAAAGAATTACGATGACATGCAGCGGAAGATGGACTCCCTGAAGGTCCAGGGCAAGGAAAAGAGCGCCACCTACCGGCAGTTCATGGGCAACAAGCTGCTGTACCGCCAGTTGCTGAGCATGTATGAGCTCTACGGGCTGAAGGAAAGGGAATAAAGATTTAAGAGGAGGCAGGCGCCTCCTCTTAATACACTGTCCAAAAGCCTCGAAGAGTTTTTTCGCCGCAGCGAAAAAATAAATGCAATCGTTTTCTGCGGCGACATGTGCGTCGCAGAAAACACCTCTCACGGAGCGGAGTGTCGAATTGTACGCCGTAGGCGTACAACCGAGGCATGAAGCGAAGTGCTATCCCTTTTGTCAAAGAAGGCATAGCCTTCTTTGACAAGCTGTCATGAGGAGGCCGGCGCCTCCTCTTGATTATTTTCAGGCCTCGCTGAAGGGTTTCATCTGGACAAAGCCGAAGACCCCAGAGGACACCAGCCAGTAACAGTTGTACAGCAGTTCTTCCAGGCTCAGCTTTTTCCCGTCCTGATACCACTTGGAAATGATGCCGCCTATGGCGGAGAAACTGAAGGTCAGGGCGTAGTCGAAGTTGGGGCTGTCCGCCTCCAGGCCGAATATGCTGGCGAAGATGGGGGCGTAGAAATCCTTCAGCTTTTCGACGAACCCGGAGTTGGGACCGTTGGACACGGCAAAGAACAGCTTTTCCCCTTCGTCCTCCAGGATGCCGGCATAGCGTTTGGCAAACTCCTTCAGGCTCATGGGGAATCCCCCGGGGAAGACCTGGGATATTTTTTTCTTAACATCCTCCAGCATCTGCATTTCCGCCCTGTCCTTCAGGTCCTCCATGTCCATGAAGTACTGGTAGAAGGTGCTGCGATTGACCCCGGCGGCCTCGGACACACTGATAACACTGAGTTTTTCCCTGTTCATCAGCAGCTTCCAATAGGCGTCTATGATACCCCGGCGGGTTTTATCTGTCAGCTCGGGCTGCTTGTTCATACACTTTCCTCCATCCGACAGAAAAAAGGATATTGTTGGTTGATAATCGAAAACCATGATGCTACAATTTATTATACGGCAGTCTGTCGGATGATTCAAGACCCGATATTTTTTTGCTTTCTTTCAGGAGGATGAGCGCATAATGTATCGCTACAGGGCCGGCATAGATATCGGCTCAACCACGGTAAAGCTTATAATATTAGACGAAAACGGCGAAGTGCTTTTCAGCGACTATCGCCGCCACCGTGCCCATACCCAGGAGACTCTGGCGGAGCTTCTCTCTGACGCCAGGAAGGTGACCGGGGAGTGCCAGCTGCTTGCCGGCATAACCGGCTCCGGCTCCATCAATCTGGGCAAGGCTCTGGACATAAAGTTTGTACAGGAGGTCGTGGCCGTGGCCACGGCTTTGCAGCATACCGCTCCCCAGACCGACGTGGCCATAGAGCTGGGCGGCGAGGACGCAAAGATAATCTATTTCACCGGCGGATTGGAAGAACGGATGAACGGCGTCTGCGCCGGAGGCACCGGCTCCTTTATCGACCAAATGGCCTCTCTTTTGCAGACCGACGCCGCCGGACTGGACGCCGAGGCGGCCAACTACCGGCAGATATATCCCATTGCCGCCCGCTGCGGCGTCTTTGCCAAGACGGACATCCAGCCCCTTATAAACGACGGGGCCACCAAAGCGGACCTGGCAGCCTCCATCTTCCAGGCGGTGGTGAACCAGACCATCTCCGGCCTTGCCTGCGGCAAGCCCATCCGGGGCTGCGTTGCCTTTCTTGGCGGTCCCCTCCACTTCCTGCCGGAGCTGAAGAAGGCCTTTGTCCGCACCCTGCGCCTCACCCCTGAGACCACCGTGGACCCGGCCAACTCCCACCTCTTTGCCGCTCTGGGGGCAGCCCTGGAGGCGGAGGACGCCAAGAGCCACAGCATGGACCAGCTCATAGAGCGTCTGTCCTCCGGGGTGGAGATGAACTTTGAACTCAAGCGCCTGCCCGCTCTTTTTGCCGATGAGGCGGAGTTTGAGTCCTTCTGCCGCCGCCACGAGAGGGCGGTGGTGCAGAAGGCCCCGGTAGAGACTTACAGCGGCGACTGCTTTTTGGGCATAGACGCCGGCTCCACCACCACCAAGCTGGCTCTCATCGGCTCGGAAGGCCAGCTGCTCTTCTCCTACTATTCCAATAACCAGGGCAACCCTGTGCGCACCGCCATGGAGGCCATAGACAAGCTGCGCAAGCTGCTGCCTGAGGGGGCAAAGATAGTCCGCTCCTGCTCCACCGGCTACGGGGAGGACCTGCTGAGGTCCGCCTTTGCCCTGGACGAGGGGGAGGTGGAGACCATAGCCCACTGCACCGCCGCCGCCTTCTTCGACCCCCTGGTGGACTGCGTGCTGGACATCGGCGGCCAGGACATGAAGTGCATAAAGCTTAAGAACAACTCGGTGGACACCGTGCTTTTGAACGAGGCCTGTTCCTCCGGCTGCGGCTCCTTCATCGAGAACTTTGCCAACTCCCTGGGCTACAGCGCCCAGGACTTTGCAAAGGAGGCCCTGTTCGCCAAGAACCCCGTGGACCTGGGCACCCGCTGCACCGTGTTCATGAACTCCAACGTGAAGCAGGCCCAGAAGGAGGGCGCCACCGTCCAGGACATCTCCGCAGGCCTGGCCTATTCCGTTATCAAGAACGCTCTATATAAGGTCATAAAGCTCACCGACCCCTCCCAGCTGGGCAGCCACATCGTTGTCCAGGGGGGCACCTTCTATAATAAGGCCGTGCTCCGGGCCTTCGAGGCCATCGCCGGGGTGGAGGTCACCTGCCCGGACATCTCCGGCATAATGGGGGCCTTCGGCGCCGCCCTCATCGCCCGGGACCGCTATACCGGCCAGGAGAGCAGCATGCTGCCCCTGGAGGAGATAGTGGACCTGAAGTACACCACCGCCACCGCCCGCTGCGGCCGCTGCTCCAACAACTGCCTGCTGACGGTGAACAAGTTCCCCGGCGGCCGCCGCCATGTCACCGGCAACCGCTGCGAGCGGGGCCTGGGGGGCGCCTCCCAGAGCAAAAAGGCCCCCAACATGGTGGAGTACAAGCAGCAGCGCATGTTCGACTATCCCCCTCTGGAGGAGGCCCCCAGAGGAGTCATAGGCATACCCAGGGTGCTGAACATGTGGGAGAACTATCCCTTCTGGGCCACCTTCTTCAAGGCCCTGGGCTTCAGGGTGGAGCTCTCTCCCCTATCCTCCAGGAAGATATACCAGCTGGGCATGGAGTCCATACCCTCGGAGTCGGAGTGCTACCCGGCAAAGCTGGCCCACGGCCATGTCCAGTGGCTCATCGACCAGGGCATAAAGACCATCTTCCACCCCTGCGTGTTCTACGAGCACCAGGAGACCCCCGGGGCCCAGAACCACTATAACTGCCCGGTGGTGGTCTCCTACCCGGAAAATCTGAAAAACAACGTGGAGGCCGTGGCCGACGGGGACGTGCGCTATATCCGTCCCTTCATAGCCTTCACCTGCGAGCGGGTGGCCGCCGACCGTCTGGCCAAGCTCTGCCTGGAGGAGTGGGACATCCCCGAGCAGGAGGTGCGCCATGCGGTGAAGCTGGCCTGGGCCGAGCAGCACCGGGCCAAGGACGATGTGCGCCGTCAGGGCGCAAAACTCCTGAAAGAGATGGAGGAGCAGGGCGGCCGGGGCATAGTCCTGGCGGGCCGGCCCTACCACATCGACCCGGAGATAAACCACGGCATCCCCCAGCTGATAGCCTCCTACGGCCTCACCGTCTTCACCGAGGACAGCCTGCCCATAGACTTTGTCCCCGGCCGCCCCATCCGGGCCAACGACCAGTGGGTCTACCACTCCCGGCTCTACACTGCGGCGGAGTTCGTCTCCCATCGTGACGATCTGGAGCTCATCCAGCTCAACTCCTTCGGCTGCGGCCTGGACGCCGTCACCACCGACCAGGTCTCCGAGATACTGGAGGGCAGCGGCAAGCTCTATACCGTTTTGAAGATAGACGAGGTGAACAATCTGGGCGCCGCCCGCATCCGGGTGCGCAGCCTTATTGCCGCCATGAACATGCGCCGGGACAAGAAGGTCCACGCCAAGCCCCGGCCCGCCGCCTATCAGCGCAGCGTGTTCACCCAGCAGATGCGAAAAGAGGGCTGGACCATCATCGCCCCCCAGATGAGCCCCATACACTTTGACATTTTGGAGCCGGTGTTCCGCAAGCACGGCTACAACGTGGTCATTCTGGATAACGACAACCGCTCCGCCATAGACACGGGCCTCAAGTACGTGAACAACGACGCCTGCTTCCCCGCCATGACCGCCGTGGGCCAGATAATGGGGGCTGTGCTCTCCGGCCGCTACGACACCGACCATTTGGCCATAGCCATGACCCAGACCGGCGGCTGCTGCCGGGCCAGCAACTACGTGGGCTTTATCCGCCGGGCTCTGGACAAGGCGGGACTGTCCCACATCCCTGTCATCTCCCTCAATGCCAACGGCATGGAGAAAAATCCCGGCTTCAAGCTCTCTCCCTCCCTCATTGTGGACGCCGGCCACGCCGTGGTCTACGGTGATTTGTTCATGCGCTGCCTGTACCGGGTACGCCCCTATGAGCTCACCCCCGGCTCCGCCAACGAGCTGTACATAAAGCTTCGGGACAAGTGCATCCTCTCCCTGACCCAGCCCGGCGCCGCCCCCGGCTACAAGGAGCTGTGTCACGAGATAGTGGAGAGCTTTGACAGCTTCCCCATCGACGAGAGCATCCGCAAGCCCAGAGTGGGCGTTGTGGGTGAGATACTGGTGAAGTACATGCCCCTGGCCAACAACCACCTGGTGGACCTGCTGGAGAGCGAAGGAGCCGAAGCCGTGGTGCCGGATCTGATGGACTTCCTCAACTACTGCGTATACAACAACGACTATAAGCACCGCTTCCTGGGCAAGAGCTGGACTTCCTCCGCCACCGCAAAGCTGGGGGTGTCCATCATCCGCAGCCTGCGCAAGCCCGCCCTGGAGGCCCTGGAAAAGAGCCGCCGCTTTGAACCCCCCATGCCCATAGAGAAGATAGCTGAGCTGGCCAAGCCCTTCCTTTCCATCGGCAACCAGTACGGCGAAGGCTGGTTCCTCACCGGGGAGATGGCAGAGCTCATCCTCAGCGGCACCCCCAACATCGTTTGCATCCAGCCCTTTGCCTGCCTTCCCAACCACGTGGTGGGCAAGGGCGTCATCAAGGCCCTGCGCAAGACCTACCCCAGAGCCAACATTGCCGCTGTGGACTATGACCCCGGCGCCAGCGAGGTGAACCAGCTCAACCGCATAAAGCTGATGCTCTCCGCCGCAATGAAGGACCTGCACCGGCAGCAGGAGCTGGAAGAGCAGGCTGTCGCCTGCGCCGCAGGAAAATAAGTTTAAAAAACAGATCAGCAAGGCAAAAGGCCCGTCGTGTAAAAGCGACGGGCCTTTTGCCTTATATAACGGAGCCTCTCTTTTTAAAAACTGAAACCGGGCCGGCGTAAGCCGGCCCGGTTTGGATTAAACGATATCATTTTGTCAGGCTGTCCAGCTTTGCGGTGAGCTCCCCAAGGCTGCAATTTGCCTTGAACCATATGGGTTCATAATCCCCGCAGGGGGCCTGAGCCTGGATCTGGCTCCCTGCTTCAGCGCTGCCGGAGACGGAAGCATCTGCTGCGCTTTCCTCCGCTGCGGGCTGCTCACTCACCTGAGGCGGCTCCACAGTGTTTTCATCTGCGGAAGCCTCCAGCGGGTCTATGATTATCTCCGCCAGGGAGAAGTACAGTTCCTCTCCGTAGACCTTCACCACGACCTCACAGGGTATATCGTCGAAAACCATGGCTATCACATAGCTTCTGTCGCACTGGCCTTCAGGCAGCTGGGCTTCCTCGGGAGCGGTGCCGTTTTCATCTTCCATGCCCATGAGCTGGAGCAGCAGCTCTCTGCTGCCCTCCTTGTCGTCCATCATATCATACTCCTCCGCATCGGGGCAGGGAGTGGGACTTGCCTGGGGCAGCTCCCCGGCGCTCTGTACTGCGCCGGCCTTGTCTGCTTCTGCGTCCTCCCCATCCTGAGGCGGCACGGTCTCCGCCGGGGTCAGCTCCATAAGGGAGGGGAACAGGCTGAACACTCTGTCAGGCGCCTTTTTATGCACTTCGCCGCTGAGCTCCGACTGGCTGTCGGTCTCCGGCTGCTGGGCCTGGCCGTTCTCCGCCGCCTGGAACTGGGAGACGCTTCCCTGCTCCTCCGCCGCATCCTGCTGAGTCTGCTCAGGCCGGGATACGGGCTCTGAATAAGGGGTAGGCGTGGGCGTGGCTACAGGGCTGGGCGTGGGCGCAGGTGTGGATACCGTCGCAGGGCTGGGGCTGGGAGTCGCCTGGTTGATAATAACACGGTTCTGGTTTGAGTTGTCTCCACTCTCGGAAGATATGGGATTGCGCCAATCGGCATAGGGGTCCGCCGTGGGGGCCGGGGTAGTGATTATGCTGCCCTCGTTCACGGCCGTGGTCCCTGTCTGGGGTAGGGCAGCCGTCTGCACATTGGGGCTTGCGGTAGGTACAGGCGTCGGGGTGGGGCTGGCCGTAGGCGCCGGGGCCTGGGTGCTTTCGGGAGCGTCGCTCTCCGTCGCAGCCTGGACCTGAGCGCTCTCGTCCGCAGCGCCTCTGGCCATGACCACAGACTCCGCCCGCTCCCCCGGGTTCAGGCTCACAGCGGCGGCAATGACCAGAGCCATGCAGGCCGCCGTGGCCAGGAGATTTCTCACCGGCCTGGATATTTTTCTTCTGCTGCCGTTGGTTTTGCCGGCTCTGCCGGCACGGCCGTTCCTCTTTATCATCTCGCTGCGACGGATCGAGGCCATAATATCCTCATGGAGTCCGTCAGGCAGTTCTTCCATATCCTCTTCAAAAAAGCCGGAAATATCTGCCATAAGCTGGCGCATCTGGCTGCAGGAAGGACAGCTTGCAAGATGAACCGCCAGCGCTTTGCGTTCCTCTACGCTGAGCTCGTCGTCCAGTGAGCGGCTGATAAGCTCCTCGTAGTAATCACAATTTCTCATGGCAGTTCACCTCCTCTCGTTTTTCCAGACGATGCAAAATCAGGAATGTTCCCGTCTTTTATAAGATATTCGCAAAGCTTTTTTCTTCCTCTGAATATGCGGGACTTCACTGTGCCCACTTCTATGTTCAGCGCTGCGGCTATCTCATCGTAGCTCAGGCCCTGGATCTCCCTGAGAAGCAGTATCTCCCTGTAGTCCTCAGGCAGGGCCTTGAGTCCCCGGCGTACGCTCTCTCTTGTGAGGCTCCTCTCCAGCAGCAGCTCCGGGCTCTGGCTGGTGTCTGCTATATCCAGCTGCACATCGTCTCCGCCGTCGTCCTCCACGGAGAGGGACACGGTGGGCCGGCGGTTACGGCTCCTGAGGAAATCCAGGCAGAGATTGGACACGATCCTGGTGAGCCATACGGAAAACTTGCTGTCTCCCCTGAAGCCGGCCAGAGAATTATAGGCCTTGATAAAGGCCTCCTGGGTCATATCCGCCGCATCCTCGCTGTTGCCCAGGATACGCAGAGCCACATTATAAACTTTCTTTTCGTATTCCAGTACCAGCTCTTCAAAAGCATTGGTATCCCCTTCCAGCACTTGCTGTACTATAAGGTATTCCTGCTCCCGTGTCAAGCCGCCACCTCCTGTATGTCCGTCTGTTCCGGACCCTCATCCGGCCTTCAGATCAGATCTCGTTTTATTCCCTCGGCTATCTGCCGCAGTTCTTTCAAGGTTTCCACATGTACCAGCTGCTGTTTGTAATAGCCTGCATGGGCCACCCCATGGAGATACCAGGGCAGCTGGTGCCTGGCCTCCAGGCAGGCTATGCGCTCCCCTGTGCGGGAGCTGAGCTCCTCTATCTGCAAAACAGCCCGGTCTATCCGCTCCCTCAGGGGCGGCAGCTGAGGCAGGGGCTCTCCCTCCAAAATAGCCTTTGCCTGTTTAAAGAGCCAGGGGTTGCCGAAGCTGCCCCGGCCCACCATGGCCATGTCGCAGCCGGTGTAGCGGAGGATATGCTCTGCGTCCTCCGGGGCAAATATGTCCCCGTTGGCCGTCACCGGGATGTCCACAGCCTTTTTCACATCTCTTATGATATCCCAGTCCGCCCGGCCGGCATACATCTGGGCCCGGGTCCTGCCGTGGACGGCAATGGCGTCGGCCCCGGCCTGTTGGCACATGCGGGCAAATTCCACGGCGTTTACGCTGCCGTTATCCCAGCCCTTGCGGAACTTCACCGTCACCGGCACGGACACCGCCTGCTTCACCCGGCTGATTATCTCCGCCGCCAGGTCCAAGTGGCGCATCAGGTCCGAGCCGTCCCCGGACTTGACGATCTTCCCCACCGGGCAGCCCATATTGATATCCACAATATCCGCCCCGGAAATTTCCAGGGCCAGGGGGGCCGCCTGGGCCATGACCTCCGGCTCATGGCCGAAGAGCTGCACTGCGCAGGGGCGCTCGTCTTTGGGGAGATACAGCAGGGATTTTGTCTTTTCATCCCTGTATACCAGGGCCTTGGCGCTGACCATCTCCGTGGTGGTGAGGGCCGCCCCCTGTTCCCGGCATGCCCGGCGGAAGGCGAAGTCCGTCACCCCCGCCATGGGGGCCAGGCTCAGCCTGCCAGGTATCTCAACTGCGCCTATCCTCACCATGTCATGTCCAGTCCCACGGGGCAGTGGTCGGAGCCCATGATCTCCGGCAGGATGTAGGCGTCCTTGATGTTGTCTCTCAGTCTGTCGGAGACAACGAAGTAATCTATGCGCCAGCCCACGTTTCTTTCCCTGGCCGCCGCCCTGTAGCTCCACCAGGAATAGGCGTCGGTCCTGTCCGGGTAGAGGGAGCGGAAGCTGTCGGTAAATCCGGCGTTCAGAAGCTGGGTAAATTTTTCCCGCTCCTCGTCGGAGAAGCCGGGGTTGCCCCGGTTTGTCTTGGGGTTTTTCAGGTCTATCTCCTCATGGGCCACGTTCATGTCCCCGCAGGCTATCACCGGCTTCTTTTTGTCCAGCTCCTTCAGGTACTCCCTGAAGTCGTCCTCCCAGCTCATACGGTAGTCCAGCCGCTTCAGGCCGTCCTGGGCGTTGGGGGTGTACACGCACACCAGATAGAAATCCTCATATTCCAGAGTGATGCAGCGGCCTTCCTTGTCGTGCTGCTCTATTCCGATGTTGTAGCTGACGGAGAGGGGGGTGTGCTTTGTGAAAATGGCGGTGCCGGAGTAGCCCTTCTTTTCCGCATAGCACCAGTAGCTCTCATAACCGGGCAGGTCCGGCTCCAACTGCCCCTGCTGGAGCTTGGTCTCCTGGAGGCAGAAGAAGTCGGCGTCCAGGCTCCAGAATATGTCTTCAAAGCCTTTTTTGTACACGGCTCTAAGTCCGTTCACGTTCCAGGAAATAAATCTCATTCTTCTGTCTCCTTATCTCTCAGGCTCTCGGCGTAGCCTCTGGCGTCCCGCAAAGCGGCAAAACGCATCCGCTCCAGAGGCGGAGCGGAGAGGTCCAGGGTCTTCTCCGTCTTGGCGGCCACCAGACGGTTTATCTTTATGCTCTCGGCGGCGAACTTGGCCTCATAGTCGGTCATGATTATCTCACCGCCCTGGCCGTGCAGGTCCTCGGTGATCTCCGACAGCTGCCAGCCCTCCTTCTCCAGCTGTTCGATCGACCAGCTGAACAGGGGCAGGTTATCGGTTTTAAAATGTATCTGTCCGCCCCGGGGAAGTACGGAGGCGTAGCGCCGCAGGAAACCCGGGCTTGTCAGGCGGAACTTAGCGTCTCTGCTCTTGGGCCAAGGGTCGCAGAAATTTATGTATATCCTGTCCACTTCCCCCTCTGCAAATATCTGGCAGAGCCCGGCGGCATCACCGTCTATAAAGCGCAGGTTGCGGACGGCTCTGTCCATGGCCCGTTCCATAGCAATTATCATGGCGTCAGGCACCTTCTCCAGAGCCACATAAAAGACCTCCGGCAGCTTTGCAGCGGTATCCACAGTGAAGCGTCCCTTGCCGCAGCCCAGTTCCAGATAGAGTTTTTCCGCCTCTCTTCCCATTATCTCTTTTCCGGCGGTTTTCCACAGGCCTCTCAGCTGTTCGGGCCGCTCTATCATAAGCTCTGCGCACTTTTGCATTCTGGGCTCCAGATTGGGCCGCTTTCTCATTCTCATCGGATCACGCTCCTTTCTTCAGCATACCACAAGCCCGAAAAAACATCAATGAAAAATGACTTGCTTTACAATTAATTTTGATGTATAATGAATTCTGCTTTGGGACCTGAAAGCCTTATTTTTCCTGGTTTTTCTGGGTTTTTTTCCCTTTGTTCCCTTTAATTTTCCTTAATAAAAATTAAGAATTTCTTCACGGTCTTTGGGGCCCAATCGACCGGTCCTCTCCCCTCAGTCAGATATTTCCGGGTGTAGCGCAGTTGGTAGCGCGCGTGGTTTGGGACCACGATGCCGGGGGTTCAAGTCCCTCCACTCGGACCAGCGTCGGAGCAAGCTTCATATCGCTTGCTCCGACTTTTTATGCCCAGGGCAAAAAAGTCAGAGTGCGCTCATTCCGCTGCTCCTCCTTTCCAAATCGAACCCACTTCGCTGGGCTTCGATTTGGTTTTTGGGGACGGAGAACATCAGACGTCATATCCTTCCCGGCGGTGATTTTTCTTACAGAACAGCCGAAGCTTTGCCCCCGGGCGGAGATGCTTGCATCTCCGCCCGGGGGCAATATTTACCGGCGTATTCTTCTCAGGCCAGGAACTCCGCCAACTCTCCCACGGTTTTGAAATAGTGGCGGCAGTTCTGGCACATGAAGCTCTCTATCTCCTGAATGTCGTTGGCCCAGCCGGCGGCGGCAAAGTCCACGCCGCAGGAGGCGGCCATGTCATGGCCCGGCTTCAGGTCGTCTATCATCAGCAGCTCCTCCGGCTTAAGGCCGAAACGCTCCATGATGTCCTTCAGAGGGAAGGGATTGGGCTTGCGTTCGTTCAGAGGTCGGCTCCAGCCGTAGACGGCGTCCGGCTCCGGCAGGGAATTTTCCCTGTAGTCCCTGAGTATGTAATTCTCAAAGGAGTGGGACACCACGCAGATAAGGCCTCCCTGGGCGCGGTGGCGCTCCATTATCTCCCTCATCCCCGGATAGGCCTGGGGTATGTGCTCCTTCACATAGTCGGTCCAGAACACCACTTCCCTGTCCATATCCTCCTCGCTCATGCCGAACTCCTCCTTGCACATCTGCACAAAGCCGGGGTGGAAATTTTTCAGGAAGTACTCCTCCAGGGAGCAGCGGCGCTCCGGGTAGTGAAGGCTCAAATATTTCACGAAGCAGGGGTAATGTATGGTGGCGGTGCTGTTGACAACGGTGTCGTCATGGTCAAAGACAAGGCATTTGTATCTCATATAACTTCTCGCAGAATCAAGTTCATCCGTGTTTCTTTTTTTCTTTTTCCAGCACGGTAACCGCAAAAATTGCTATGCAAAGTACCACAACACAAATTACAGTTCCGCTGGCTGACAGTTTGGGATTAATAAATCCGATAAAGCCGTTTGCCACGGCAAGAATAATCAGGCACAAGCATATTGCTAAGGTCAACTTGGAAAATGCAGAATAATCTTTCATATCTGTTACCTCTCAATAGAACGTGGCTACAGGCTGTTCGGGAGCCTCGCAGCTCTCGGCGGAGATATAGCCCAGGACGGGGCCCCGGCGGTTGTAGGCCCGGTGGAACTTGAACTCCACCTTGGCGGTGAGTATCATCCAGCTGTCGTCCTTCACGGTGTCGGCCTTGTCCCACTGGCAGACCAGAGCGGCGAACTGGATATCCTCCACGCAGCAGGTCATCACATGGCGGCCCACCACGAAGCAGTTGGCGGGCAGCTTCTTGCGTACCAGGGCGCGGCATTTGAAGCGCACGGTCTTGCCGTCGTACTTCTTGGGCTCGTCGGCCATATCCCGGTAGAAGAGGGCGAAGTCCTCGTCCCCTATCTCCACTATGGGGGCGTTCAGGTCGAAGGGCAGGGGATCCTCAATGTCGTCATAGACCACCTTGCCGTTCTTGGCCTCGTAGGCGATGTCCGCCCGGCGGGAGGCCCCCCGGACTATTTTGTGGAAGGCCATTTTGTCCATGGTCTTCTCGTCAAATCGGTTGAATACCACCAGCTCTGCGCTCTTGAGCTTGTCGTAGACCAGCTGGCGCATGTTGCTGTTGTAGCTGAGGAAGGTGGCAGAGTCGGCAAACATGAACTCCTGATACACCATCCAGTTTTCCGGCATGGCGTTGTAAAGCACATCCAGCATCCACATTCCGTTGTACTCCACAACTACCCGCTCCGCCTTGGTCTCGTCCAGCCATTTCTCCAGGTTCTCCCTGGTCAGGCCGTTCTGGTCCTCCACCACCCGGATCTGTACGGTGTCGGAGGCAAACTGCTCCGGGGCGTATTCCTCCTCCCCCTCCTCGCAGACCAGCAGCAGGGTCTTCTCCCCGTTGCAGAAGCGCCGGTCCTCCAGAGTCTCCTGGATGAACTTGGTCTTGCCCCCTTCCAGGAAGCCGGTGAAGAGGTACACGGGTACGTCTTTTGGTTTGTTACTCAATATTAAACAGCTCCTTCAGTGCCTGCTCCTTCAGCTTGGAACCGATGACGCAGAAGCGCCCGGTGACGGCGGCGGCGCCCCGGCGGATATCGCTCTCTCCGGGCACGTAGTCAAAGTATATCCAATCTCCGTCGCTGGCATCCACAATGCCCTTGGCTCTCAGCACGGCGCCGAAGCGCTCTTCGTCACCCAAAGCGGACAGCAGCCTGCGCAGCTCCTCCTCGCTGAACTTTCTGGGAGTCTCCATGCCCCAGCTGGTAAATATCTCGTCGGCATGGTGGTGATGGTGCTCGTGGTCGTGGTCGTGGTCGTGGCAGCCGCAGCTGCAGTTCTCGTCATGCTCGTGATGGTGGTGCTCATGGTCTTCGTGCTCATGTTCGTGGTGGTGTTCGTGCTCATGGTCATGGTCATGGCAGCCGCAGCTGCAGTTCTCGTCATGCTCGTGGTGGTGGTGCTCATGCTCCTCGTGTTCATGCTCGTGATGGTGCTCGTGGGCCAGGCGCTCCATCTCAGCCTTCAGGCCGTTTTCATCCATGGCCTCGGCTATCTGCCTGCCGGAGAGCTTGTCCCAGGGTGTGGTGATAAGCCCGGCATGGTGGTTCAGGCCCTTCAGCAGCTCCGTGGCGGCCAGTATCTTCTCGGCAGAAGCGGTGTCTGTGCGGCTCATGACGATGAGGTCGGCGTTTTCCACCTGGTCGTTGAAGAACTCGCCGAAGTTTCTCATGTACATGCGGCACTTGCCGGCGTCCACCACGGTGACCTTGGCGCCTATCTCGGCCCCCTCCACCCCGGAGACGGCCTTGGCCACGTCGCTGAGCTTGCCCACGCCGGAGGGCTCGATGATTATACGGTCGGGATTGTAGTCCGCCATCACCTTTTTCAGGGCCTTGGTGAAATCCCCTACCAGGGTGCAGCAAATGCAGCCGGAATTCATCTCGGTGATCTCCACCCCGGCGTCCTTCAGAAAGCCGCCGTCAATGGCTATCTCTCCGAACTCGTTTTCGATGAGCACCAGCTTCTCCTCCTGATAGGCCTCGGCTATCAGCTTGCGGATAAGGGTGGTCTTGCCAGCCCCCAGGAACCCGGAAAAAATGTTTATCTTAGTCATGGTTATGCCTCCATGTATTTTATTCCGAAAGGGTATTATATCACTTTTTTTATTTTTTACAATAGAAGAAAGGGCCCCGGGAGCCCTTTCTCTCCATTATTCACAGTTTGTCAAAGTTTGGTTCAGGTTGAGGCCCCGCTGTTTTCCGCCCCGTCTTTTCCTTCCCCGGCGTTATTTCTCCCCGCCGGGAAACCCAGTATCCAAAGAGCGGCTCCCAGGGCGGCGTAGACATAGTAACAGGCGGCCACAGCCATGGCCATATATACCGCAGTATCCACATAGCCTCCTTGTCCCAGGAAGGCCCCGGGACCCACGCCGTATATGGATGAAAGACTCACTGTGGCCATCTGTATGCACACCGGCAGCAGGAGCAGGGCGACGGCTCCAATGAGCCCCAGCAGACAGCGTCTGGCATGTTTCACCCAGGGTCTGTCCAGGGGCTTTGCCCTTAAGACCACTGCCAGGCCCTGGACGGCGGCCCAGCCCAGGGCCAGCATATACATGGGCCTGAGGGTGCAGTTCAGCAGCAGGGCGGGCAGCACGATAAAATAAGCAGCCTGTATCTTCAGCGTCTCCTGCCTGAGAAGCATATAACAGATAAACAGCGCCAGGAATATCCCCAGGGATAGCGCCAGCCGCCGGTACTCCCGGCGCCTGTCCTCCATCTGGGGCGTGCCGTAGAGCAGGGAGTTGACGTCGCCGTCCAGGGCGGCGGCTATGTCCAGCAGCATGTCAATATCCGGCCGGGTGCGGCCGGTCTCATAATTGGAGACGGTCTGCCTGGTCACATGCAGCCGCTCCCCCAGTTCCTCCTGGGTCAATCCCCTGGAGCAGCGCAGCTCCTTGATGTTTTTACCTATGTCCCGCATCTCTTTCACCTCGGCCTTATCATAGCATCCGCAAGGGGAAAAGTCACGCAAGGATGCTTTTACATGGGATTTTTACCGGCGGGAGAAAAAAACCGGGGCACTTTCGTGCCCCGGAGACGTCAGAACTTGTAGACCTTGGGAGGATCGGTAAAGGAGTAGAGGGTGGCGGTGACGTTGCGCAGGTACCACACCTCGGTGTTCCCGTCGTCTGGGGAGTACATGGCCTGAAGGCTGGGATAGGCCTCCAGCATACTTACCCGGGCGGCCCTGTCATCATCCTCCACTGCGCTGGCCTCCACTCTCAGCCAGTCTCCCCCCACCATGGCGCATAGCTCCAGTTTGGGGTTAGCGTGCAGCTGATGTGATACGGCCTTGGATTTTCCCGTCTGGATGTACAGCTTCCCGTTGTAAAGGTTCACCGTGCCGAAGGGCCGCACTCTGGGCTGCCCGTCGTCACAGGTAGCCAGGTAATAGGTCCCGGCCTTTTTCAGCATTTCAAATACTTCCTTGATTTCCTGCATTTTTGCACTCCACTCTGCCGCCGATAGTGTCAGCGCAGTCTTCCATAAGCGGCCCATCGAAATCCTTTTCTGCGCTGCGGTCCCCGCTGAGTGTCCGGGCGACGGTTTCTGCCCATATGTAGTTTCTTTTCCGCCTGGACCTCTTGGTTATATTTTCTATATACATTTAGGATTTTATACCATTCCGCAGCGGATTCCTTGACATTTTTGTAAACATATTGTACAGTTGCCCTGTAAGTTCCGGGCATTTTATCTCTCGGGAGTTTTTTACAGGCCCCAGTTCCCAATAGAAAGCGGAGAAGATAAATTGAAGCTTAAAAACAGAGACAGAACGGTTATTATAATATTGCTGACGGTGTTGATGTTTGCATGTATATGCGCTCTCAGCCTTGTACTGATTGACGGCGGCCTTGAAGCTCTGGCGGAGGCGGAGCTCGCCCCCAGTCCAAGTCCCTCGCCTGCAGCTGCGCCTAGCCCCACCCCGACGCCAAGCCCCACTCCGACGCCGGAGCCCACCCCAAGTCTTCGTGAGCGCACCGAGCTTCTGGCGCTGGTAAACCCATGGAACGAGTTGCCTGAGGACTATCAGCCGGAGCTGGAGGAGATACCCCAGGCGGATACCGAAGACCCGCTGTATGTGGATGTGCGCTGTGCCGAGGCCCTCAAGCAGATGATAGCCGACTGCGAGGCCGCCGGCGCTCACCCCTACATATGTTCCGCCTACCGCAGTCTGGAGAAGCAGCAGTTCCTCTTCAACAACAAGATACGCCGTCTGGTGCAGGAGGGAGTGGACCCCAAAGAGGCCCCGGACATTGCCGCTATGAGCGTGGCCAAGCCCAACACCAGCGAGCACCAGCTTGGCCTGGCGGTGGATATAATCGACTTCTTTTATACCAATCTGGACAAGGGCCAGGAAAATACTGCCACCCAGCAGTGGCTTATGGAGAACTCCTGGCACTACGGCTTCATTCTCCGCTATCCCAACGGCAGCAGCGATATAACCGGCATCATATATGAGCCCTGGCACTATCGCTATGTAGGCCTGGAAGAAGCGGCGGAAATATACGAGCTGGGCGTCACTCTGGAGGAGTACCTGGATATGTTCTATGAGCCGCTGGAGAGCGCCGGGGAATGAGCGGACCATGGTTGTTTCCGCTCAAGGCCGGAAAGGGCGCTGCCGCAGCATGGGTTTTTCCATACCTGGCGAAAAATTGACGCATCAAAAAAGTCCTCAAAAATCACCGTGCCAGTGATTTTTGAGGACTTTTCCTTAGACCTGATTTGCAAGTTCTTGTATCTCCACAGGCCGTTTCCCGGCCCGGTGTCAGAGCCGCAGGCCCTTTTTCTTTTCCGGGGAGCCGTTGATATCCCCGGGCTTCAATCCTCTCCCTTGTATTTTCTTCTGGTGGCAAGACCTCCCCGGATGTGTCTCTCCGCCTTGTTTATGTCCAGCAGCTGCCGCACCTGCTTGTATAGCCCTGGGTTCAGCCTGGGCAGCCGCTCAGTTAGGTCTTTATGTATGGTCGTCATTAATTAGAATTGTCTCGTCCAGCCCCAGGTCACCGAACAGCCGCAGATAGATATCCACGTTCCCGTCCTTGTCCACTTCGATTTTCTGGATTATTTTCTTCAGTTGGGCGTTGCTCATCTCCCCCACGTCGGAGATGTCCTCTATCTCCCGGAAGGTCCGGTTCAGTATGCCCTCCAGCTGCTCCCCCTTGGTGAGATGGTAGGACACCATTTTAAGCTCGCTCTCCAGCCCCTCAATCTCCTTGCGCATCCCTCCGATCTTCTCGTTAAGTTCCTCCCTGGATATAAGGTCGTCAGCATACATATCCATGTATCTCTGCCGGGTCTTCTGCAGCTTGCTGAGCCGGGCGTTCAATTCCTTTTCGTAGTTCAGGTTCTCGTCCTTTGCCTTATATACCCGCTGGAACTCATTGGTTATATGGCGGATGACATTTTTCTTTGACTCCAGCAGGCTGGAAAAATATTTCTGTAAAGTCTGGATAAGCTCCTCCTCATCCAGAGCCACGGCATTGGGGCAGCTGTCCGCCCCCTTCCCGTTGTGCCCTGAGCAGACCCAGCGCACATAGGTGTTTTTATAGGTGCGTACGGTGCGCCGGAAAGACCAGCCGCACTCCTTGCATTTGATAAGGGTGGAGAAGAGGTATTTGTTGCTTTGCCGCTCTTTGTCCACTCTGAAGGCCTTGCCCCGGGCCTGCATAGTCTGCTGCGCCTGTTCAAAGGTCTCCGGTTCTATGATGCGAAGCTCCGGCCGCTCCACCACCATCCAGTCGGTCTCGTCTTTTTCCTTCCTCTGGCCGGTGAGAAAGTCGGTGACCTCCTGCTTGCCGTTGATTATCTTACCCGTATACAGCTCGTTGGTGAGGATACGGCAGACCGCATTCTGGCTCCACTGGCAGTTCCGTTTTGTTTTCAATCCCCGCTCGTTGAGAAAGCCCGATATCCTTGCGGTTCCGTAGCCCTCCTGTATGTACCACTTATAGATCTGACGGACGACTGCGGCTTCCTCCTCATTTATGCTGAGATTGAAGTAATCTCCCGGTATCTTGTCATAGCCGTAGACTATGTTGGGGACCCGCCCCTTTTCTGCGTTCATCTTCTTTCCGAACTTCACACGCTTGGAGGTGTTGGCGCTCTCCTCCTGAGCCAGGGCGCCGAAGATCGTGAGGACAAATTCGCTGTTGCCCATGCTGGTCATGTTGGCGGTAAGGAACTGGGTCTCAATGCCCAGCGCTTTCAGCTTGCGGATATTTTGCAGCAGGTCCACGGTGTTTCTGGCAAAGCGGGAGATATCCTTGACCACCACCATGTCGAAAAGGCCTCGCTCGGCGTCCGCCATCATCCGGAGAAATTCCTTGCGGTTTTTGATTTTGGTGCCGGAAATACCCTCGTCGGCATAGAGCCGCACCAGCTTGTCCCCGGTGCGCTTTGTATACTCGGAGAAGAACTCCTTCTGAGCCTCCAGGCTGTTAAGCTGGTCGGTCTTGTCCGTGGAGACACGGCAATAAGCAGCTATGTTCATCCGGAAAATCCCCCTATTACATCTTAATCATTCCATTATGTCTTAATTATATCACAGAATGAAAACGATGTAAACAGAAAAACACATCAGGCTTCACCTGATGTGCTCTCTGTTCCTGTTCCTCTTTCTCTCTTCTTCCTGGGCAGCTTTGCGGATGGCTGATTCAACTTTTGGTTTGTTGACTTTCACAAAAAGCTTAAGCAGATATTCCACAGTTTGCTCCTCAGTATTGGGATTGTGGAATCTATAATTCAACTTCTGATTTTTTATGGTTGAACGCCACCTCCATTCTGCCTCTATCCATTTCCATGTCTATGTAGGCTGCTTCTGAAATATCCCTGTTAAATAGGCTGCACCTCCTGTTATCGATAGTCTTGTTTAAAGTGTCCCGGCAATCAGTGCCGGAAATAAGACGCCCCCTTTCTTTCATCTCCGTTGGTCGTCATTTCTTCAAAGGCAAGTCAGACGGCGGACGGCAGCCGCTCCATAGGCTCTTCACCTCCCCCCATGCTCATGGCAGGGCGTTCTGTTCTGTGACGTACAGCTAACGCAAGTATCATTATCCCCCCATACGGCTCATGGCCGGCAGCCCTGCCAAGGCTGCCCAACCTGCTGGTGTTTATCGCAAGCGCACCCACAGCCCGGCTCCCCATATGAGGAATGTATCTGTCTGCCCTATTCAGTTTTCAAAATGTGTCTCACGGTGAGACACATTTCCGGCTGTCTCCAGACTTCCTAAAGTCTCATTATTATTCCTTTATTTCTTTAATATGTGTCAATTATAGCAGAATTCCTCGGTTTTTGTTCATCAATCGATAGCCATTTATCGCCAGTCACAGTGGTGCTATCATAGATAAGCGGCGAAAATCACAGGATTTTTTAGTATAAAACTCCCCCTGCAATTTCAAAATTGCAGGGTGGAAGCCGTCAGTATGGATAACTAAACCGTGTGATTATGCCTTGCGGATCATTTGCTCTCATAATTTGACAAGAGTACGCCCTTTTCCGTTGACCTTCGTGTACCGAATTATATGGATTTCTCCACCACATCGTATTCTTCCATGTACTTCAGCACTCGCCTTACATAGTTTTCACAGCACTTAATAATAGCGTATACGCTTCTGTTGCTCATAAATAAAATATCTTCTGAGCAGTTTTTCTCCGGAGTCTTAATTGTGTTTTTACGAATTATGCTATATAATTTATACATATCAGGTAATTGAAAAGAATACACTCATTGGTTGGTGCCGGTGAGTACAGGATAAATAGAGTTTATGGAATCAAATAAAGCATGGCGGTATTGCGTAGTTGGGAACATAAAAAAGTTTCATACCGATCTTAACGGTATTTTGCGCTATGGGACTGCAACCTATGTCGGAGGTGCCAAAGTTTATCTATGCGGAAAATACTGGAATGCTGCCCAAAGTACGATTGGCACGATTGGCTTGAACAGATTTAAGTCGTACCAATTTAACGACGTTCCCCCAGAACTCATTGAAAATGTCCGAGTTTCCAAAGCGTATAAGCCTTCTGTATTAGCGCTAATGGGCAATTATGAATTTAATGATTGCTGGTGGGAGAACACCAACGAGGACAAAGAAGCCGCTGAACATTTTGTACAAGAATGGAACAACAGGTTAAACGGGTAATATTGGCCTGTGTAGTAATTGCATAAGTTAAGTGGACAGCACTTGTGATACGCAAAGTTTCGCAATTAATGTCCACTTTTTAAATTTTCAAAGTTTAGAGTTCTTCCAAATGAATTTGACGACTACAAACTCTAAGTCAAAACAATCCATCCACTCCGCTTGTTTGACGCCGGGGTTTATGTTATGATATGTCCATTAAAAGAAATCGAGGTGTGTAATCGTGAAGATTGCCGTTGTTACCGGTGCAAGCTCAGGCATCGGTCGGGAGCTGCTGCTTGCCATTGACAAGGAGTATGACTATGATGAGATCTGGGCCATTGCCAGAAGAGCCGACCGGCTGGAAGAGCTGGGGAAGCAGTGCCGGAATACCCTGCGCCCGGTTTGTCTTGATCTGAATGATACGGACAGCATCGACAAATACCAGCAGCTTTTGGCCCAGGCCCAGCCGGAGATCGCCATGCTTATCAATGCCGCAGGCTGCGGCGTATTTGGCCCCTTTGAAGAGCAGGATCTGAAGGCCCAGCTTGCCAGCGCCCGGCTCAACAGCCTTGCACTGACTGCAATGTGCCATGTGAGCCTGCCCTATATGAAGTCGGGCGACCACATAATCAACATGGGTTCCAATTCCTCCTGGCAGCCGGTGCCCTATCAGGCTGTTTACAGCGCCAGCAAGAGCTATGTCCTCAGCTTTTCCAGGGCTATTGGGAGAGAGCTGCGGCACCGTGGTATCAGTGTCATGTGCGTATGCCCCGGCTGGATCAAAACGGAGTTCCAGGCCCATGCCAAACACAACGATTACATAAAGTACGTAGACCGCTGGTACGAGGCCTGGGAAGTAGCCCAGCAGGCTATGAAGGATCTGAAAAAGGGCAAGTCTGTTTCCAT
>CALWVZ010000024.1 GCA_944385125.1 uncultured Oscillospiraceae bacterium
TGCGCCACTTCACTTAAAACGCAATATTTCCTACGTAGGGGCTTTTTTGTACTGTCCGCACAACTTGGGGCTGTTCAGAATTTAGAAAATCTGCGACGGGCCCTTTGCCTGCCTGGAAGCAGAGATTTAAAAAACGGAAAAATTTCAAAAAGGGGGAAAAGCCCTGAAAAAGCATAAAGCGCCGGGCAAATGAAAACATATAATAAATAAGAGGCCGGGAGAAAGTGTAAAAAAATAGGATTTTTTACAGGCATACCCGGCTTTATTTTCACCTCTCGGAGCACATACTGAATCATGCGACGAAATCTGCGGGAGGGAAAATATGAAAAAAACAATAATAACGGCGCTGTGGTCGCTGCTGCTGGTCAGCTGCCTAACGGCGCCCGCCTTTGCCCAGGAGCTGCTGTTGGGCGGCCAGGTGGTAGGGGTGCAGATAAGCATGAAAGGCGTGCTGGTGGCGGGGCTCTCCCAGGTGGAGACGGCGGAGGGCAGCTGCGCCCCGGCAAAGGATGCGGGAGTGCAGCAGGGCGACGTGATACTGAGAGCCGGAGGGCAGACGGTGAGCAAGGCCGCCGACGTGATATCCGCCGTGGAACAGGCCGGCGGGGCGGCGGTGGAGCTGGAGCTGGAGAGAGGGGAAAAGACTATGCGTCTCAGCGTGCAGCCGGCCCGCTCGGCGGAGGGCCAGTGGCTGCTGGGCATGTGGCTGAGGGACGGAGTCACCGGCATAGGCACCGTCACCTTCCAGGACCCGGAAAGCGGGGTCTACGGCGCTTTGGGCCACAGCGTCTGCGATTCCGACAGCGGCATACTCCTGCCCCTTGAGCAGGGCAGCATCTGCGACGCCCAGATAATAGGCATCAATCCGGGAGCTGCGGGCTCTCCCGGGGAGCTCAACGGCTGCGCCGACCTGGGCAAGACCCTGGGCAGCATAGAGCTGAATACCGACTGCGGCATTTTCGGCGAGAGCTACGGGGCTCTGGGCAGCCGCAAAATAGAGAGCGGCGCCATGGCCACCGGCCCGGCCACCATGATATCCACTCTCAGCGGCCGGGTCACCGGGGAGTACCAGGTGGAGATAAACCGCATTTACCGGGACGGCGGCGGGGAACACGCCCTTATCAGCGTCACCGACCCGGAGCTGCTGGAGAAGACCGGGGGCATAGTCCAGGGCATGTCCGGCAGTCCCCTGATACAAAACGGCAAGCTGGTGGGAGCCGTCACCCATGTGTTCGTCAACGACCCCAGCCGGGGCTATGCCGTGAGCATAGACGACATGCTCCGGGCTGCGGGCATACAGGACAAGGCGGCCTGAACCGGGAAAAGCTCTGAAGAAGGCGGGAGAAAAAAGGAAATCTCACAGGCGGCGGGGCTCCCGTCGCCTGTGAGATTTTCGAAAAAGCTGCAATGAGACCTGTGAGCAGCGGCGCCATGGGAGCCTGAGCTTACCAGTCCGGGCGGTAACTCATGCGGAAGGAGACTTCCGGGGCAGGGTTTTCCACCCGGCTCGTCTCGTTGCCCAGCTCGTCGTAGTAGATGCGCTCTATGCAGTTGCCCTCCTGGTCATAGACGTTCTCATAGCTGCTGGGCCGCTCATAAAGGCCGGTGGTATAGCGGCGCAGCTCTCTGCCCTGCTGGTCATACTCGTAGGTGTACCATTTGTAGGTGACGCCGTAGAGACCGAACTCGGAGTGCTCGATGAGGTTGCCGTTTTCGTCATAGCGGCTGTCGCTGCCGTGGCTGAGATAGCCGCCGGCGGGGTAGGCGGCATAGTGGGTGCGGTTGCCGTTTTTGTCGTAGATGCTCAGCTCCCGGCTCATGGTGCCGTCATAGTCGTAGAAATAGGTCCATACGGAGAAGCTGCCGTCCTCGTTGTAGGCAAATTCCGTCTGGGTGTTCAGCTCCCCGGTGGAATCAAATTGCTTCTGGCCCAGCAGGCGGCCCTGCTGGTCGTATTCATATTCGCTGCGGTCCGTGGCCTCGCCGCTGGAGTTATAGCGGGTGCGGCTGAGTTCCAGGCCGTTTTCGTCATAGACATATTCCCGCCAATAGTCCGGCTGCCGGTCTGCGCTGTAGCGGGTGAACAAAGTCACCTGCTGCTGCTCATTGTATTCGTACACTTCCCAGTACAGGGCCTGGCCGTTGGGGGTGAAGCGTATGTATTGGAGCAGATTGCCGTAGGCATCGTAGCTGCTCTTGCCCAGCAGCACGCCGTTTTCGTATTCGTAGCTCCGGCGCTGCAAAACGCTCCCCTCCGGGGACACCAATATCTTTTCCGTCAGCAGCCCGTCCTGATAGCTGCGCTCTTCCCCGTAGCTGAGCCTGCCATTGCCGTCGTAAATGCGCAGGGAGCTGAGATTGCCGTCTTGGTCGTAGGCAGTTTCCCGGCGGAAGGAGACGCTGCCGTCGGCGCGCTGCTTGGTGTGGGAGACGATGCGCCCCTGACTGTCATAGCTGTAGAGATCGAAGACTGGGGCGGGCTCCGGCCCGGAGGCGGCGGCAAAGGCAAAGACCAGGGCCACCAGGGCTATCAGCAGCGCCGAGACGCTGACCAGGGCCAGCCACCGGGGGAAGGGCCTCTTTGCAGGTCCGGCCCGCCGGGGCCCGGGATCGGCGGAAGCAGGCTCCGGGCCGGGGCCGCCGTCCTCCCGGCAGGCGGGGGGCTCCTCCGGGGCGGCTCCGGCAGGAGCGGGCTGTTCCGGGACCGGCTGCTCCGGGAGCTCCGCCTGGTCCTTCAGTTGTTCAAGCTTGTTGGACTCTAACATGGGCTTCCTCCAAAAAAAGGAATGTACAGGCTCGGCATCATTTCCTGTGCTTGAGCCTGGTGAACAGGGCCGGGGAAAGGCGCCCGGCCAGTACCAGCAGGCGGAACACCGCCATGTTCAGCCATACCTGCCCGCTGCGCACCACGGAACAGAGCAGGTTGGGCACGCTGCCTCCGAAGACCTTGCGGCAGCGCAGGCGCACCTGGGGCTCATTTATTATGCGCCTTACATACTCCGCCTTCTCCCCTGCTCTCAGGGGGCAGTTTGGGGAGAAAAGGGTGGTCATGCAGGAGAAGATGCTTTTGGCGAACATGTAGCGGCAGTCTGCATCCGTGTCCTCGCCGCAGCCCAGGGAGGCGCAGAGACGCTGCACCTCAGCGTCCGCCTCCAGGCAGACCAGGGGCTTGTCCTGACAAAAGCGGCTTATAAGGCTCTCCCCCGGGTGCATGATATAGCGGTACTTGCACTCCGGCAGGATCTTTACGCTGCGGGACTCATCCAGACAGCGGAAAATGAACAGCCGGTCCTCCCCCCAGCGGTAGTCGGGGAAGCGGTGGCCGGGGCCGATGAGCTCCGCCTTAAAGAGCTTGCCCCAGACCTGGTTGAAGAGATTGGCCTTGTACAGCCGCCCGAAAGCGGAGCTGAGGGCCTCCCGGTCCAGCAGCTGTTCCGGCTCGCAGTAGTTGCGCTGCCTGCCGGAGACGCTGTCCACGATGGTAAAGCCGAAGAAGACCATGTCCGCCCCTCCTGCTCCCGCCATGGCGTATTCCACGGCGTCGGGCAGCAGCTCATCATCGGCGTCGGCAAACATCACATATTCCGTCCCCGGCTCCACTGCGTCCAGCCCCCGGTTCCGGGCCAGGGCGGGGCCGCCGTTGGGCACGCTTATGGGGACGAGCCGGCTGTCCTGCTGCCGGATGCGCCGGAGTATTTGAGCGGTGTCGTCGGTGGAGCCGTCGTCCACCACTATAAGACGCAGGTCCTTATAGCTCTGTTCCAATATGCTGTAAACGGCTTTTTCTATATATTTCCCGGCGTTGTAGGCGGGCATGATAACGGCAAGTCCTGCTGCCTTGTTTTCCATAATATCCTCCATGCCTCAGCTGCGCCGGCTGCCCGGCTCCTCCCTATATATCTCCATGAAGAAGTCGTACATAGGCAGCAGCTTTTCGTAGGCCTCAGCCAGCAGCTCCGGCAGCCGGGGGCTGAATATGTCTCCCCCGAAATCCCGGCTCAGCTCCAGGCCCAGCCGCTTGCGGTTGTACCACTGGTCGATGACGGGGCTGATCTTCCCCTTGGGCCGGGCGTATTCCTCCCCGGTTACGGCAAAGCCCGCCCTGGCCGCAGCCTTTGCCAGACGCTCAAAGCGGGCGGGGTTTGAGTCCACCTTCCGGCGGAAAGCGGCCATCTGGGCGGCGGTAGCGCTGTAAAAGCCCATGCCATAGCTGTAATCCGCAGCCCCCACCTCGAACCAAAAGCAGGGACCCTCCAGCAGGATGTCATTGTCTTTGAGAGAGAACCACAGGTGGTCCTTGTAGGGCCCCCGGCCGAAGAGCCGCCGGGCGTCCCTATAGATGCGGGAAACGTGGAGCCGGAAGCTGCGTCGAGGAAAGCGCCGGGCCATAAGCTCCGCCGTATCCTCCGCCAGGGCCTTGAAGGGGGTGTTCAGGAAGCGTTCAAATTCCTCCCTGTGCGCCATGAACCAGGGCCTCTCGTTATTGAAAGCCAGTTCCCAGAAAAAATTACTGGTCTGGGTCGTAAATCCATTAAACATGCCTTTATCGTCTGTCTCCTGAGGAAATTTTCCATAACAGTTTACCACATACGGCGGAAATTATCAATATTATAGCCCAATGCAAGATACTGTACAAAAGTTTGGGAATATGATATATTTCATAGCAAAGCAAATATTTCCCCCCGACGCCGGGGAGACTGGAGAAAAAAAGATGAAAATAATCATTGCCGGCGCAGGCAAGATAGGCTACAGCGTGGCGGGCATCCTGGCCGACGAGGGCCACGACATTACAGTTATCGACAACAACAGCGCCACCATAAACAATCTGTCCAATAATCTGGACGTGATATGCGTGGAGGGCAGCGCCACCAGCTCCGAGACTCTGCTGGAGGCGGGGGCGGCGGATGCGGACCTGCTCATGGCCGCCACCCGCAGCGACGAGACCAATATGGTCTGCGGCATCTCCGCCAGGAAGCTGGGCACCAAGCATGTGATAGCCCGCATAAGGGACACGGACTACCTGCGGCAGATGGAGTTTCTCCGGGAGGCCCTGGGCCTGTCGGTGATAGTGAACCCGGAGCTGGAGTGCGCCAGGGAGATATCCCGCATCCTCCGCTTCCCCAGCGCCACCAGGGTGGACGCCTTCTCCAAGGGCAGCGCAGAGATAGTGGAGCACCGGGTGAGAGAGGGCGGCAAGCTGGACGGCATGCAGCTCAAGCAGCTGCCCCAGAACTTCAACGCCAAGGTCCTGGTGGGCGTGGTGGAGCGGGGCGGCGAGGCCATCATCCCCAACGGCGACTTTACCCTGAGGAGCGGGGACCTGCTGAGCATCACCGGGGCGGACCGGGAACTGAGGAAGTTCTTCATCGCCACCGGCCAGTATAAGAAGCCGGTGCGCAAGGTGATGATAATGGGGGGCGGCCGCATAGCCGTGTACCTGGCCCGCATGCTGCTGGACAGCGGCATGTCCGTCACCGTGGTGGAGTCCAGCCGCAGCCGCTGCGACGAGCTGTGCGACCTTATCCCCGAGGCCAGCATAATCTTTGGAGACGCCACCCGCAGCGAGGTGCTGCTGGAGGAGGGCATACTCAGCTGCGACGCTTTCGTGGCCCTCACCGGGGACGACGGCGACAATATAATCACATCCATGTACGCAAAGCACATGAACGTGGGGAAAATAGTGGTGAAGGTGAACCGGGAGTATTACGACCAGATACTGGACAGCGCCGGGCTGGACAGCGTGGTGGCCCCCAGGACCCTGGTGGCCCAGCAGCTGGCCCGCTATGTGAGGGCCATGAGCAATTCCATGGGCAGCAGTATGGAGACCCTGTATAAGCTGGCCGACGGCAAGGTAGAGGCTCTGGAGTTCAAGGTCAGCCAGGGCTCCAAGGTCATCGGCGTACCGCTGAAGGATCTGAAGCTCAAGCCCAATATAATCATCAGCGCCATAGTCCGGGGCAACCGCACCATCCTCCCCGGCGGCGACACGGAGATATGCGCCGGGGACCACGCAGTGGTGGTGACTAAAGCGGGATGGCTCAAGGTGCTGGACAATATCATCGAGGACGAGACATGAACCGAAGAATCATTTGCCGGGTGCTGGGCATGCTTTTGCTGTGCCTGGCGGCGCTTATGGTGCTGCCCACCATAGCCGGGCTCTGGTACGGCGAGAGCGTCAGCCACTTTTTGATAACCATGGCCCTCACCGGGGCCGTCGGCTTCATAATGACCCGGGTGAAGCCTTACAGCAGCATAATCTACGCCAAGGACGGCTTTGTGATAGTGGGTCTGGGCTGGATACTCATGTCCCTGTTCGGCGCCCTGCCCTTCGTCATCAGCGGGGATATCCCCAACTATATAGACGCAGTGTTCGAGACGGTGTCCGGCTTTACCACAACCGGGGCCTCCATACTGGAGAACGTGGAGGAGATGAGCCAGGGCTGTCTGTTCTGGCGCTCCTTTACCCACTGGATAGGGGGCATGGGGGTGCTGGTGTTCATAATGGCGGTGCTGCCCATGAGCGGGGAGCACTCCATGCACATCATGCGGGCTGAGGTGCCCGGCCCCACGGTGGGCAAGCTGGTGCCCCGAGTGCGCCAGACCGCCAAGATACTCTATCTCATCTATGTGGCAATGACTGCCCTGGAGGTGGTGCTGCTGCTCTTTGGAGGCATGAGCCTCTTTGACGCCCTTATCCACTCCTTCGGCTCGGCGGGCACCGGGGGCTTCTCCAACAAGGTGGCCAGCGTAGGGGCCTATAACAGCGCCTATATCGAGATGGTCATAGCCGTGTTCATGGCTCTCTTTGCCATAAACTTCAACCTCTATTTCCTCATACTCATAGGCCGCTGGAAGGATGCGCTGAAAAGTGAGGAGCTCCATTGGTACCTGGCCATAATCGCTGCCTCGGTGCTGGCCATAGCCCTGGGCATCCGTGGCATGTACGGCGGCATGCTCGCCGCTCTGCGCCACGCCTTCTTCAATGTGTCCTCCATCACCAGCACCACGGGCTTCTGCACCGTGGACTATGTGCAGTGGCCGGACTACTGCCAGTGGATATTGGTCATCCTCATGTTCTGCGGGGCCTGCGCCGGCAGCACCGGCGGCGGCCTGAAGACCTCCAGAGTGGTGATGGTGTTCAAAAACATTACCTGTGAGATACGCCAGATGATACATCCCCGCACCGTCACCCGGGTGCAGATGGACGGCAAGCGGGTGGACGAGGCGGGCATGAGAGCGGTGAACACCTTCTTCGCCTGCTTCGTGGTGCTGCTGGTGCTGGGCACTTTCCTGGTGTCCCTGGACGACCACGACACCGCCACCAACTTCACCGCCGTGCTCTCCTGCCTGTCCAACATCGGCCCGGGCATATCCCTGGTGGGACCCACGGGGAATTTCAGCATCTTCTCCTACGGCTCCAAGATAGTGCTCACCTTTGCCATGCTCATAGGCCGCCTGGAGATATACCCCATACTCATACTCTTCGCCCCCTCCACCTGGAAGCGCTGAGAGACACAGGCGCCGCCCCGGCCGGTATTGCGGCCGGGCGGCGCTTATATACGTCCGTGTATTTGCGGCAAGAAACAAGGAGGAAGATATGCTCAAGCACACAGAGATACTTGAAAGGATGACCGCCGCCCAGAAGGAGGCTGCGGAGCTGATACTCCACGCCCGGGGCATCCTGGCGGAGATAAAGACCGGCCACCGGGACGTGGTGACGGAATTTGACAGAAAGGTGCAGGAGCTGCTGATAAAGCGCATGAGCGAGGCCGTGCCGGGAGCGTCCTTCTTCTGCGAGGAGAACAGCCGCCGGGACAGCCTGACGGCGGAGAGCGTGTTTATAATCGACCCTATTGACGGCACCATGAACTTCGTCCGGGGCTTCCACCACAGCGCCATCTCCGTGGCCTGGCTGCGCCGGGGGGAGCTGCTGGCCGCCTCGGTGTACAATCCCTATGTGCAGGAGCGCTTCACCGCCGTGAAGGGAGGGGGAGCCCGGCTCAACGGCCGGCCCATCTCCGTCAGCGCCCAGCCCCTGGCCGAGAGCCTGGTCTGCTGCGGCACCGCACCCTACAGCCCGGAGCTGGCGGAGAGCACCTTTGAGCTTATAAAGCGGGCCTTTGTTGCGGGCCTGGATATCCGCCGGGAGGGCTCGGCGGCCCTGGACATGTGCTCCGCCGCCGCAGGCCGGGCCGGGGTCTACTTTGAGCCCAGCGTCTCATTGTGGGACATTGCCGCCGGCATGCTGATAGTCAGCGAGGCCGGGGGCCGCTGCTGCCGCCTGGACGGCAGCCCCCTCCCCCTGGACGGCAGCAAGAGCTCGGTGCTGGCGGGAGGAGAGCAGGCGGTGGAGGACTTTCTGGCCCTGGTGAAAGCATGAGGGAGCTCAAGCTCATAGAGGGCCGAAAGGCCCCCATATACTTTGCCGAGAGCATCGGCTCCACCAACACCCGCCTGAAGGAACTGGCCCGGCAGGGCGCCCCTCACGGCGCCGTGGCGGCGGCCCTGGAGCAGACGGGAGGCCGGGGACGGCTGGGCCGCAGCTTCGTCTCACCCCCGGGTGGCCTGTACCTGTCCATACTCTGGCGGCCGGACTTTTCCCCGGAGAAGGCTGCCCGGCTCAGCTGCGCCGGGGCCCTGGCGGCCTGCGCCGCCATAGAGGAGGTCTGGGGCCTGAGCCCGGATATCAAGTGGCCCAACGACCTGCTTGTAAATGGGAAAAAGATATCCGGCATCCTCACCGAGGCCGCCTGGCAGGGCGACGGCCGGGGCTTCGTCATAGTGGGCACCGGCATAAACGCCAATACGGAGAGCTTCCCGCCGCCCCTGCAAAGCATCGCCTCCTCCCTGTACCTGGAGACGGGGCGGCGCACAGAGCCGGAAAAGCTGATGGCCGCCTTTATCTCCCGGCTGGACTCGGTGTACGGAGCCTGGGGAGAGGAGGGCGCCGCCTTTATTGAGGAGTACCGCCGCCGCTGCCTCACCCCCGGCCGGGATATCCTCATAGACCATGAGGGCCGCCGGGCCCGGGTCCACGCCCTTTCCGTGGAGGAGGACTATTCCCTGCTCATCCGCTGGAGCGACGGCAGGGTGGAGAAAAAAAGCTTCGGGGAAATTTTTCCTGCGGTTTAACAAATTAGACTTGACAATAACGGTTGGATGCTGTAGACTAAAATCAGTCGAACACATTCAACCGTTTTTATTTATTATGAGGTGATACATATGTCTGTACCAAAGATATTTGAAAGCGAATACCGTTTCTGCCTTATCCTCTGGGAGAACGAGCCGGTTAAGAGCGGCCGCCTGGTGGAGCTGTGCCGGGAGAGGCTGGGCTGGAGCAAGGCCACCACCTATACGGTGATAAAGCGGCTGAGCCAGAGAGGCGTATTGAAAAACCAGGACACGGTGGTCACCAGCCTGGTGAGCAAGGAGGAGGTCCAGGCCGGGGAGCTGGAGGAGCTGGTGGACCGGGTCTTTGAGGGGAACCTGCCCTCTTTCGTGGCGGCCTTCACCCGCAGCAAGAAGCTGAGCCAGAAAGAGGTGGATGAGCTGCGGAAGCTCATAGACTCCTACGGGGAGGGTGAAGATGGATAAACTGTTTATAGAAATCCTGAACCTGAGCATAGCGGCCTCCTGGATGATATTGGCGGTGCTGATATTGCGCCTGGTGTTGAAGCGGGCGCCCAAGTCCCTTATATGCGCCCTGTGGCTGCTGGTGGGCCTGAGGCTGCTGCTGCCCTTCTCCATTGAGAGCGCCCTGAGCCTCATCCCCAGCCGCCAGACCGTGAGCGCTGCCATAGCGGAGCCGGGGACTCTGCCCCCGGTGAGGGTCAGCGGCATCCAGGTCTTGCCCACCCAGGAGGGCGGCTACAACGGCCCGTCCCAGGTGGATGTTATAGACAGCGGCCTGCCCGCCCTGGACAGCGCCCTGAATCCCGTGATAAACGAGAGCTTTGCCCCGGAGATCGGGGCCAGCGTGGACCCCCTCCAGGTGCTGACGGCCCTGTCCGGCTGGGTCTGGCTGCTGGGCGGCCTTGTGCTGCTGGGCTACGGGGCTTTCAGCTTCCTGCGCCTTAAGCTGCGCCTGAGAGAGTCGGTGCTGGCGGGGCCGGGGGTCCGGGAGGGGGCCATGGTGGACTCCCCCTTTGTCCTGGGCATCTTCTGCCCGGTCATCTACCTGCCCCTGGGCCTGTCGGAGCGGGACCGGGAGATGGTGCTCTCCCATGAGCGGGCCCATCTGAAACGGCGGGACAACTGGGTAAAGCCCCTGGCCTTCATATTGCTGGCGGTACACTGGTTCAATCCCCTGCTGTGGCTGGCCTATGTGCTGCTGTGCCGGGATATAGAATCGGCCTGCGATGAGCGGGTGCTGAGGGACATGAGCCGGGAGGAACGCCGGGCCTATTCCACAGCACTGTTGAATTGCAGCCTCCGGCACCGGGCCATCGACGCCTGCCCCCTGGCCTTCGGGGAGCTGAGCGTAAAGGGCCGGATAAAGTCGGTGCTGAACTATAAAAAGCCCGGCTTCTGGATAAGCCTGGCGGCCCTGGCGGCCTGCCTTGTGGTGGCGCTGTGCTTCCTCACCGACCCGGTGACGGAGGACGAGAGCCCGGAGCCTTTGGCTGCGGAGGAAGAGACGGAAGCGGAAGAGGGCCTGCCCGAGGAAGATGCCCAACTGCTGTTCGTCATCCCGGAAGAGGGCGAGGGGGCGGACTATGCCCCGCCGGAGCTGGGCCAGATACAGATGGGGTACGGACAGCCAGGCACCTGGTACGTGGATCTGCGCATGATGAGCGATTTGAACAGCATGCTTGCCGCCTGCCGCTCAGCGGACCACCAGGTGGAAGTGGGCATGGCCTACACCAGCTATGACGACCTGCAGACCATGTATGGGGACATGGAGATGTCCGACGGGACAAAGAGCGCCCGGAGCCCAATAAGCCGGGAGCGGCAGACCGGCCTGGCCGTGCTGCTGGAACGCCGTGCCGCCGGCGACTATGACCCGGCTGCCGATAGCCGCCAGGCCCAGGAGGAACAGGCGGCCTGGCAGGAGACCCTGAGCTGGCTGGAGGAAAACTGCGCCGGCTTCGGCTTCATACAGCGATTCCCCCCGGACAAGGAACAAATCACCGGCATAAACGGCCTGGAGAACCTGTTTCGCTATGTGGGCCATGGTGCGGCGGAATATCTCGGCAGCCGGGACCTGTGCCTGGAGGAATATCTGCTGATAGCCGCCGATGCCTCTATAGACAGCGGCTACAGCCTGCCCCAGGCGGAGATACTGGGGGCCTATGCCCAGGGGGAGGACTACTGCTGCTATGTGAAGCTCAGCCAGCTGGACCCGGGCTATCTGAGCATGGACAGCGGAAAGCTGTACATAAACGGGGTGTATACCAAGTCGGAAAACGAGATAATGATGATACGCTCCGACAGCAATCCGGCCAATACCCTGAGGCAGGCCTATGACGCCCAAAGCCAAAGCCTCACCGTCTGCCTTTGGGTCAGCGATTACAAGAACAGCCTGGGCGAAGGCTGGCCCAAGGAGATAGAGCTGAAGATGACGGTGAACGGCCAGATCATCCCCAGTCTGGGCATGTACCGGCTGCCGGAGCCGGAGGAGGAGAGCCTGAGCCTCAGACTGACCCAACCGGTGGAATATCTGACTGCAGACCAGGAAAACCCCGTACGCCTGCTGGGGGCGGAGCTCTACCCCTGCGGGGTGGCCTGGGTGCTGGACTGGGCGGACTATGAGCGCTATGAGCGGGACAACAGGGAGCACGATTCCCTGTCCGAGGAAGAGAAAGCCTGGCTCGCCAACCAGAGCATTGGCTATACATCCGCCCAATGGCAATTCAGAGACAGCGGCCTCATATATTTTGCCGACGGCAGCAGCCTGGCCTTCCCGGCCATGTCTGTAAGCTATGGAAGGGATGGCGAAGTGCTGCTGAACACCGAGATATTCCCCCAGACCATAGACCTTGACAGCGTCACCGCCGTGAGCCTGGCCGGGCAGACCATTGAAGTGAATAACCAATAGTGAATAGTGAATAATGAGAAGGCCGGATTTTAGTAGAACATAAGGTTCAAAATCCGGTCTTCTCATTTGCTTAACTATTATAGATATACTATATATCCACAATAAACATAATAGCACACCGCAGTCATAAAATAAACACAAAATATCTTGATGCGGGGTGGTTTTATGGCGATAAAAAGCGTATCCATACGCATGGAAGAAGAGATGCTTCGGAAACTGGGCTATGTGGCGGACTATGAGGGCCGCTCGGTGAACAGCCATGTGCTTGTGCTGATAAGGGACAGCATTAGGGATTTTGAGCGGGAGCACGGGGAGATATCCGGGGATATCAAGCCGGACATGAACGTGAAGCCCGGCAAGAAAAGCGAATAACTAAAAATCCGGGATTTGGTTTCAAACCAGATCCCGGATTTTTATACCCTTTTTTACTTTTCTTTTCCAATCTCCTGGAGCAGACGGTGCAGGGCCTGGGAGCGGTGGCTGATGCGGTTTTTCTCCTCCGAACTTATCTGGGCGGCGGTGAGCCCTCCATGGTCCGCCAGTACGAAGAGGGGGTCGTAGCCGAAGCCGTTGCTGCCCTTCTCCTCAAAGCCGATGCTGCCGTACATGTAGCCCTCGGCCTCGTATATGCTGCCCTCAGGCCCCACCAGGGCGATGGCGCAGGCGTAGTGGGCGCCCCGGTCCTCCACGCCCTCCAGCTTTTCCAGCAGCAGGCGGTTGTTGGCCTTGTCGTCCCCGTGCCGGCCGGAGAAGCGGGCGGAGTAGATGCCGGGAGCCCCGCCCAGGGCGTCCACGCAGATGCCGCTGTCGTCGGCGATGGCCCAGCAGCCGGATATCTCCGCTATCTCCCGGGCCTTCTTCACGGCGTTTTCCATAAAGGTTTTGCCGTCCTCCACGGTCTCGTGGTCTATGCCCGCCTCCTTCAGGGAGACTATCTCGTCGAACATTCCGCCCAGGATGTCCTTTATCTCAATGAGCTTGTGGGCATTGTTGGATGCAATAATAAGTTTCATTTTTCTGTCTTCCTTTTAGAATAGTCCGCTGATGACACCCTTGTCGTCCAGGTCTATCCCCTCGGCGGCGGGGGACTTGGGCAGGCCCGGCATGGTCATTATATCCCCGGCCAGGGCAACGATAAAGTTTGCCCCGGCGGAGACCTTCACATTCTTTATGGTCACGGTAAAGCCCTCCGGAGCCCCCAGCTTTGCGGGGTCGTCGGAGAAGCTGTACTGGGTCTTGGCTATGCATACCGGCAGCTTGTCAAAGCCCAGGGCGGTAAGCTCCTGAATCTGCTTTTTGGCGGCAGGCAGGACATTGATGCCCTCCCCGCCGTAGATGCGCCGCACCACGGCGGTGAGCTTTTCCTCAATGGAGCAGTCCAGCTCATAGCTGAAGCAGAAGTCGCCCTGCTCCTCTTCGCACAGACGCACCACTTCCTTTGCCAGCTCCAGGCCCCCTTCGCCGCCCTTGGCCCACACGTCGGAGAGCACCACGTTCACTCCCAGCTCACGGCACTTTTCGATTATGAACTGCAGCTCGTTGCCGGTGTCCGTGGGGAACCTGTTCACCGCCACCACGCAGGGCAGGCCGTAGACGTTCTTGATGTTGGAAACATGGCGCAGCAGATTGGGTACGCCCTTTTCCAGGGCATTGAGATCCTCATGGTTCAGCTCCGTCTTGGGCAATCCTCCGTGCATCTTGAGAGCTCTGACCGTGGCCACCACCACCACGGCGGAGGGGACAAGCCCGGCGGCCCGGCACTTTATATCCAGGAACTTCTCCGCCCCCAGGTCGGCCCCGAAGCCAGCCTCGGTGACGGCGTACTCCCCGCAGCGCAGAGCCATGCGGGTGGCAAGCACGGAGTTGCAGCCGTGGGCGATGTTGGCAAAGGGCCCGCCGTGGACAAAGGCGGGGGTGCCCTCCAGGGTCTGCACCAGGTTGGGCTTTATGGCCTCCTTCAGCAAGGCGGCCATGGCCCCGGCGGCCTTCAGCTCCCCGCAGGTCACCGGCTTTCCCTCATAGTTATAGCCCACCACTATGCGGCTGAGCCGCTCTTTCAGGTCCTTGATGGAGCCGGCCAGGCAAAGCACCGCCATTATCTCGCTGGCCACGGTGATGTCGAAGCCGTCCTCCCGGGGCACGCCGTTGCTGCGGCCCCCCAGGCCGTCCACTATGAAGCGCAGCTGCCGGTCGTTCATGTCCAGGCAGCGCTTCCAGGTCACCCTCTTCACGTCTATGCCCAGGGCATTGCCCTGCTGGATGTGGTTATCCAGCATGGCGGCCAGGAGATTGTTGGCCGTGCCTATGGCGTGGATGTCCCCGGTGAAGTGGAGGTTTATGTCCTCCATGGGCACCACCTGGGCGTAGCCGCCGCCGCAGGCTCCCCCTTTCACCCCGAACACCGGGCCCAGGGAGGGCTCACGCATGGCCACCACGGCCTCCTTGCCCATGCGGCGCAGGCCGTCGGCAAGTCCGATGGTGGTGGTGGTCTTGCCCTCCCCGGCGGGGGTGGGGGTTATGGCGGTGACCAGCACCAGCCTGCCCTCTTCCCGGGGGCTGTCGGCCAGGAAGGAGAGCTCCACCTTGGCCTTGTAGCGGCCGTACTGTTCCAGGTATTTGTCGTCCACGTGGGCCTTTTGGGCTATCTCGCCGATGGGGCGCAGGGTGCAGTTTTGGGCGATCTCGATGTCGCTGAGCCAAGGCATAAGCATATCTCTCCTTATATTATTTTTTTTACTTGAAATACTCCACAGCGGCCCTGAACATCTCCATGTCGTAGCTGCCGGGGACGTTTTTATATAGGCCGGAGCCGATGCGCTCGGCGTGGCCCATCTTGCCGAAGACCCTGCCGTCGGGGGAGCAGATGCCCTCCACCGCAAAGGCGGAGCCGTTGGGGTTAAAGTGCACGTCGCCGCTGGCCCTGCCCTCCAGGTCCACATACTGGGTGGCTATCTGGCCCTTGGCGGCCAGGGAGCGGATAAGCTCCTCAGAGGCCAGGAAGCGGCCCTCACCATGGGAGATGGGCACGCTGTATATATCCCCCACCTTCGTTCTGGAGAGCCAGGGAGAGAGGGTGGAGGCCACCCGCACCCGGACTATCCGGGACTGGTGCCGGGCGATGGTGTTGAAAGTGAGGGTGGGGCAGCTCTCGTCGGTGTCCATTATCCTGCCGTAGGGCACCAGACCCAGCTTTATCAGAGCCTGGAAGCCGTTGCATATGCCGCAGATAAGTCCGTCCCTCTTTTCCAGCAGCTCTGTCACTTCCTCTTTCACGGCGGCGCTGCGGAAGAAGGCGGTGATGAACTTGCCGGAGCCGTCGGGCTCGTCGCCGCCGGAGAAGCCGCCGGGGATGAATATCATCTGGGCCTGGGACAGAGCCCTGGCAAAGTCCTCCACGCTTCGGGCTATGCCCTGGGGGGAGAGGTTGTTTATAACCATTATCTCCGGCTCGGCCCCGGCGTCTCTCATGGCCCTGGCGCTGTCATACTCGCAGTTGGTGCCGGGGAACACGGGGATGAGCACCTTGGGCTTTGCGCACTTTATAGCCGGAGCGGCAGCGCCCTTGCCCGGGAAGCTGAACAGCTCCATGGGCCCCTTGCTGTCCGGGATATTGCAGGTATAGACCCTCTCCAGCTTGTCCTCGTATATGCCCTGGAGCCGGTCCAGAGCCAGGCTCTCGCCCTTATAGCTTATCTCCTTCTTTTCCGTGATGCGGCCTATGGGGAGAGCGCCCTCCACATCCTCCGTCACTTCCAGCAGGAAGCTGCCGTAGCTGTAGCCGAAGATATCCCGAAGGCTGAGAGAGTCCTCGTATTCAAAGCCCAGACCGTTGCCCAGGCACATCTTCATCACGGCCTCGGCCAGGCCGCCGTAGCCCGGGGTGTAGGCTGTGAGGGCTTTGCCGGAAGAGAGCAGCTCATGTACCCTGTCAAAGACGGCCAGGAGGGAGGAAGTGACGGGCAGGCCGTTTTCGTCCTTCTCCGGGGCGATGAGCACCGCCTTGTGCCCGGCGGCCTTGAAGTGGTTGGGGACGATGCTGCCGGTCTTTTCCGTGGTCACCGCAAAGGAGACCAGGGTGGGGGGCACGTCCATGTCCTCAAAGGAGCCGCTCATGGAGTCCTTGCCGCCGATGGCGCCGATGCCCAGCTCCATCTGGGCCTTGAAGGCCCCCAGCAATGCGGCCAGGGGCTTGCCCCAGCGCTCCGGCTCCCTTCTCAGCCGCTGGAAATATTCCTGGAAAGTGAGGTACACGTCCTCAAATTTAGCTCCCGTGGCGATGAGCTTGGAGACCGACTCCACCACCGCCAGGTAGGAGCCGTGGTAGGGGCTCTTTTCCGTTATAAAGGGGTTGTAGCCCCAGGCCATGAGGGAGCAATCCTCGGTGTGCTTTTCCTCCAGGGATATCTTCTGCACCATGGCCTGGATGGGGGTCTGCTGATATTTGCCGCCGAAGGGCATAAGCACCGTGCCGGAGCCTATGGTGGAGTCGAAGCGCTCGGAGAGGCCCCGCTTGGAGCAGACGTTCAGATCCCCCGCCAGAGCCTCATAGCCGGAAACGAAGTCTCCCGGCAGCTCCTTGTCAAAGGGCTGGGCCTTTTCTGCGTGGGCGGTGATGTGCTTTTCCGCACCGTTGGAGTTTAGAAACTCCCGGCTTATATCAACGATGGTCCTGCCGTTCCAGCGCATACGCAGCCGGGGCAGGGCGGTGACTTTGGCAAGGACGGTGGCCTCCAGGTTCTCCTTCTCCGCCAGAGCCATGAAGCGCTCTGCGTCCTCCGGGGCCACCACTACGGCCATGCGCTCCTGGGACTCGCTGATGGCCAGCTCCGTGCCGTCCAGGCCCTCGTACTTCTTGGGTACGGAGTTCAGGTCGATGTCCAGCCCGTCGGCCAGCTCGCCCACGGCCACGGACACGCCGCCGGCTCCGAAGTCGTTGCAGCGCTTTATCATGCGGCAGGCTTCGCCGTTGCGGAAAAGGCGCTGGAGCTTGCGCTCCTCCGGGGCGTTGCCCTTCTGCACCTCGGCACCGCAGGTTTCCAGAGACTGAAGCGTGTGGGACTTGGAGGAGCCGGTGGCGCCGCCGCAGCCGTCACGACCGGTGCGGCCCCCCAGCAGGATGACCACATCCCCATCCTGGGGGCACTCCCGGCGCACGTTCTCCGCCGGAGTGGCGGCAATGACTGCGCCTATCTCCATACGCTTGGCGGCGTAGCCTGGGTGGTATAGCTCGTCCACGATGCCGGTGGCAAGGCCTATCTGATTGCCGTAGGAGGAGTAGCCTGCGGCGGCGGTGGTCACCAGCTTCCGCTGGGGAAGCTTGCCGGGCAGGGTCTCGCTCACCGGCTTCAAGGGGTCGGCGGCCCCGGTGAGGCGCATGGCCCCGTAGACATAGGCCCGGCCGGACAGGGGGTCCCGGATGGCCCCGCCTATGCAGGTGGCGGCTCCGCCGAAGGGCTCAATCTCCGTGGGGTGGTTGTGGGTCTCGTTTTTAAAGAGCAGCAGCCAGGGCTGGCTCTCCCCCTCCACCTCTACGTTTATCTTCACGGTGCAGGCGTTTATCTCCTCGGACTCGTCCAGCTTGTTGAGCCTGCCCGCCTTTTTCAGATAGCGCACCGCCAGGGTGGCCATATCCATGAGGTTTATGGGCTTGCTGCGGCCCAGGGCCTTCCGGGTGTCCAGATATTCCTGCCAGGCCTTTTCCAGCAGCTCATCCTCAAAGCTCACGGAATCGATGGTGGTGGTGAAGGTGGTGTGGCGGCAGTGGTCGGACCAGTAGGTGTCTATCATCCTTATCTCGGTGAGGGTAGGCTCCCGGCCCTCGCTGCGGAAATACTCCTGGCAGAAGGCGATGTCGTCCAGGTCCATGGCCAGGCCGTAGCGGCTTATGAACTCCGCCAGCTCCTCCCGGCTCAGGGCGCAAAAGCCCTCCATGGTCTCCACCCTGGTGGGAATGTCATAGTTTATCTTCAGGGTCTCCGGCTTTTCCAGGGCGGCCTCCCTGGCCTCCACCGGGTTTATGACGTATTTCTTTATCTCTCTCAGCTGCTCATCGCTGAGCTGCCCGTAGAGCAGGTAGACCTTGGCGCTGCGCACCTCGGGGCGCTGGGCTTGGGAGATTATCTGGATGCACTGGGCGGCGGAGTCGGCCCGCTGGTCGAACTGGCCGGGGAGATACTCCACGGCGAAGACCTGGGCCCCGTCCAAGTCCGGCTCATAGCTCACCACATCCAGCTGGGGCTCGGAGAGCACGGTCTTTACGGCGTAGTCAAAGAGCTCCCGGGAGATGTTCTCCACGTCGTAGCGGTTGAGTATCCGCAGCTTTTCCAGGCCCTCTATCCTCAGCAGGCTGTTGATGTCTTCTTTAAGGTTCCGGGCCTCCTGGGCCAGCTTCGGCTTCTTTTCCACAAATACACGGTATACCATCTTCAAACCTCCCCCAAAGCCTTCAAGGCTCTCTGGCCGATGTCCCGGCGGCAGTAGGCGTTTTCAAAATGCACCAGGCCCGCCAGACGGTAGGCGCTGTCTATGGCCCGGGGCAGGCTGTCCTCCATGGCGGTGAGGCCGATGACCCGCCCGCCGCCGGTGAGGAGCCTGCCCTCACCCTCCGGCTTAGCCCCGGCCACATAGGCATGGGGCAGGGCCTGCGGCTCTATCGTCATTTCAAAGCCGCTCTGATATTTCTGGGGATAGCCCTCCGATGCCAGGATGACGCAGCAGGCGGATTTATCGGAAAACTCCACCTTGGTGTCCTTCAAAGTGCCCTTGGTTGTGGCCTGCATCACGGTGAGCAGGTCGCTCTTCAAAAGGGGCAGCACCACCTGGGTCTCCGGGTCGCCAAAGCGGCAGTTGTATTCTATAACCTTGGGCCCCTTGGGGCTGAGCATCAGGCCAAAGTAGAGGCAGCCCTTGAAGGTTCGGCCCTCGGCCTTCATGGCCCGGATGGTGGGGAGGAAGATCTCCTCCATGCACTGCCGGGCTATATCCTCCGTGTAATAGGGGTTGGGGGCCACGGCGCCCATGCCCCCGGTGTTCAGGCCCTCATCGTTGTCTTTGGCCCGCTTGTGGTCCATGGAGGAGACCATGGGCACCACCGTCTCCCCGTCGGTAAAGGAGAGGACGGAGACCTCCGGCCCGGTGAGAAATTCCTCTATCACCACCCGGCTGCCGCTCTTGCCGAACATACCCTCCTCCATCATGGAGATTACGGCCTGCTTTGCTTCCTCCAGAGTCCGGGCGATGATAACGCCCTTGCCCAAGGCCAGGCCGTCGGCCTTTATGACAATGGGCATTTCCGCCGTCTCCAGATATCTGAGGGCGGTCTGAGCATCCTCAAAGCTCTCGTAGGCGGCGGTGGGTATGCCGTATTTCTTCATGAGGTTCTTGGCAAAGACCTTGCTGCCCTCTATCTCCGCCGCAGCGGCGCAGGGGCCGAAGCAGGCTATGCCCTTGGCCTCCAGGGCGTCCACCGCTCCCAGCACCAGGGGGTCGTCGGGGGCAACCACGGCGTAGTCTATGCCCTTTTCCACTGCAAAGTCCACTATGGCGGGGATGTCCTTGGCCCCAATGGGAACGCAGGCTGCGTCGGCAGCTATGCCGCCGTTGCCGGGCAGGGCGTAAACTTCAGTGACGGCGGGGTTCTCTTTCAGCTTCTTTATTATGGCGTGTTCCCGGCCTCCGCCGCCTACTACCATCAGCTTCATGCTCATTCTCCTTTTATCAGTGGTGGAACAGGCGCATGCCGGTAAAGGCCATCACCATGCCGTAACTGTCGGCGGTCTGAATGACATTGTCGTCCCGGATGCTGCCGCCGGGCTCCACGATGTAGCAAACGCCGCTCTTGTAAGCCCGCTTCACGTTGTCCCCAAAGGGGAAGAAGGCGTCGCTGCCGCAGGTGACGCCGGACTGCTTCTCTATCCAGCTGCGCTTTTCCTCGGCGGTGAGCACTTCCGGCTTCACTTTGAAGACCTTCTGCCACTCCCCCTCCGCCAGTACGTCCATGTACTCCTCGGAGGTGTAGATGTCTATGGCGTTGTCCCTGTCCGGGCGGCGGATACCCTCTACGAATTGAAGGGACAGCACCTTGGGGTGCTGGCGCAGATACCAGTTGTCCGCCTTGTTCCCCGCCAGACGGGTGCAGTGGATACGGCTCTGCTGGCCGGCGCCCACGCCTATGGCCTGGCCGTCCTTCACGTAGCAGACGGAGTTGGACTGGGTGTATTTCAGGGTGATGAGGGCCACCATCATGTCTATGGCCGCCTGCTCCGGCAGCTCCTTATTGGCGGTGACGATATTGCTGAGCAGTTCCCGGCTTATCTTGTAGTTGTTCCTGCCCTGCTGGAAGGTGACGCCGAACACATCTTTGCACTCGGTTTCAGCAGGGACGTAATTGGGGTCTATCTGAACCACGTTGTAGTTGCCCTTTTTCTTTGTGCGCAGTATCTCCAGAGCCTCGTCGGTGTAGCCCGGGGCGATGATGCCGTCGGAGACCTCCAGCTTCAGATAATTTGCGGTGTCGGCGTCGCAGACCTCGCTGAGGGCGGCCCAGTCGCCGTAGGAGCAGAGGCGGTCGGCGCCTCTGGAGCGGATGTAGGCGCAGGCGATGGGGCTCAGCTCACCCTCCTGCTCCACGAAATAAATCTTCCTGTCGGTGTCGCTGAGGGGCAGGCCCACGGCGGCCCCGGCGGGGGAGACGTGTTTAAAGGAGGCGGCGGAGGGCAGGCCGGTGGCCTCTTTCAGCTCCTTCACCAGCTGCCAGGAGTTCAGGGCGTCCAGGAGATTTATATAGCCCGGTTTCCCGTTAAGGACGGTGATGGGCAGTTCTCCCTCCTTCATGAAAATTTTAGAGGGTTTCTGGTTGGGATTGCAGCCGTATTTAAGTTCCAGCTCAGTCATGGCTCTACCTCACTTGTTTTTATTTATCAGGCGCTCTTCATATTTGTCGCTGTTTAGGTCGGTGTAGCGCACATAGAGGGATATCTTGTTGTCCTCATCCAGGGTCTCCCACAGTTCATTGGTGAAGCGGTCTATGTCCTGGGGAATGGCCATTCTCTCCGGCTCCCCCTGGAAGCTGGGTATGGGATTTCCGTCGGTGATATAGGTGTGGATAAAGTGGCCCAGGCCGGGGAGGGCGGGGTAATCGAAGGTGTAGCGGCAGCAGGCGCTGCCCTGGCCGTCCACGCTCTTGAGTATGCTCATCTGGTAGCTGAAGCTCCCTTTTTCAAAGCTGAGCATGGCGCTGATGCGGGGGGTGAGGTTGGGGGCGTCCGGCTCGAACTGCCGGGAGGAGAGAGCCTGGGAAAAGCTCTTGCCCTCCTTAAGACCATCGACTATGGTGTCCGTCTGGTCCCCGTTGGTGACTATCAGCTTGTTTTCGTAGCTGCGCAGAGCGGCGTAGATTATCAGGCTGGGGTCCTCCACCTTGGAGGCGTCGAAGGGCTCCGTAAAGAGCTCCCCGCCCCTCAGGGCGAAGATGCGGTTGCGGCTGTTTGAGCTGCGGCCCATGATGAAATAGGCGGCCACCGCCCTGCCATCCGGGCTGCATCCGGCCACTATGCCCCGGCCCACATAGGGGTTGCCCTTTATTAGTTCGGTCACGCTGTTTATCCTGTATATATCCATGTCACTGACCCTTCCTTTTTATTATATCGGCGGCCACGCTCTCGGCGGCCCGGGGGAGTATTATCCACTCCGCCTGTTCCATTACCCGCCTTTGCAGGCTCTCGGGGCTGTCCCCCGGCAGGACCTCCACCGCCTTCTGGGCGATTATCCTGCCCCCGTCGGGTATCTCGTTTACATAGTGTACCGTGGCCCCGGTAACCTTCACCCCGTAGCTCAAAGCCGCCTCATGGACACGGAGGCCGTAAAAGCCCTTGCCGCAGAAAGAGGGTATGAGAGAGGGGTGGACGTTTATTATCCTGTCTTTGAAGCGGCGGGTGAAGCTCTCGCTGAGTATGCTCATGAAGCCCGCCAGCACGATGAGGTCTATGTTTTCCTCTTCCAGCAGCTTTGTCAAAGCGGCCTCAAAAGCCTCCTGGGAGCCCAGCTCCTTTCTCAGCAGCGTCACGGCAGGGATGCCGGCAAGTCTCGCCCTCTCCAGAGCATAGGCATCAGCCTTGTTGGAGACAACAAGGCTGATGGTACCGCTCTTTATGATGCCGCTCTTCTCTGCGTCTATGAGAGCCTGAAGATTGGTACCGCCGCCGGAGACCAGAACCGCTATCCTGGCTTTCAGCATATCCGCACCTTATCCTCGCTCCGGGCCACGTGGCCTATCACATAGGCGTCCTCCCCCTGGGCTCTCAGTATCTCCAGGGCCCTGTCCGCCTCCTGCTGGGAAACGATGACGCTCATGCCAACGCCCATGTTGAAGGTGTTGAACATATCCCTCTCCGGGATATTCCCCTCTTTTGCAATGAGCTCAAAGACTGGCAGTACCTTAACGGCGTTTTTGTCTATCACTGCCCCCAGACCCTGGGGTATGCTCCGGGGGATGTTCTCGTAAAAGCCGCCGCCGGTGATGTGGGAGACTCCCTTCACCTTCACGCTTTTGAACAGCTCCAGCATGGGCTTTACGTATATTCTGGTGGGAGTGAGCAGGGTCTCCCCTATGCTCTTCCCCCCCAGGGACTCCAGGGGGGTCTTGATATCCCGGTTCTCCACGTCGAAGACCTTCCGCACCAGGGAGAAGCCGTTGGAGTGGACTCCGCTGGAGGGCAGGGCTATCACCACGTCCCCGGCGGCCATGGAGCCGTTATTTATGATGGCCTTCTTGTCCACCACGCCCACGGAGAAGCCCGCCAGGTCATACTCCTCCTCCGGGTAAAAGCCTGGCATCTCGGCGGTCTCGCCGCCGATAAGGGCGGCTCCGCTCTGGACGCAGCCCTCCGCCACGCCGGAGACTATCTGGGCTATGCGCTCCGGGAGGTTCTTGCCGCAGGCGATGTAGTCCAGGAAGAAGAGGGGCTTTGCCCCGCAGCAGATGATGTCGTTTACGCACATGGCCACGCAGTCTATGCCCACGCTGTCGTGCTTGTCCATAAGGAAGGCCAGCTTCAGCTTGGTGCCCACGCCGTCGGTGCCGGAGACCAGGACGGGCCGCTCCATGCCGGCGGTGTCCAGCTCGAAGAGCCCGCCGAAGCCACCCACGTCGGAGCAGACCCCGGAAGTGAGGGTGCGGGCGATGTGGCTTTTCATAAGCTCCACGGCCTTGTAGCCGGCGGTGATGTCCACTCCGGCGGCGGCGTAGGAGGCGGAATAACTGTCGCTCATAAGGAAGCTCTCCTTTTAACCATTATTCTCTGCCGGTCCAGCAGTAGGTGCAGATCTTGTCTCTGTCCAGCCCGATGGCCTCCATCAGCCCCTCCAGGGACTGGTAGCCCAGGGAGCTGAAGCCCAGCTTCTCACAGATGCTGTGGAGCAGGCACTGGCCCCTCTCGGTGCCCGGGTCGGAGTACTCCTCCAGGTGCTTGTCCCCCTCCTTGCCCTCCAGCTCATGGACGATGCGCCGGGCCAGCAGCTCGGAGTCGGAGTTGCTGCGGGAGAAGTTCAGGTACTTGCAGGCGAACATGATAGGCGGGCAGGCCGAGCGCATGTGCACCTCCTTGGCCCCGGAGCCGTATAGGAAGTCCACGGTCTCCTGGAGCTGGGTGCCCCGGACTATGGAGTCGTCCACAAAGAGCAGCTTCTTGCCCTGGATAAGCTCCGGCACGGGGATCTGCTTCATCTTGGCCACCTGGTTGCGCACCTGCTGGTTTGCGGGCATGAAGGAGCGGGGCCAGGTGGGGGTGTATTTCACGAAGGGGCGGGCAAAGGGCTTGTGGCTGTAGTTGGCGTATCCTATGGCGTGGGGCACGCCGGAGTCCGGCACCCCGGCCACATAGTCCACATCCGGGGCGCTGCCCCGCTGCTGCTCGTCCCGGGCCAGTATCTCTCCGTTGCGGTAGCGCATAAGCTCCACGTTCAAGCCCTCATAGTTGGAGTTGGGGTAGCCGTAGTAGGTCCAGAGGAAGGCGCAGATGCGCATCTTGTCGGCGGCGGGGGAGAGGGTCTCCCAGCCCTCGGCGGTGACCTTCACTATCTCCCGGGGGCCCAGCTCGTGCTCGTCGCTGTAGCCCAGCTTGTGATAGGCGAAGGACTCGAAGGACACGCAGCAGCCATCTTCGTCTTTGCCTATGAGCACCGGCAGCCGGCCCAGCTTGTCCCGGGCGGCGATGATGCCCTTGTCGGTGAGGATGAGGATGGTGGCGGAGCCGTCGATGAGCTCCTGGGCGTGGAGTATGCCCTCCACCAGGCTGTCCTTCTGGTTTATGAGCCCGGCTATCAGCTCCGTGGAATTGACTGCCCCGGAGCTCATGGCCATGAACTGGTGGCCCTGGCTGGAGAAGTACTTCTCTATAAGAGCCTCTGCGTTGTTGATTATGCCCACGGTGGTGATGGCGTAGAGCCCCAGATGGGAGCGCACCAGCAGGGGCTGGGGGTCGGTGTCGCTGATGCAGCCGATGCCGCTGCAGCCCTGGAAATCCGCCAGGTCGTTTTCAAATTTGGAGCGGAAGGGGGCGTTTTCAATGTTGTGAATCTGACGCTGGAAGCCCTTTTCTCTGTGGTGCATCACCATGCCCGCCCTGCGGGTGCCCAGGTGGGAGTGGTAGTCCACACCGAAGAAGACGTCCAATACCACGTCGCGCCGGGAAACGGCGCCGAAGAAGCCGCCCATTATGCAAAGAACAGGCGGGAGAGGGCCATGGGCTCGATGTACTCCCCGTCCTTGTAGACACGCATGTTGCCGGAGGCTATCTCGTCTATGAGTATGACCTCATCCCCCACATAGCCGAACTCGAACTTGATGTCGTAGAGCTCCATGCCCCGCTTGGCCATCTCCTCCTGGACTATCAGGGTTATCCTCTGGGTCTGCTCCTTCAGGGAGTCGTACTGCTCCCCGGTCATCACGCCCAGAGCAACCAGGGCGTCCTTGGTCACCAGGGGGTCGCCCTTGGCGTCGTCTTTGAAGGTGGTCTCCACATAGCAGGGCAGGTCGGCGCCGGTCTCAATGTAGTCACCGTAGCGGCGGATGAAGCTGCCCACGGCCTTGCGGCGGCAGATGACCTCCAGGCCATGGCCAAAGACCCGGGCGGGGAGCACCTCCATGGTGCAGTCCTCCAGGTCGGCGGAGACATAGTGGGTCTTGATGCCCGCCTCCCTCAGCTTTTCAAAGAAGTAAACGGACATGCGCAGGTTCACCCGGCCCACGCCCTCTATGGTGAGGCCCACGCTGTTCTCGCCCGGGTCGAACTTGCCGTCCTTGCCGGTGCAGTCGTCCTTGAACTTCAGCAGGTAGTTGCCGTTATCCAGAGCGTAGACGTTCTTGGTCTTTCCAGTGTAAACCAGTTCCATTTCAGTTATCTCCTGTTTATATTTTAGTGTGGTAAAAGTCTCTTATCTGCCGTTCAGGGCCCGGTCCTTTTCCAGAGCTTCCTGAGCGCCCTTTTCCCGGAAAGCCTCCAGCTTTTCGGTGAGCCCGGCGTCGCCCAGGGCCAGTATCTCCACGGCCAGGATGGCGGCGTTCTTGGCCCCGTCTATGGCCACGGTGGCCACGGGTATGCCGGAAGGCATCTGCACCGTGGACAGCAGGGCGTCCATGCCGTCCAGGTGGGCGGAGCTGAGGGGGATGCCTATCACCGGCAGGGTGGTGCCTGCCGCCATGGTCCCCGCCAGATGGGCGGCCATGCCCGCAGCGGCGATAATGACGCCAAAACCCCTGTCGCGGGCCGAGGTGCAGAAATCCCGGGCCTGTACAGGGGTGCGGTGGGCGGAATAGATGTGCATTTCGTAGGGGACGCCGAAGCTGTCGAGAACCTCGGCGGCCTTCTGAACAGTGGGCAGATCGCTGTTGCTGCCCATTATCAGACCGACTTTTTTCACAGCTTACCTCCGAAAAAATAAATTCATAAATCATAAAACAGAAAAAGGGCGCACTTCACACCTGGCTTGGTAGTGAGTACGCCCAGACGGTCGGCAATCAACAGGTAAGATGGTCCACGTGGTGCTCCACTTACTCCCCCGTGGAGGGGAGCTGCACCGGCGCTGAGTCCGGCGCAAACCGTCAGAGCCAAGCTACCTCTCTGTTTTATAAGGATAAAATAGCATAGTTTCAAAGGTCCGTCAAGAAGCGGACGCCGGGAGGTCCAGACATTTTTTATAAATATTGCCCGGGAAAATTGTGCAACTTTACGGGAAGCCTTGACAGAATGGGGAGGGCTGTATATAATCGCCTTGCAAATATAGCTTATGTCAGAGTAGGAGCAGCGCGTTAAGTGCCGTGGGATGGGAAGTTGTCCACGGACGAAACACAGAGTGTGCGGTGCTGACTCCGCTTCCGCTGCCACCAGAGGAATAGGGCTCCTTTCGTGGCAACCGTCACGAAAGGAGTTTTTGTGTGAAAACGAAGAAGCTTGCCGTCAACGCCCTGCTGGCCGCCATGAGCGCAGTGCTGGGGGCCCTGTCCGTAAACCTGGGCAACATGAAGTTCACCTTCGAGGGTTTGCCTGTGCTCGTCTCCGCCCTGCTCTTCGGGCCGGCGGATGCCATGGCCGTGGGGGGCCTGGGCATACTCATATACCAGCTGCTGTGCTACGGAGTCACCGCCACCACGCTGCTGTGGGTGCTGCCCTATGTGCTCTGCGGGCTGCTGGCCGGGCTCTATGCCAGAGGCCGGGGCTTTGAGCTGAGCCGCAGGCAGTTGGCCTTTGTGGCCTTCTCCACCGGCATCCTGGTGCTGATACTGAATACCGGGGCCTTGTATATAGACAGTAAGATATACGGCTATTACAGTCCGGTGTTCATCTTCGGCAGCCTCCCCGCCCGGATAGGGGTGTGCCTGGTGAAGGCCGCCGCCTACACCGCCGTGCTTCCCGGCCTTGTCTCCGCCGCCCGCCGGGGCCTGGGGGAGAAAATTTAAAATAGCGGCATACTCCCTGTAGCAAATTTAAAAAAAAGAAGGGCCCCTGCAATTTCCGCCCTAGTGAACAGCCCCAAGTTGTGCGGACAGTACAAAAAAGCCCCTACGTAGGAAATATTGCGTTTTAAGTGAAGTGGCGC
>CALWVZ010000025.1 GCA_944385125.1 uncultured Oscillospiraceae bacterium
AACCTCACCAAGCTCATCGAGGGCTGCGGCGCTCTGGTGGTCTCCGACCGCTTCTGCTTCGGCTCCACTCCCGGCCGCGAGGTCATTGAGCTGAAGGACGACGAGGATGCCCTGAGGCAGATATGCCTCCACGTTATGGAGCATTCCGAGTGCGCCCGCTACATATCCGATGAAAAGGTGCTGCAGCGCCGGGTCACTTCCGACCGCCTGGCCAAGGAGTACAAGGCTGAGGGCATTATCTACGAGCAGATGAAGTACTGCGACTACTGGGGCTTTGAGCGGGCTCTGGTCAGCCACGTGATGCACGATGAGTACGGCTGGCCCGTGCTGAGTATAGACAGGCTTTACAATAACGGCAATTCCGGCCAGCTGCGCACCCGTGTCCAGGCCTTTGTTGAATCCCTTGAGATCAAACGTATTCACAAAGAGGAGGGCAAAAAGTAATGGCAAAGAAGGAAAAGATCAAATACCCAAATCCCGAATTCTGGAAATGCCGGGACGAGATCCAGTGGGGCGCTCAGTGGGAAAACCTGAAGGAATTCGGCGGCATAGCCTGGGACCTGCTTAAAAAGACCGACTGGAAGCAGTTCGGCACCGATAGAGTGAACGACCTTAAGGCCGACGGAGAGCGTATAAAGGAAGAGTTCAACGACTTTATGGCTCTGGACAAGGCCGGCAAGATAGACCGCATAATAAACGGCGAAAAGAGCCTGGGCCGCCTGTACCGCAAGGGCGCCATGGCCACCGTCCGCCGCGAGTGGAAGGGCATCAAGGACACCGCTTACGACTTCTACCGCTGGGCCTACACCTGGGGAATGCTGCTTATGACCTTCTCCAAGGACCTGATCCCCGCCCTGAACGCCACGCTGTATTACCGCTGGATGGTATCCTATTTCTGCTGCCACGGCTTTTTGGACAAGAACACCATGGGCCTGCGGGGCTCCAACCTGCGCATGAGCCACATGCTCCTCTTTGATGTGTTCCGCTACGTGGCGGAGAACCTGGTGTTCCTGGCCAAGTGCGACAGGAAGAACGGCAACTGCGAGGCCCTGAACCAGAAGCTGGTGCTCTTCGACGAGATGACCATGGGCCAGATAATGGCCGGCTTCCCCGACCTGCTGGGCATACCCTACCAGCTGCTGCCGGTGTTCCTGGTCTCCGAGATCGACCAGCTCACCTGCGTGCCTTACATAGACGCCGTGGAGTCCTACGGCCTGCCGGCAGATACCTGCCCCGTGCCTTCCTCCGAGTGCGGCGCCATCGTTGTGGACGCTCTGCCCCACGCCGGCTGCTGCTTCATCTCCTCCTCCATGCCCTGCGACGGCTCCACCATGGCTTCCTCCTACATGAGCCGCCGCTTCCCCAACCTGCCCACCTTCCATCTGTGCTTCCCCGTGCGTTACATGGATGAGGAGACGGTGCAGATGGGCGCCGAGGATATACGCCACTGCATAAAGTTCGTGGAAGAGATAACCGGGGCGAAGTGGAACTGGGATGCTTACTTTGCAGCCATGAAGCGCTTCAACCAGGAGACCGACTACGAGCTGCAGAAGTGGGAAGTGAACAAGAGCGCCTATCCCCAGCTGCTGGGTCCCTGCTACGAGCTGTTCCGCAAATGGAACTACGAGATGGACGGCGGTCTGGACCCCAGGGTGCTCAAGACCTCCGAGAAGGTCAACAAGATACTCATGAAGGCCTACGAGAACCGGGAGGAGCCCTTCCCCGGCAAGATGAAATACAGAGCCATAGTCTGGTCCTGCCCGGCCCACTACTATGCCAACTTCTCCAACTGGGCTGCCAACTGCTGGGGCATCGACGTCCTGGTGGAGATGGAGTCTTTGAACTTCACCAAGCATCTTGAGACCGAGGACAAGGAAGAGGCCCTCCGGGATCTGGCCCGCCTCTACGAGCGCATGGTCATGCGCCGTCACACCAACGGCGGCTACCAGAACGTGGTGGACGAGCTGTGGCGCCAGTGCGAGGACTGGAACGCAAAGCTCATAATCATGTACCAGAACGTGGCCTGCAAGAACATGGCCACCGTCCAGGGCATTCTGGACGAGCAGGGCCGCCAGAGAGGCTACGACCTGATCTGGGTGGAGCACGACCTTATGGACCCCCGTACCGTCTCCCGCCGCACCATGCGGGACAAGGTCAGCGAGTACATGCGCACCGTCATGAAGGCCGAGCCTGTAGACCCGTCCCTGCTGGAGTTCGAGGACGAGGTCTGCATGTAAAGCCCAGATCCCGGCCCGCCGCCCTCAGGGCGGCAGGGCAGTCATAAAACCGGATTCACGCCTTTCAAAAAATAATAATGGAGGAAAGATATATGAAATATTTCGGCGGCTGCGACGTAGGGTCCACCTATACCAAGGCAGTGATACTGGACGAGAACGGCAAGATGATAGCGGACACCACCATAAGGAGCAAGATAAATTCAGAGCAGAGCGCAATAGCGGCAATGGAAGAGGTGTGCAAGCAGGCGGGGCTGAAGGACAGCAAGGAGCTGGCCTACCTGATAGGCACAGGCTATGGGCGCAACAAGGTGCCCTTTGCCGATGAGAACATCTCGGAGATAAGCTGCCACGCCATGGGCGTGCACGTGACGAACCCGGATGTGAAGGCCATCATAGACATCGGGGGCCAGGACGTAAAGGGCATCTCCATAGACACCGACGGCACGGTGAAGAACTTCGCCATGAACGACAAGTGCGCCGCCGGTACCGGCCGCTTCTTCGAGGCCATGGCCCGGAGCTTTGAGCTGAGCCTGCCGGAGTTCAGCAAGCTGAGCCTGACGGCAAAGAACGTGATACCCATCACGGCCCAGTGCACGGTGTTTGCCGAGTCCGAGGTCATCACCCTGGTGGGCGAGGGCAAGGCCACGGACGAGATAGCGGCAGGCATAGAGATGGCAGTGGCAAAGCGCTGCTTCGTCATGGCGAAGAAGGCGGGAGCAACGGACTCCATCACCCTCACCGGGGGCTGCGCCAAGAACGACGGTCTTAAGGAGGCCATAGAGCACGTGCTGAAGCTGAAGGTGGTGGAGCTGAAGACCGACCCGCAGCTGATGGGCGCTCTGGGCGCCGCCGAGTACGCCCGCCAGAAGGGCATGGCCAAAAAATAAAGAGCCATCCTAGCCCTCACTTTATGGAAAGGAGCAATTTCTCTGATGTGTAAATTCATTAAGAAGCTGGCCGTTATGCTTGTGGTGGCCGTTGTGGCTCTGTTCGTGGTATACTTCTGGAACCTGGACCAGAAGCTCCTGGGCTGGTTTTACAAGCAGGTCAACCTGGTGTTCGACCGCAAGCCTGTAGACTTGGTGTTCTAAAATATGGAGCTGTATAATTCCCTTATCAGGGACACCGAGGCGCAGCTGGAAAAACTGGATAAAAAAGCTTGGGATTATTCCCCGGCTGACTGCTGGAAGGACACCGGCTCCAGCGAGCTGGTGCTCCAGCGGGACGCCGCCTATGAGCTGGGCGCTCAGGGCAGAGGCAGCGCAAACTATGTCCTCTTTACCTCCAGCGCAGAGCTGGTAAGCGAGGACAAGGTCATACTTATCGGGCCGGATATGGGCCAGATAAAAGGCGAATGTGACTTTGCCCGTATCGTGCTTTTGCAGGTGGGCGTCCTGGACGACGATGATGAAGCGGTTTACCGCACTTTGAAGGATATTGAGTTCTCCAAGTACCACGTGTACCCTGAGGGCTATATGATCCGTATGTCTCCCGAGAGCTCCAGAGAGCAGGTCCGTGTGAGCAAGCAGGCCCTGAGAAAGGGTATAAGCTTCAAGACCGTGGGGAACAGGTATGTGGCGGAATACAAGAAGGACGCAAACGTCCTCAAGGCCACGGTGATTTTCATCACAGACCCCAGAGCGGACTATGAGGCCCTGCAGGCCCTGGCCAAGAAGGCCGCAGCCGTCACCGGGACCCTCACCCATATTCTGGAGGGATTGCCCACCGACTGTTCGGTGTGCGCCCTGAAGGATATCTGCGATGAGGTTGACGGCATGAAGGAACTGCACTTCGGCGTGGGCGACAAGGGCGGAAAGCATTGAGACCGCTTGTCATAACAATTTAATAGAAAGGGCCTGGCGCAGATATGCGGCAGGCCCTTTCAGCTTGTCAAAAAAGACCTTACGGACTTTTTTGACTGCGCTTTTCCCGCCAAGCATTTTGCTCATAGCAAAATGCAGCTTTGCCCGAAAAGCCTTGATTTTCAAGCCTTTCCTGTGGCGGGCTATTGTACTGCGAGGCGGGTCTTAACCCCCTCGCGCTCCCCCGCTACTCTATTATTTTTAGCTTGAACTATTTTTTTGACAGCCTCAAAGGGTCTGGCGCAGATGTGCGGCAGACCCTTCTCCTTGCGGTATTAAGGCTGTTCCCGGAATGCGAGAGAGATTCCCGGACCTTTGGCTGGTTTTTTGGGTGACTGAATGTTAGAATCAGAACTGATAATAAAAGCAGCGAAGGGGGTTGGAATGTGGAGAGAAAGACTATAGGCTCTTTTATTGCCGTGCTGCGGAAGGCCCAGGGCCTGACCCAGCGCCAGCTGGCGGAAAAACTGAATGTATCGGACAAGACGGTGAGCCGCTGGGAGAGGGACGAGGGATATCCCGACTTGGCGCTGATACCTATACTGGCAGAGATATTTTCCGTCAGCTGCGACGAGCTTCTGAGAGGGGAGCGCCTGCCCGGGGAGAGGTCGGAACAGGACAGGGAAAAGGCTGAGCGGCGCAGTGAAAAACAGCGGCAGTATCTCCTGGCGTCAGCCATGAGCCGTTTTAGAAACCGCAGTTGTATTGCAGCGCTGCTGGCTCTCCTGGGGCTGACGGCGGCAGCGGCGGCAAACTTTGGATTTGGCCGGGGACGGCTGGGCTTTTTCCTGGGGCTGTCTTTTCTGCTGGTATCCGCCAGCTGCCAGCTGATACTCGGAAACAATGCACGGCTGTGGGCGGGGGAGGCGGAAGGGAAAGCGCTGGGAGCCTTTCGCCTGCGGATGCTGCATATTACTGAGCTTTGCCTGGGAGCTGACCTTTGTATGCTTGCCGCCTTACTGCCATTGCTCAGCCTGGAGCAGGCAGATGCGGCCATCTCTGCAGGCAGCTGGCTGGCCGCCGGAGGGGCCTGTGCTGCCGGAGCTCTGGCCCTGGGCTGTGGGGTCTGCTGGTTTATAAACGGCAGGCTTAGTAAAAGGCCGGAATATGCTGTGGAGGAAAAGGCGGGAGAAAGGTACAGATACAATCACCGGCTGAAGGGCCGGCTTGGCCTTGCCCTGGCTGTGCTCCTTGTATTTACAGGCCTTGCCCATCTTTCCCTCACCCGGATATGGGGGCCGGGCGCTGTAATGGAGAGCACAGAATTTGAGGACCTGAACAGCTTTGCCCGGTTCATGGAAGAAAAGGGCATGCCCCTGGAGAATAATCATTATAATGACAATGCCAGGTACTATGATGAAGAGGGCAATGAAATAAGCTTTCTGGAAGCCAGCCGGAGATATTTGACGGACGGGATCAGCAAGGTGGTTGTGGAGTATGTGCTGGACGGACTGACCGTCTGCACGGTGCAGGCCAGCTTCCGGGGCGATGAACTGCTGGAGCTGAAGGCTTTTGCCTGTGACTATGAGCAGTTAGAGCAGGCCCGGGCCACGGCCCGGCGGAGGAACGGATTTTTTGCCGCAGTCTATGTGCTGGAGCTGCTGGCGGCGACGGCGGTATATTTCAAGATGCGGGCAAAATAAGGCGGCAGCGCACATGCCGGGGAGGCGAAAGAGCTCCCCCGGCATCTTTCCTGTTTTCAAGGCTGAATCAAAGCCCGGCGTAAGCGGGTTTGATTCAGAAAGGAGCTGCAACGGAATGGATGAGAAGCGACAGCTGCCCTTGTGGGCTGCTGTCGCTGGGAAGGATATGGAGTTTGCGGCGACGTAGCTTCCCCGGCATATTTTTTCGGACAAGCGCATATATATGCTGTGGGGGTGATTTACCATGGCCTATGAAGAAGCGCAGAAGGCCCTGACAAAGAGCCACAGCCTGAATATGGAAAACCGGGAGAAGCTGAGTTTGGGAGGCGTGGAGGATGTGTCCGGCTTTGACGAGAATCTGATCGTCCTCACCACCTCTCAGGGCGAACTGACCATAAGAGGAGAGCAGCTGCACATTGACAGGATAGATCTGGAGGCCGGGCAGCTGGAGGTGAGAGGCCGCATACAGGAGCTGAGCTATGGGGAGCCCCTGCGCTCCGGCTCCATATGGACCCGGCTCTTCGGCTGATGGAGATAAGAGTGGGGGAACAGGCCCTGGCCCTGGCTCTGGCTTTTGGGCTGGGGCTGGGCACCGGGCTGCTGTATGATCTGCTGCGTCCGCTGCGGCGGCGGGGGGGCAAGCTGCTGGCAGCGGCTGCGGATGCAGTCTTTGCCCTGGTCTCAGCCTTCCTCCTGTTCCTTTTTGCGATGCAGGCGGATAACGGCCGTCTGGGCACCTGGGAATTGGCTGCGGCCTTGCTGGGATTTTTGCTGTACATGCACGCTCTCAGCCCGGCGGTGCTGCCGATCTTGGAGAAACTTTACCAGATAACTGGAAAAAGCCTTAGATCCCTGGAGAAAAATTTAAAGAAAATTCAAAATTTATTAAAAAGGCTCTTCCCAAAAATAAAAGAATGCATTAAAATAAAAAAATAAAAACTGCGGTCTGTGGCTATTAAAAGTCCCGGCTGCGGCTGCGCCCCGACCCCGGCAGCTTTTGGCGACAAGTGCCGGTGAGCCAAGTATCATCGCCCCGTAAACCGGCGGCCCTGGCCGCCGAGAGGTGTGTATGAATTCACGGGAGACACTGGTGCGCATAATCCTTGTGGCTCTGCTGCTGTATTCTCTGACCGGGTTTATCACCGTGGGCAGGGAACTGCGCCACTCGGAGCTTATGGCGGCGCAGATGCGGCAGCAGGCGGAGGAGCTCCGGCTGCTCAAGGCAGACTTGGAAGAAAAAATCGCACAGGGGCAGAGCCCGGAAGAAATGCAGCAGCTGGCCAGGGACCGTCTGGGCCTGGTGCTGCCCGGGGAGAAATTGTTCTATTTTTCAACAGACAGAGAGGGATAAGCAATGGAACTGGCGGTGGGACAGGTGCTGGAAGGCACCGTTACAGGAATAACCAAATTCGGAGCTTTCGTCGGCCTGGAGGGAGGAAAAAGCGGCCTGGTACATATCTCGGAGGTGGCCAACGCCTTTGTGAACGATGTCCACGACCATGTGGAGATAGGGCAGAAGGTCAAGGTCAAGGTCCTGAGTATTGGCGAGGCCGGGAAAATCAACCTCTCCATAAAGCGTGCCCAGGAAGAAGCCAGGGGGAATTCAGCTCCGGCTTACCGGCGGCCGGCCCAGCCCAGCCAGACCCCTGCACACCACCAGACCTATAGCGCAGTTCAGGGCCAGGTGGCCCCGCCCACAGGCAACCAGGATTTTGAGGACCGCCTGAAGCGCTTTATGCAGGAATCCGACAGCCGGATAGCCGATAACCGCATGTATTCTGAGAGAAGGCAGCGCAGCCGCCGGCGCTGAAGGAAGGATACGGAGCCGGCCTGCGGCCGGCCCGGCAGTGTTGCCGCAAGGCAGGGAGACAGATATGGACTACAGAGAAATGTACAGCGCAAAACTCACCTCAGCGGAGAAACTGGCTGAACGGCTGGAGAGCGGCTGGAGCCTGGGCATGGACTCCAGCACATCCCAGACCCCGGCTATCATGAGCGCCTTTGCTCAAAGAGTAAAGGACAAGGGCCTGAGAGATATAAAGGTGCAGACCCTTCTGGATGCGTATCCCTTCGAATTCTACGCCGACAGCAGTCTGGCCGGGATGATGACAGGCTATTCCTGGTTTTCCAGCGGCAGCGCCCGCAAGGCGATAAATGCCGGCAGGGCGGATTTCATCCCCGCTTATTACCGGGATATCCCCGGGCATATCCGCAGAGAGTATGAGTATGACGCTTTCTGCGTGGCGGTCTCTCCCATGGACAAACACGGCTACTTCAGTCTTGGCAACAATGCCTCCTATGCTCAGGCCATGATAGACAAGGCCAAGCGTATTTTCATTGAAGTGAACGACCGGCAGCCCAGGGCCGTGTGCGGCGCACAGATACACATCAGCCAGGTGGACGCCATCGTGGAGAACAGCTTCCAGCTGCCTGTGCTGCCTGCGGCGAGCCTGGACGAAATTAGCATAACCATAGGCAATCTCATTGCCGAACAGATACCCGACGGAGCCTGCATCCAGCTGGGCATCGGCGCTATCCCTGACGCCACCGGCATGGCGCTCAAGTCCAAGCATGATCTGGGCATCCATACGGAGATGTTCACCGACTCCATGGTGGAGCTGATAGAATGCGGCGCAGTGAACAACAGCAAAAAGCAGATTCACCGGGGCAAGAGCATCACCACCTTTGCCTACGGCTCCCAGCGCATCTACGACTATATTGACGACAACCCGGCCATAGAGCTGCTGCCGGTGGATTACGTGAACGACCCCAATGTCATCTGCAAGAACGACAATGTGGTGTCTATAAATGCCGCTCTGGAGGTGGATTTCTGGGGGCAGGTCTGTGCCGAAAGCGTGGGTACCAAGCACATGTCGGGTTCCGGCGGACAAATCGACTTTGTGAGAGGCGCATGCCAGAGCAGGGGCGGCAAGAGCTTTATTGCCTTTTCCTCAACTGCAAAGGGCGGAGCCATAAGCAAGATCAAGTCGGAGCTCACCCCCGGCGCCGTGTGCACCACCAGCAAAAACGATGTGGACTACATAGTCACGGAGTATGGCATCGCTCACCTGAGAGGCAAGAGCCTTGCCGAGAGGACCAAACAGCTCATAGCCATTGCCCATCCCAACTTCAGGGACGAATTGCTCTTTGAGGCAAAGAAGCGGGGTATACTCATATAAGGACGGAATAAAAACACCGCCGTATGCTGAATGCATACGGCGGCAAATACTATATACGGGTCAGGGGAACATTCGGAGGGGGAGCATTCATGTGCGGCGGTAGAGAACATAGCCGCAGCGGCAGTTAATGTGTATCCTGCCCTTGCCTCTGGGCACTCTCAATACAGTGCCGCAGCCTGGGCATTTGAAAAAACGGAAATCCTTGCGCTGGCGGAAGCGCTCCTTGCGCATTTCCCACTGCCGGCGGCGGCGCTCAATAAAGGCCAGGTAGGCGCTGTTTTCAATTTCTCTTTGCCCCAGACGCCGGGAAAAGGCGCGGGCAAAGCTCAGGATCAGCAGCAAAATGCCCAGCCAGCTGAAAGGTGCGCTGAGCACCCCATTGAGCAGCGCAGCGAGGAGGAGCGACATCACAAAACATGCCAAGCCCCACCAGAACATGGATTTGGACAATTCGTCCATGCCTTGCCTGCCCTGAAACAAATTGTTGAACCAGCCTTTCATACACTCGCTCCCTTTTGTTTAAATATATTTTAAGAATTTCAAGGGATAAAGTCAAGAGATTGAGGCTATTGTTTACAAAACGGAAAGGAATTGCACTTGCACTGCCCCTGCCTTGGTGATAGAATAAGCACATAATTACACCCATTGGGTAATATGGAGGCAGAATATGATAGGGATAGGCAGCGATCACGGCGGATTTGAGCTGAAAGAAGCGGTAAAAAAACACCTGGAGGAGCGAGGTCTGGAGTATAAGGATTTCGGTACCTATTCACCGGCCTCCTGCGACTATCCCGTTTACGGCAGGGCGGTGGCCAAAGCGGTGGCTTCCGGCGAGTGCGACAGGGGAATAATAATCTGCGGCACCGGCATCGGCATATCCATCACCGCAAATAAGATCAAAGGCATCAGAGCCGCTCTGTGCTCCGACTGTTTCTCCGCCCAGGCTACCAGAGAACATAATGACGCAAACATCCTGGCCATGGGCGCAAGAGTGCTGGGGGAGGGCCTGGCGCTGAAGATCGTGGACACCTTCCTGGACACCCCCTTTTCCGGCGACCAGCGTCATATGCGCCGCATTTCCATGATAGAGGAGTAATACTGCTTGGCAAGGATACAAGTCTTTTATAAAGGACGCAGAAAGAGGCGCAATTACCTGTTTATTCCCTTTGTGGTACTGCTGGCTCTGGTCTCGGTGTTGATGGTCACTTTCTACGGTCTGCAAAAATACGCCGTTATCAGCGATGAGAGCGTAAGCGTGGAGCTGCCCATCCTTTCTGACGGAAGCACCACAATAGACAGCCAGGGACACGAGATAGTGAACTTTGAGCAGGTGAACGCCAGCATCGTCTTTGACGAGCCGGACTACAGCGGTGTGGAAGCTGTGGCCGGGGAGGATGTGCCGCCGATGCGGGCGATCTTTGTGCCCTACACGGACCTGAACCACGATAAGCTTATGGAATACGCCAACCGCCTTAACGAGGGCAATGCCCTGCTGCTGGAGATGAAGCCCCGCGGCGGCCAGCTTATGTGGGATTCCCAGGCCGAGCTGGCGGTGAACTACGGCATAGTGATGCCTTCGGAACAGACTTCCGCCATGCAGGGCCTGATAGACGAGCTGAAATCCCTGGATAAGGAGATATATCTGGCGGCCCAGATAAGTTGCTGCATAGACAACACCCTGCCCACCAGGACCCAGAACTATACCATCAAAACCGAGACGGGCCTGAACTATCAGGACGACAACGGCTATTGGCTGGACGCTTATAATTTTGATGTGCGCAAGTATGTGGCCCAGATGGCTCAGGAGCTCTTTGATATGGGCTTTGACGAGGTGGTGCTGGCGGATGTGGCCCACCCCACCCTGACCGAGGCCATACCTCTTATCTACACCAGGGACATATCCACGGAGAGGAACACCCAGGTGGCAGTCTGCGGCATGGCCAAGAGCGTGGCCGAGATGCTGGAGGGCAGGGAGAGCGGCTACCTCTCCATATACTGTGACACCAAGCCGGGTTTGGTAAAGGTTGACCTCACTACCGGCCAGGACGCCCGGTTCTTTATGAAGATCTTTGACCGGGTCTACCTTAAAACGGATAGATACGCCTACTCCTACAATGTTGCGGATATAGAATCCAACGTGGAGCTGGGCAATGTATATGACCGGCTAATGCCGGTGGTGGAAAACTATATTCCTGACAACAGCTCCTGGGTACTGGTTGACGTGCCGGAGGATGACGAGGACGACTGAACCGCTGCGACCCGGAGAACAAAGGACAAGCTGAAAGCTCCGCCTGCATCTTGCAGGCGGAGCTTTTTGCATAACGACAGCTTTCAGAATTAACCGAAAAGTTTTCCTGATAATATTGTGCCGGGGTTCCGGGCCGGAGTGCGCAGTCTGGCCTTCATTTTTTGTTGTCCGGCAGTTTCATCACGTTGAGGTTCAGGTGCAAGGCGGTGATCCGCTTGGCCTTGACCATATCCCTGGCCTTTATGGCTTTGAGCAGGTCCTCATGGCCCATGCGGAAGCGGTCGATATCCTCCTGGTTTGAGGGATCCACCCTGTTGTAATACCAGCGGGAGGCAAAGTTTGTGCATATCTGCTGCTTTATGGCCTCCTGGACCGCCTTGTATACCAGGGGATAGAGCAGGTTGCCGCTGAGCTCGCAAATGGTGAGGTGGAACTTGTAGTCCAAGTCGCCGATGGTTTTCTGGGTCTCCTCGTCAAAGCTGCTGATGCTGTTGATAAAATTGCTGAAATCGTCGCAGGTTTCCGACAGACGCTGCAGACTGTCGGCAGAGGCGTTGAGTATGGTCAGCCTCACGCATTCGGTGTCTATGAGGCGGCGAAAGTCGCTGACATCGTTGAGCATGCCGGGCTCGATAACCAAGGAGGAAACCGTCTGCAGTAGCTTGTCGTTATCCCTGATCTTGACAAAACTGCCCTCGCCGTTCCTTGTCTCCACATAGTCCAGGGCGCTGAGCCGGGCAATGGCCGCCCGCACCGTGAGCCGGCTCACGCCGTATTTGCTGGCTATGGCCGATTCGGACATGAGCTTCTGCCCCGGCTCGTATTTTCCGGAGTCCAGCTCTTCTCTCAAAATATTGAATAGCTGCTCCGCTAGGCTGTCCCTCCTGACAAGCTGCTTCTCCATTTATTTTCCCCCTTTTCCTGCTTTTGTACCGCTGCTTGTAGCCTATGATATAGGTTACAGGTTACTTTATTTTACCATGAAAAAATTTTCATTTCAACGGGAAATATGATTTTTATTTAAAAAAGTAAAAATTTTCTGGAGAGGGCCGGGGGAAAAAACATCCGCAGCCGTTAAAAAGGGATAAAGATTTTTGCCGGAAGTCCCCAAAGGGGCCGGGGCGGGCGCTGCGGAGGGGGAGAGGAGGGTCACAGGGGAAAAAGGGAGAGAGTTTTTATAATTTTTTTAAAGTATCCTATTAAAATGCAAGAAAAAATTCCCAAATTCTCCATAAGGGAAAAAAGAAAACTTCACTTTAAGACGCTGAAAAGCACAAAAAATCCCATTTGTTTTATATGCTTTGCACGAAAAAATCGTGAGAGAATTGGCAAAAAAGCAGGTTGACTATATGCCTGTCACGCTGTATTATAGGTATAACAGCAAAAACCTAGGAGGGAAAACGTGAAAATAACAAGCGTAGATGTCCTGAAATGCAGGGGCAAATGCAGCGTAGAGACCGACGATTTTTTCACCATCAACGTGCGGGTGAACACCGACGAGGGTATCTCCGGCTTTGGTGAGGCGGGCATAGCCTATGGCGTGGGCGCGGATGCGGCCTTCGGCATGTGCCGGGATATGGCCGAGGTCGTATTGGGTATGGACCCCATGGACAACGAAGCCATATGGGATAAAATGCACCGGAAGACCTTTTGGGGCATGGGCGGCGGCAGCATAGTCTTCGCCGGCATCAGCGCCATAGATATTGCCGTATGGGACATAAAGGGCAAGGCCCTGGGCGTGCCTGTGTACAAGCTCCTGGGCGGCAAGACCAACTCCAAGCTGCGCAGCTATGCCAGCCAGATCCAGTTTGACTGGAGCCCCAAGAGCAAAGCGGTCCTATCTCCCGAGGACTACAAGGCGGCTACAAGAAAGGCCATGTCCGAGGGTTATGACTGCGTAAAGGTGGACCCCTTGCTGTGGAGCAACAGAGGCGGCTTCCAGGACTGGAACACCCGGGGTATACTCAGCAACGAGCAGCTGCGCACGGCGGTTGAGCGGGTGGCTGCGGTGAGAGAAGCCGGCGGGGAGGACCTGGACATTATAATCGAGCTGCACTCCTATACCGACACCAATACGTCCATCCAGCTGGCCCGGGCTCTGGAGCCCTATGATATCTTCTATTATGAGGAGCCCACCCAGCCGCTGAACTCCGACCTGTTCAAGGAGATATCCAGAAAGACCAGCATTCCCCTGGCCAGCGGCGAGAGGATATACAGCCGCTGGGGCTACCGGCCCTTCTTTGAGAGCAGGAGCCTGTCGGTGATACAGCCGGACGTGTGCAATACCGGCGGGATCACCGAGACAAAAAAGATCTGCGATATGGCCCATGTCTATGATATCGGCGTGCAGCTGCATGTGTGCGGCGGCCCCATCTCCACAGCGGCCACCTTGCAGATAGAGGCGGCCATACCCAACTTCCTTATCCATGAACAGCATCAAGGCGCCCTTATCCCCGAGAATATTGCCACCTGCAAGTACAACTATCAGCCTGTGAACGGTTACTTCCAAGTGCCTGAGCTGCCCGGCATCGGCCAGGAGCTGACGGAGGAGACCATCGCCAGGGCGGAGAAGTTTACCGTCTCGGGAAAAGCACGCTTTGACTGAAATAAAAATGGACATTTCAATGTTCAGGCACATTAAAAAGGGAGGATAACAGTGAACAAAGAGAACCTCAATATCCTGGCCAGAGTCAACGGCAGACTTAACTATATCCTTGACAGCATCCAGGTAGTGGCCATTATTTTCTCCGCCATACTGGTTACGCTGGATGTTTTGCTCAGGGCCGTGATGTCCATGCCCATCTCAGGCACCTCAGAGTATGTGGGCTACATTATGATAATGGCCAGCTTCTTCGGCCTGGGAGCCTGCACCACCGACCGCTCTCATTTGAAGGTGGACCTTCTGGTACAAATGCTGTCAGAAAAGGCCCAGGTGATAAACGACATGATAAATGCCGTGTTGGTCGCCGCTGTGGCCACGATTATGCTCTATGCCAGCGTAAACCAGGGAATAATTACCTTTGGCCTGAAGACCAAGGGTACCTTCTCCGGCGTACCTAACTGGCCCTTTTATCTGCTGATGGGTCTGGGATATCTGCCGGTGCTTCTGGGCTCTGTCAACAACTTCATCGAGGACATTTCCACCCTGAAAGCCCTGAAGGCAAATAAGGGCAGCGAGAAGGGAGAGTAATATATGAACTATGTGATGTATGGCGTGATCGCTGTTATAGTGCTGCTCGTTCTTATATTCTACAAGATGTGGATCGGCGCAGCTCTGGCTATCATCGGTTTCGTAGGCTACGGTCTGATATACGACTTTGAAAAAGCCGCAATAATGGTGGCTTCCGAAGCCTACTCCCAAATAGGCAACTATTCCTTTGCTACCGTCATCCTCTTCACCTACATGGGCTGTATCATTGCCGGAACCGGCCTGGGAGATGACCTGTTCAAGACTGCGGACCGGTGGATGGGCAAGCTCAAAGGCGGCGTGGCCATAGCTTCCACCGTCTCCTGCGGTATCTTTGGAGCCGTCTGCGGCAGCTCCACCGCCTGCGCCCTGACCATGAGCAAGATAGCCTACCCTGAGATGCACAAGATGAAGTACGACGACCGCCTCTCTGCTGCCACCGTGGCCGCCGGCGGCACAATAGGCTTCCTCATCCCCCCCAGCATAGGCTTCATCATGTACGGCCTTATTACCGAGAACTCCATCTCCAAGCTTTTCCTCTCCGGCGTCATGCCCGGCATCCTGCAGGTAGTCCTGTATATCATAGTTATAATGATTCTGGTCCGTGTCAACCCCAAGTGGGCTCCGGACAACTCCCAGCGTGTGATAACTTTTAAGGACAAGGTGAAGTCCCTGAAGACTACCTGGCCCATACTCATTCTCATTTTGGTTATTGTTTTCGGCCTGTACGGCGGCGTATTCACCGCCACCGAGGCCGGCGCTATCGGCGCTGTGGCCGCCCTTGTGCTGGCCGCCGCCACCAGAAAGCTCAACCCCAAGATACTGAAAGAGGTCACCATGGACACCGCAAAGACCACCGGCCAGGTGGTGCTGCTGTTGGTGGGCGCCTATATCTTCTCCCGTTTCCTCACCGTTACCAGACTGCCCGAGCGCATGACCGAGCTTGCCATGGGCATTTCCTCTCCGGTCCTGCTGATAACCGCCATCTGCGCTCTCTATATCCTGCTGGGCATGTTCCTGGACATCTACGCCATCACTATCCTGACTATCCCCATCCTCTATCCCATCTCTGTGGCGGCCGGCTGGGATGCCATTTGGTTCGGCGTTATCCTGGTGAAGCTGATGCAGATAGGCATGGTATCTCCTCCCTACGGCACCAACCTTTTCGTCACCTCCTCTGCCACAGGCGTACCGCTCAAGCAGCTGTATAAGGGCTCCGTACCTTTCCTTGTGGCCGACCTGGTACACCTGGTGCTGCTCATAGCTTTCCCCTCCATTTCCCTTTGCATGGTCTGATGTGTTAAGTTTTATCCCCGGCTGCCCGGCCTTTGGGGAAGTCGGGAGGTTGACAAAAAATTTACCGGATTTAAGAAAGGAAGAAAAAATGAAAAAGCTTGTAGCCCTTATCCTTACTGCGGCAATGGTTTTCTGCCTCTGCGCCTGCGGCGGCGGAAGCGATGCCCCTGCCGCTGACACCACTGAAAGCGGCGACAGTGCAGCTCAGACCGCCACCGCCGACGACCCCATAGTCCTGACCTTTGCAGCTCATTTCTCCAACACCATTACCCTGGGTGAAGTTGTAAGCCAGGCCAAGGAGATCCTGGAAGAGAAGTCCGGCGGCACCATGACTCTGGACATGTACTTCAACGAGGCCCTTATGAAGCAGGGCGATACCTTTGTGGGCGTGGGCCAGGGTATTGCAGACATTGCCTACATCCCCTCCCAGAACCTGGGCGACGTGCAGATGGCCGGTATCTTCAAGATACTCTACCCTGCCGGAGCTCTTGACACCTACACCATGACCGACATCTACCGTAACGCCATGGAGGAGACCCAGCTCCAGGACAACCTGGCCGAGTACAACCTCCACTGCCTTGCAGTCCGCGCTCTGGGCGGAAAGCAGCTGTGCACCAGCAAGGTCCAGGTGACCTCTCCTGAGGACTTGAAGGGCATGAATGTTGGCGCCAACGGCAACGACTCCTACTTCTTCTCCGAATGCGGCGCAGGCGCTGTGGCCCTGTCCAATGCGGACTACTACACCGGCCTGAGCAACGGCCTTGTGGGCGGCATCACCAACCACTATGTCTCCATCGTCACCTACAACCTCAATGAGGTGGCAAAGTACATCACCGAGTTCGGCGGCGGCCTGGAAGTTGCAGCCGAGACCTACATGATGAACTTGAACACCTGGAACAGCCTCACCGAGGAGCAGCAGCAGTGGGTCACCGAGACCTTCCTGGAGGTCAGCGACATGATGCAGGAATCTGACGCTGCCGATCTGGTTGCCGACCGTCAGGTCTGCATTGATACCGGCGTTGAGGTATACACCCTCAACGAGGATGAGCTGGCCGCCTTTGCTCCCTACATGGAGAAGGTCAACAGCGACTGGATCTCCACCGCTACCGAGGCCGGCTGGGATGCCCAGGGCGCCTATGACTATATAATCTCCGCAGTGGATGCAGCCTCCGAGGCAGCATAAGTACAGCCCGCTTATAGAAAGTATTGTGGATTGCCGTCGGAAACGGCGGCAATCCATGCCGACATTACAGGAGGTAAGATCTTGAATCCGTATTATCCTCATCTTTTCCAGCCTATAACCATAAGGAACATAACCTTCAGGAACCGTATTTTCTCCACCCCCAACTGCTGCTTCGGAGAAAATTCCGGCAATGTGGCCTTCTTTGAAAATAAGGCCAAAGGCGGCGCCGCCGTGGTCACGCTCAGCGAATCCGCCGTCAGCCCCAAATACGATGTGCAGGACCCGGGTTTCGGCATGAGCCTGGCCCGCCGGGGCGACTCCAATAAGGCCCGTCTGGGGGACATCACCCTGGCCATCAAGGCCTTTGGCGCCGTGCCCAGCATAGAGCTCAACCACCACGGCATGTATGCAAGACCCGATAAGAACGGCGGCATAAACCCCATAGGCCCTGTGGGCTTTATCCGGGAGAGGGACGGTGTTGAAGTTCTGCCCATGGACGAGGCCATGATAGAGGAGGCCATTGAAGATTTCGCCGTGTCCGCCGCCTTTGCCAAGCGCTGCGGCTTTGAGATGGTCATGGTCCACCTGGGCCACGGCTGGCTCCCCGCCCAGTTTTTGTCCCCCAGGACCAACACCCGCACCGACCGCTGGGGCGGCAGCCTGGAGAACAGGGCCCGCTTCAGCGTAGAGATATGCAAGCGCATCAAGGAACGCTGCGGCGACAACTTTATAATTGAGGCCCGCATCAGCGGCGACGAGCTGATAGCGGACGGCATGCATGTGAAGGACGCCTGTGAGTTTGCCGAGATAATCCAGGACTATGTGGACATTATAAACGTCTCCTGCGGCATCCACGACGATCGTTCCACCGTGGGGCAGATGTTCCCCATGTCCGGCTTTGTTGAGGCTGGCTGCCATGTGGAAATGGCCGCAGAGATCAAGAAGCACGTACACATCCCCGTTTCCCTTATCAGCGGTATCAACACCCCCGAGCTGGCCGAAAAGATACTGGCCGAGGGCAAGGTGGATATCATCGGCATGGGCCGCGCCCTTATCTGCGACCCGGAGTTCCCCAATAAGGCCCGCCACGGCCATCCCGAGGACATTGTACACTGCATGCGCTGCAACTACTGCATAGCCGACCTGGCCTTTGATCCCCTGCCCTGGGGACAGAACAAGCAGTTCGGCTGCGCCGCCAACCCCAAGATAGCCAGGGACCTGATGATCGCCCGCATGGCGGAGCCCAAGGCCTCCCGGAACGTGGTGGTAGTGGGCGGCGGCCCTGCCGGCCTCAATGCGGCCATCACCGCTGCCGAGCGGGGACACAAGGTCACCCTGCTGGAGAAGAGCGACGCTCTGGGCGGCAACCTGAAGATAATGGAGTGCGAGCCCAAGAAGCACGATATGGTCCTCTACAGGGACTACCTGGTGCGCCAGCTGGAGAAGAACGGCGTGGAAGTGCGCCTGAACACCCCCGCTACCAAGGAGCTTATCCAGTCCATGAAGGCCGATGCAGTTATCTGCGCCGTGGGTTCCAACATAATGATACCCCCTCTGAAAGGAATTGACCGGGACAAGGTGCTCACCTTTATGGACGCCTTCTACAGACCCGACTCCCTGGGCAAGGATGTCATCATTGTAGGCGGCGGTATCGTTGCCTGCGAGGCAGCTCTGTGCCTGGCGGACCACGACCCCGAGAGGAAGATACACCTGATAGAGATGCGGGACGTGCTCTGCGACCCCAACTATGTCCACCATTACAACACCATGATCCCCGTTCTGGACAAGCACCCCCAGATAGATTACCGGGTGAGCACCAGGTGCATCGCCGCCACCGATACCAGCGTTACCGTGGTGAAGGACGGCGTGGAAGAGACCCTGAACACTGAGTCCGTGGTATTTGCCACCGGACTTACCCCCAACAAGAAGTTGGTGGAAGAGCTGCGGGATTCCGCTCTGGACTTCTATCCTGTGGGCGACTGCGTGAACGCCACCATAATCAAGAACGCCACCAGAGCCGGCTATTTTGCAGCCATGAACATACTTTGATTTATCTCTCACTTTTTCTCCTTTGTAGTGTGCCCCGGGCGGCTTTGCCGCCTAGGGCTGTGTTTATATGTATGGGTATTGAGAATCCGGCGCAATGCTGTATAATAGACACAACAAAGGAAAAGGAGAAATTCAGATGGCGGTATATGCGATCAGCTTCAGTCCCACCGGGGGAACGGACAGAGTACTGGACATTCTGGGCCAGGCATTTTCACCCATAGAGAAAATAGATCTGATGCAGGAGCTAAACTTCGGAAGTCTCAGCTTTGGAGAGGAGGACCTGTGCCTGGTGGGAGCGCCGGTCTACGGCGGCCGGGTGCCGGCGACCGCCTCGGAGCGTCTGACCAAACTCAGAGGCGGGGGGGCCAGGGCCGTGGCGGTGGCAGTATACGGCAACCGGGACTATGAGGACGCTCTGCTGGAGCTGATGGACATACTTTCCGCCGCCGGTTTCCGCCCGGCGGCGGGAGTTGCTGCCAACGCCGAGCACTCAATAATGCGCCGCTTCGGAGCCGGAAGGCCCGATGCCGGGGACAGGGCGCAGCTGGAGGACTTTGCCCGGCGTATCCGGGAGGAGCTGGAGCTTAGGCCGGAGAAGGCGGACCTGGAGCTGCCGGGCAATAGACCCTATAAAAAATACGGAGTCATTTCCGTGGTGCCAAAGGCGCTGACGAGCTGCAAGGGCTGCGGTATCTGCGCCCGGCGCTGCCCTGTGGGCGCCATATCCCGGGAGGACCCCAGACTGGTGGATGAGAGCAAATGCATCTGCTGCATGGCTTGCATAGCTGCCTGCCCGGAAAGGGCCAGAGAGCTTGACCCGGCGGTTTTGGCGGCAATGGAGCAGCGGCTGGAAAAGGCCTGCTCCGGCCGAAAGGAGAATCAGCTGTTTTTATGACAGGCTGAGCGGAGCTATGGGGAGGGAGCGCCATGCCGTTTAGAATAGTCAGGGATGATATCACCAAGATGAAGGTGGAGGCCATAGTCAGCGCTACAGACGGGAAATTTTCCGGCAGCGGCGGAGCGGACGGCAGCATCCGCAGGGCGGCGGGACCGGGGCTCATGGCCGCCTGCCTGGGCCTGGGCGGCTGTAGACCGGGACAGGCCAAGCTCACCAGGGCTTTCCGTCTGCCTTGCAGCTATGTCATACACACTGTGGGACCCCAATGGCAGGGCGGGGACAGGGGAGAGGAAGAGATCCTGTATGCCTGCTACCGCAGCTGTCTGGAACTGGCCGGCAGCAAGGGGATAGAGAGCCTGGCCTTTCCCCTGATATCCTCCGGGGCCTTCGGCTATCCCAAGGACCTGGCCCTGAAAACGGCGGTCAGGGCCATAGCCGACTTTCTGCTGGATAAGGACATGGAGGTATATCTGGTGGTCTATGACCGCCGGGCCTATGAGATAAGCAGGAAGCTGTTTTCCGACATAAAAACATATATAGAAGACAACTATGTGCAGGAGCAGGCGGAAAAGTTCTGCCTGAGCGGGCTGCAGTACCGGCGGCCTTGGGGAAGAGGGGAGCCGGGGGAAGGAGCCCTGCCGGACGGAGGGATGAGCATCCCGGCCCCGGCAGCCAAATGCCCGGACAGGGAGGAGCTCTCCCTGGAGGAGCTGCTCAGCCGGGTGGACGAGAGCTTTTCCCAGATGCTGCTGCGGAAGATAGACGAGGCGGGGATCAGCGACGTCCAGTGCTATAAAAGGGCCAATATAGACCGCAAGCTCTTTTCCAAGATACGCAGCGACCTGAACTACCGGCCTTCCAAGCCTACGGCAGTAGCTCTTGCCGTGGCCCTGGAGCTGCCTCTGGAGGAGATGAAGGAGCTGCTGGGCAAGGCGGGCTTTGCCCTGTCCCACAGCAGCAAGTTCGACATAATAGTGGAATACTTTGTGGGCCGGGGAAATTACGATATTTTCGAGATAAACGAGGCCCTGTTTGCCTTCGACCAGCGGCTGCTGGGCAGCTGAATCGTCGCCTGACAGGCGACCAAATTAACAACAAAACTCCCTATAATACGGCTGTAAGCAAAAAACAAAGCCAGATTACAGGGAGGTATTTTTATGAAAAAAGGTCTTACGGAAATGGTCTTCATCCTGGACAGGAGCGGCTCCATGAGCGGCCTGGAGGCGGACACGATAGGCGGCTTTAACGCCATGATAAGAAGGCAGAAAGCGGAAGAAGGAGAGGCGCTGGTGACCACCCTGCTCTTTGACTACAGTGTCCAGATGCTCCACGACCGGCTGGAGCTGAAGGAGGTACCGGCCATGACGGAAAAGGAGTACAGCGTCAGGGGCTGCACCGCTCTGCTGGACGCAGTGGGCTCCGCCATATGCCACATTGCAAACATCCACAAGTATTCCCGGCCGGAGGACCTGCCGGAGCGCACTGTGTTCGTCATCATCACTGACGGCATGGAAAATGCCAGCCGCAGCTACAGCGCCGAAGAGCTAAGACAGATGATAGAAAAGGAGAAGACAAAGTACGGCTGGGAATTTTTGTTCCTGGGCGCCAACATAGACGCCCTGAGCGCCGCCGGGAGCCTGGGCATAGAAGAGGACAGAGCGGCAAATTATATGCCCGACAGCCGGGGCACAAGGCTTAATTATGAAGCTCTGGGCTGTGCGATATCCGCCCTGCGCAGCAAGGCGGCCTTGGGCAGAGAATGGAAAGAGGAGATAGACAAGGACTTCAAGACCCGCAGCGGAAGGTAAAGGAGAAAAAGAGCCGGGCTTTTGCCCGGCTCTTTTTCAGCCAGATTTACTTGGTGCCGAAGATACGGTCGCCGGCATCTCCCAGACCTGGGATGATATAGCCGTGGTCGTTGAGCTTCTCATCCATGGCGGCCACAAAGATGTCCACATCCGGGTGGTCCTTCTGCATGCGCTCTACGCCCTCAGGCGCACCTATTACGCACATGAGCTTGATGTGCTTTGCCCCGGTCTCCTTCAGGAAGCTGATGGCGGCAGAGGCAGAACCGCCGGTGGCCAGCATGGGGTCCACCACGATGATGTCTCTCTCCTTTATATCGGGGGGCATCTTGAAGTAATATTTCACCGGCTCCAAAGTGGCAGGGTCCCGGAAAAGACCTATGTGTCCCACCTTCACGTTGGGCATCATGCTCACCATGCCGTCCACCATGCCCAGACCGGCCCGCAGAATGGGGACGATGGCCAGCTTCTTGCCGGCGATACGGCGGCACTTGGCTACGGCTATGGGTGTTTCCACGTCCACTTCCTCCAGGGGCAGGTCCCTGGTGGCCTCATAGCACATCAGCATGGCTATCTCGGATATCAGTTCCCGAAACTCCTTGACGCTGGTGTTCTTATCCCTGAGGATGGAGAGCTTGTGCTGGATAAGAGGATGGTCGAAAACACATACTTTGCTCATCTTTAAATCTCCTTTGTATTCTATTGGCCGGGACTCCAGACTCACAGCGGCTGAGGCCTGGGGACAGGGGGCAGCCGGGGACCGGCCCTATATCAATAATAGCGGCGGACAGCTCCTTATTGCTCTTTTTCCGCAGCGGCAAGACGTTCCTGCCGCTCCCGTTCCGCCTGGGACAGGCGCAAGTATACCGGCAGCAGCTGGTGGGCGTCCCCTGGCTCCTTGTCCATGGCGGCCATGGCCACGCCCCAGGCGCTCTGCCAGCGCAGGTTGTCCGGGGCCTGAATATAGGGGAGGCCCTGCTCCTTGAGATAGGCGGCGGTGAGTTCCGCTCCGTCTCCCACCAGGAAGACGGGGGAGCGCAGCTCTTTCAGCTCCCCGGCCAGAAGGGGAAGGGCAATGGCCCTGTCCGGGCAGAGCCGCACCGGCCTGCCGGCTTCTATTTTAAAGAGGGCGTTGTACACCTGGGAACGCCGGGCATCCATCACCGGGCAGATATAGCCCCCGGCGGCCAGCCCGTGCCAGGCCATGGCCTCCAGGGTGGAGACACCAACGCAGGGCTTATTGGAGGCCCAGGCCAGTCCCTTCACCGTGGAGACGCCTATGCGTATGCCGGTAAAGGAGCCGGGGCCCTGGGCCACGGCGAAAAGCTCCACCCGGTCCAGGCTCAGCTCGGCATTTTTCAGCAGGTCCTCCGCCATGGGCAGCAGGGTACGGCTGTGGGTCAGGCCGCTGCACTGGCTGTACTGGGAAATGAGCTTCCCGTCCCCCACAAGGGCCACGGAGGCCGCCTTTGCGGAGGATTCAAAGGCAAGAGTCAGCATATTTCGGCCCCCTCTACAGTGATTTTTCTCTCGTTGTCCGAGAGCTTTTCAATGGTGACTTTTATCTCGTCCCCGAAAAAAGCCTCCTGGACGTTCTCGCTCCACTCCACGGCGCAAACAGCGCCCCGGCTGAGATAGTCTTCCCAGCCTATATCAAAGAGCTCTTCGGCGGAGGAGAGACGGTACATGTCGAAATGGATAAGCTCCCGCTCCCCCAGGTACTCGTTGACTATGGTAAAGGTAGGGCTGGACACCCGGCAATCCAGACCCAGGCCCCGGGCCATGCCCCGGACAAAGGCGGTCTTCCCTGCGCCCAGGTCTCCGTACATGGCCACCACGGCGCCCCGGGGCAAACCGGCGGCCAATCTGCTGCCCAGCTCTTCCGTATCCCGCTCGCTGCGGCTGATAAATTCTGTCATAGTATACTCCGCTTAGAATAAATTTCACAATTTGTCAAATAATTTTACTCGCCTGAGGGTTATTATAACACTGTCGGCCCCGTTGCGTAAAGAGCAATTATATGCTAAAATAAGCCCTGATACGCCGGGATATATTGTATATATCTTTTCTCCGCCCCTTCCGGCGGGGGAGGCCTAGGAAAGGCGGTGCCTGAGATAAGAAAATTCAAGCCCTACATAAAAGATTTCTTCAAGCGGGCGGATATCTTCCTGCTGTGCATATGCATTATCAGCTCCATCTTCGGTATAACCATGATAGAGAAAGCCGTGACCGGCATGTACGAGGGCGGCTGGAACATGTCCGAACCCTCCAAATATCTGGCGGTGCAGATAGGCTCCATGATAATCGGCATCATTGCCTTTGTGCTTTTTACCGTTATCGACGTGGACCTGATGGCCCAGCAGTGGAAGCTGCTGATGGTGGTGGACCTGGTGCTGCTCATTGCCCTTGTGCTCCTGGGCGAGGACGACGGCACCGGCAACAAGAGCTGGATACGCTTTGCCGGCATAGGCATTCAGCCCTCGGAGGTCATCAAGGTCATCTACATCATCGTGGCGGCAAAACAAATGACCTACCTGAAAGAATACAAGGACATCAATTCCTTTTTCTCCGTGGTGCAGATGGCCGCTCACTTCCTGCTGGTCTTCGGCGCCATCGTTGTGGTGTCCTCGGACCTGGGAAGCGCCTCCATCATCCTGGGCATCTTCCTGGTGATGTTCTTTGCCATAGGCGCAAGGCTCTACTGGTTCGCAGCGGGAGGGGCCGCTGTCGCCGCAGCCATACCCCTGTTGTGGAACTACTTCCTGAAGGACTACCAGAAGCAGCGTCTTGTTGCCCCCTATGACCCCAGCATAGACCCGGACGGCTGGGGCATAACCTGGCAGACCACCCAGAGCAAGCTCACCCTGGCTTCCGGCCGGCTTACCGGCGTGGAGGAAGGACATTCTCCCTCCATATTCACCGGCAAGCACACCGACTTCATCTTCTCCTGTGTGGGAGAGAACCTGGGGATGATAGGCTGCATTGCTGTCATAGTGCTGCTGCTGATAATAATAATCCACTGTGTCCGGGTGGGCCTGAGATCCGGCCGCACCTTTGACATGCTGGTGTGCATCGGCGTGGCAGCTGCCGTCACCTTCCAGACCCTCATCAATATCGGCATGAATATCGGCATCACCCCGGTTATCGGTATCACTCTGCCTTTCTTCAGTTACGGGGGCTCTTCCATGGTGACCATGTTCGGCGCCATGGGTCTGGTGTCGGGAATAAAATACAAGCTGAAGCCTGAGCATTTCTCCCTTATATACTGAGCGAATGCACAAGACACAAAGGGACAGCGCACAAGATACAAAGCTATAAATAGCCCGGCCGCCCGAATATTTTTCGGGCGGCCGGGCTCAACTTTTTCAGCCCTGTCTGAAATCGTAGGTGCGGTACTGCACCGCTTCGGCGATATGCTCCGGGCCGATATTCTCACTGCCGGCCAGGTCGGCTATGGTGCGCCCTACCCGCAGTATGCGGTCGTAGCTTCGGGCGGAGAGGTCCATGCTGTCAAAGGCGGCCTTCATCACCGCCTCGCTCTCTCCCTCCAAAGAGCAGAATTCCCGCAGCTCCCGGCTGCCTATAAGGGCGTTGCACATGGAGGCGCTGCCGTAGCGGCGGCGCTGTATCTCCCGGGCGGCATCCACCCGCCGTTTTATATCGGCGGAGGACTCTCCGCTGCGGCGGCTCTTCAGCTCCTGGTAGTCCAGGGCGGGCACCTCCACTATCAGATCTATCCTGTCCAGCAGAGGGCCGGAGATGCGGCTGTGGTAGCGGCGCAGCTGGCTGTCGCTGCAGCGGCAGCGGCCGGAGGGATGGCCGTACCAGCCGCATTTGCAGGGATTCATGGCGCAAACCAGCATGAAACGGCTGGGGAAAGTGACGGAGCCCGCCACCCGGGACACGGTGACCTGCCCGTCCTCCAAAGGCTGGCGCAGCACCTCCAGAGCTTCCCGGGAAAACTCCGGCAGCTCGTCCAGAAACAGCACGCCGTTGTGGGCCAGGCTTATCTCCCCGGGACGGGGAGAACTGCCGCCCCCGGACAGGGCTGTGGCGGATACGGTGTGGTGGGGAGAGCGGAAGGGCCGGCGGCAGACTATGGGCTCCCGGGGACTGGTGAGCCCGGCCACGGAGTGTATCTCCGTAGACTCTATCATCTCCTGACGGCTCATGTCCGGCAATATGGTGGGCAGACGCTTTGCCATCATGGACTTGCCGGCTCCGGGAGGCCCCACGATGAGGATGTTGTGGCCCCCGGCGGCGGCTATCTCCATGGCCCTTTTTACGTTCTCCTGGCCCTTCACGTCGGAGAAGTCCAGGCCGGAAAGAGAGAGCTGCCGAATGTCCGGCGGAGAAGCGGGAGCTATAGGCTTTTCCCCTCTCAGGTGGGCTATGAGCTGGGCCAGAGTTTTCACCGGGTAGACGGCGAGGCCCTGGGCAAAGGCGGCCTCGGAGGCATTTTCCTCCGGGAGGTACAGTTCCTTTACCCCCGCCCTGGCGGCGGCCAGGGCCATGGGCAGGGCTCCGGGCACGCCCCGCAGCTCCCCCAGCAGGGACAGCTCTCCAAAAAAGGCGCTGCTATCCGGCAGCTTCTCCAGCTCTCCGGCGGCGGAGAGTATGCCCATGAGTATGGGCAGGTCGTAGACCGTGCCCATTTTCTTTTTATCCGCCGGGGCCAGGTTCACCGTGAGGCGGCTGACGGGAAAGCGAAAGCCGTTGTTCTTTATGGCAGAGCGCACCCGCTCCCGGGCCTCCTTCACCGCCGCATCCGGCAGGCCTACGATGTCGAAGCCGGGCAGGCCTTTGGAGATATATACCTCCACCGCCACCTGGTAGCCTCCTACGCCACTGACGCCAAAGCTCTTTATTTTTGAAAACATGGGCTTCGCTCCTCTTTAACGGGAATGGTTTGTTGTTGGCAGCCGGAGCTGCCGTGGGGCAGGGAAGCTGACCCTGCTATAGAACAGCCGGAGGGCATACAGCCCTCCGGCCGGAAAGGTTCCGCTTATTCCTCGGTCTCGCCCACGATGGCGATGTGCAGCTCGTCCAGCTGCTTCTGCTCCACGGTGGAGGGGGCGCCCATCATGATATCCTGGGCGTTTTTGTTCATGGGGAAGGGGATGACTTCCCTGATGCTCTCCTCCCCGGAGAGGAGCATGACCATGCGGTCCACGCCGGGGGCTATGCCCGCATGGGGGGGAGCGCCGTAACAGAAGGCGTTGTACATGGCGGGGAACTTCTTCTTAACGTCCTCCTCGCCCAGACGCACCATCTCAAAGGCCTTTATCATTATCTCCGGGTCGTGGTTACGCACGGCGCCGGAGCTGAGCTCCACGCCGTTGCACACCAGGTCGTACTGGTCGGCGGTGATGCTCAGGGGGTCTATCTCCCCACGCTCCGCCTTCAGCAGCACATCCAGGCCGCCGGAGGGCATGGAGAAGGGATTGTGGCAGAACTCCAGCTC
>CALWVZ010000026.1 GCA_944385125.1 uncultured Oscillospiraceae bacterium
AACACAGAAGTTAAGCTCACCAGTGCCGAAAATACTTGTCTGGAGACGGACCGGGAAAATAGGTCAATGCCAACACAGGGAGAGACGCAGTAGCGTCTCTCTTTTTTTATAGACCTGGACCGGCTTTTGGTTTATACTGGTAGCGATACCTGGGCCCGAAGGCTTCATATAAAACTGTTGGGGGGCTTTCCATGATACACAGCAATGGCCGCAGCCTGTGGAAAAGCAGCCTGGCCGGCGCCGCCAGAGCTTTTTCACTGCTAATTTTTTCCGCTCTGCTGGTGATGCGCCTGATCTTCGTCCTTGTGGGGGAGACCGGCGCCCTGCTGCAGCTCTTGGCCAGCGGCGCTTTCTATATGCTTATCAGGTTCCTGCTTTTTAGGAAGCCGGAAATAAGAGTGCGGCTGGAGAACTTTTGCCTGCTTGCAGCTTCCCTGTACTCCATGAGTCTTTTCCTGGAGCCGGGCAGGAACGTGGTTTGGGCGCTTTTCCTGGTCCTGGTCTACCTGGCGTATGCAGGTTCCGGCAGGCTGGAAATGCAGCGCAGCAGTGCGGCGCTGGCTGGGTTCATCTCCGCTTTCTTCAGCCTTGCCATGTTCATCGGCTCTCAGCTGGTGAGCTTCGGGCGGCTGGAGATATTATACTTCAACTCCTGGGAGGAGCTGGCCCTGTACACCCTCTTTCTTTACGTTTTCAAAATTTTCGGTTTGGCGGCCTTTTTCTTTGCCCTGCTCTACAGGCTATTTGCATTCCTGAGGGACAAGTCGCCGGCTTTTGCAAAGGAACATAGCTACAGCTTCAGGCTGTGGGCGGCGGGGCCGGCGCTGGTCCTGCTTTTCCTCCTCTGCTGGCTGCCCTATCTGGCGGCCTATTACCCCGGGATATATCACCCCGACTCCATAGGGGAACTCAACGAGGTGCTGGGCAGCGAGCAGATGATGGGCCATCACCCGGTGTTCCACCTGATGTTCATCAAGCTGTGCCTGTACCTGGGCGGCCTGTTTGGCTCCGTTGAGGCGGGACTGCTGTGCTATTCCCTGCTGCAAATGCTCATACAGGCCTCGGTCTTCTCCGCCGCCATTCTGTATCTGGCGGAAAAGCGCCTGTCCCCCTGGCTGCTTTTCCCCCTGGGCCTGTTTTTCGCCCTGTATATGGCCGGCGGATTCTACAGTATTTATATGGTCAAGGACGTGCTCTTCGGCTGCATCACCCTGGCGCTGCTGTTGATGCTGACGGAGGAGAGCCTTTGCAATAAAAGGGGAGTGAAGCGGGGCGCAGCTTCCCTGGCGGCCCTGACGCTTGTGTCCTTTCTGTTTTGTATCTCCAGGAACAACGGCATCTATGCCTTTCTTCTGGGCTTTCTGCTCTACGCCCTGTGCAACAGGGAGAGGATAAAGCGTTACGCCGTCATATATGCTGCGGTGCTGCTCCTTTTTGCCGGTTATAACTATACGGTGTACAATGTGATGGGCATAGCCAAGGGCCGGTCGGCGGAGATGCTTTCCGTGCCCCTGCAGCAGATAGCCAGGACCGTGAAGCTCTACCCGGAGGAACTGGAGAGCCCGGAGGCCCAGGTGCTGAGAGAGGTCTTCCCGGATATGGAGCAGCTGGGTGGCCTGTACAAGTCCTACATTTCCGACCCGGTAAAAGCGGAGAACGTGTTCAGCTCCGAGACCTTTGACAGCGACCCCTTCAGGTACGGCAGGGCCTGGCTGGGCCTGGGGATGAGGCATGTGAGGACTTACATTGATGCGGCGTTGCTGCAGTGCTATGGCTACTTCTACCCTAATCTGGACGTGGGGGGCACGGTGAATCTGGGCATTCCCCCGAACAGCTACGGCATAGAGCGAAGCGAGTCCGGCAGCCTGCTGCGCAGCAGACTGTCCAACACCTACGGCTATTATTCCTCTAACCAGCCTACGTCCGTTTTCCACAGTATAGGCTTTGCGGTTTGGCTCATAATATTAAGCGCAGGGATATTTGCGGCCACGGGCCGGGCCAAGCTGGCGGCGCCCTGCTTCATGCTCCTGGGCAAATGGCTGACCATACTCCTCTCCCCGGTGTTCTGTGAGTTCAGGTATGTCTATTGCCTGTTCATCTGCGCTCCCGTGGTCCTGGTGATGTCCCTGGGCCTGGAGAGGGAGCCTGGGAGCAGGGAGATAGAGGCTGAAACTTAAAGGATATTTAAGGCGATAGTTCACACATTGTACTTGATTTAAACTGAAAAAATGGGTATCTTAAGGTAGCGAAGCCCAATTATACGAAAGGAGTTTTAGACATGGCCAACAAATATGCAGGCACCAAGACCGAGAAAAATCTTTGGGAGGCATTTGCCGGCGAGTCCCAGGCGAGAAATAAATACACCTACTTTGCGTCTACCGCCAAGAAGGGCGGCTTTGAGCAGATAGCCGAGCTGTTCCAGAAGACCGCAGACAACGAGAAGGAGCACGCCAAGCTCTGGTTCAAGGAGCTGGGCGAGCTGGGGGACACCGCCCAGAACCTGCTCCACGCCGCCGAGGGCGAGAACTTCGAGTGGACCGACATGTATGACCGCATGGCCAGAGAGGCCGAGGAGGAGGGCTTCCACGAGCTGGCGGAGAAGTTCAGAGGCGTGGCCGCCATTGAGAAGACCCATGAGGAGCGCTACCGGGCCCTGCTGCACAATGTGGAGACCGCCCAGGTCTTTGAGCGCAGCGAGGTGAAGGTGTGGGAGTGCCGCAACTGCGGCCACATCGTGGTGGGCACCAAGGCCCCCCAGGTCTGCCCCGTGTGCGCCCATCCCCAGAGCTACTTCGAGCTGCGCAAAGAGAACTACTGATAACGCAAATTTATTAAGAATTATTAAAAAGCTCCGTTCTGCGGAGCTTTTTAAATTTTGCTGGGAACTATATCCAGATACCGGCGTCTCAACAGACGAGGTGATTTTTTATGAAGAAGCTGATAGTGTCCTTTATCTGCATAGTCATTGTCCTGGGCGCAGTGGGCGCAGTCTTTGCCGGCGGGAATTTCCGGCGGGATCTCCCGGATATGGCCGCAGGCTGCGAAATGGCCGGTTCTGCCGAGGAGATGGCCGAGACCGAATACGGACTGCTGGGCGTGTACATAGCCTGAGGGCGGCTCTGCCCTGAGCCCCGGCCGGAGCAGCCGGACCAGCAAAGGAGACAGATGAATATGGAGACATTGTAAGACCCCGGACTGGCAGAAGCTTGTCCGGGGTCGAAGTATTTTATGGAAGTTTATTTGTGTTTTGAGGCATATCTGAACATCCAGATGACGATAAGCACCAAGGCCAGTATCACGAAGAGCCCCAGAAGGGCGTTGAAGGCCCCGGACACCAGGCTGACCACGCCGCCGATGAGCTTGATAAGCAGCACCGCCAGGACAATGACAATGCCCAGGCCGGCAATGAGCAGCAGCAATTTTCCGCTTTTCATATATATCTCTCTCCTTATTTAGTGGGAATGGGGGGCCGACTGCGTTATATCTTCGGCCCCAGGCGTCCCAGCACGGCGGTGAAATAGTCCGGCAGGGGCGTCTCAAGCCGGACCGTCTCTCCCGTTCTGGGGTGGACAAAACGAAGCCGCCGGGCGTGGAGGCACTGGCCCTCCAACCCCTTGTCCGGGGAGGGGGCGCCATAGGTGTAGTCCCCCAGGAGGGGATGGCCGATGCTGGCCATGTGTACCCGTATCTGATGGGTGCGCCCGGTCTCCAGGCGGCAGAGGATGTGGGAGTAGCCCCTGTAGGAAGCCAGAAGCTGCCAGTGAGTGACGGCGGGTTTGGAGTTCTTCTCCGTCACCGCCATGCGCTTGCGGTCCACCGGGTGGCGGCCTATGGGCCGGTCCACGGCGCCGCCGTCCTCTCTGAAGCCGCCCCGGACTATGGCCTCATACTCCCGGCAGAGACTGTGGTCCGAGAGCTGGGCGGAGAGGGCCTGGTGGGCAAAGTCGTTCTTGGCGGCGATTATCAGGCCGGAGGTGTCCTTGTCTATGCGGTGGACTATGCCGGGCCGGCGCAGCCCGCCGATGCCGGAGAGACTGTCCCCGCAGTGGAAAAGCAGGGCGTTGACCAGGGTGCCGTCGGGGTGCCGCGGGGCGGGGTGGACCACCAGGCCCCGCTGCTTGTTGACAACTATCAGGTCATCGTCCTCATAGACTATGTCCAGAGGGATGTCCTGGGCCTCCAGGGGCAGCTCCGCCGTGTCCGGCAGAAGGACTTCATAGTTCTCCCCGGCGGTGCAGCGGTAGTTCTTTTTCAGGGCCTTGCCACCGCAGCTGACTGCGCCCTGTTCCAGCAGCTTTTGCAGCTGGCTGCGGCTGATGCCCTCCAGATTGCGGGAGAGGAGAGCGTCGATGCGCTCGCCGCTCTCCTCTGCTTCGATACTTATTAAACGCTGGTCCATGGCCCGGCTCACTTGAACTCGTTGAGTATATCGTCCAGGCTGAACTCGCTGTCCGATGAAGTCTCAGGCTTGGCCTGGGGCTTGGGCGCCGGCTGGTAGGAAGGCTGCTGGGCGGCAGCCTGGGGCTGCACGGCGGGCTGGGGCTCCTGAGGATAGGCGGGCTGCTGGGCGGGTCTAGCCTGCTGGACGGGCCGCTGCACCGGAGGCCGGTAGCCGCCCTGCTGGGCTGCCGGGGTCTGGGGCTTCTGAGCGCCGCTGCGCTGTTGGGGCTGAGCGCCCATAGCCCTGGCGGCGTAGCTGCCGCTGCGCTGGGCGTCCACTCTGGCGTTGGCCTTTTCCCACTCCGCAAAGGGGTCGGCATTCCGGGCGGGAGCGGAGGTCCTGGCCGGAGCGCTCTGGCCCCGGTCGCCGCCTCTCACGGGAGCGGAGGAACGGGGAGCCGCTGCGGGGGCCGCCGGGCGGCCGGGGCGCTGCTTGGCCCTGTATTCCTCATACTCGTCCTCGTATTTTGCCTTCTTGCCCCGGCGGGGTCTTTCCTCTTCTTCCTCATCGTAGCCCCGGCGGAAACGGGCCAGGAGACCCTTGCGGGGTTTTTCCTCCTCGTCCTCATCCTCTTCTTCCTCTTCCTCCTCGTCCTCATCCTCGGCGGTGGAATCCTTTTCAAAGAGGATGGCGATGGCGAAGATTATGGCGAAGACGGTGATGAAGATATCCGCCACGTTGAAGATGGCGAAGTTGAACAGCTCCACCTTGAACATGTCCACCACATAGCCGTACATGACCCGGTCGATGCAGTTGGCAAAGCCGCCGGCGGCCACCATCACCAGGCTCCAACGGGCCATGCGGCCGTTGATGAAGTTGGTGGCCAGGGCGATTATCACGGCCAGGCAGAATATAACGGTGACCACGATAAAGCCTATGCGGGCGTTGCCGCCGCTGAGTATTCCGAAGGCTGCGCCGTAGTTTGGCACGCTGACAAGGCTGATAACGCCGGGGATGAAGGGCACCACATCATAGCCCATAAGGGTATTGGTGACCCAGAACTTCACCGCCTGGTCAAGAATGACGACCAGCATAGCAACTATCGAATAAAGCATAAGTTTCTCCTATCTATCTGCCGGCGGGGAACGCCGGTGTTTTGCCGCCGCCAAGGAGAGGCGGCGCCTTTTCTTGGCATGGAGCTCAGAGCCGGGAGAGGACCTGAGCGCAGCGGGGGCAGAGCCCGGTCTCCGGCTGGGCCTGGGTGGAGTGCATCCAGCAGCGGGGGCACTTGGCGCCGGGGGCCTCCTTTACGGAGATGTGCAGGCCGGGGTTCTTGCTCCCCTCGCCGGCGACGGCGTCGTCCTCAGTATCCTCTTTGATAAGGCAGGCGGAGACGATAAAGAGCTCGGAGAGGTTCATGTCGGAGATGGAGTCCAGAGCTTCCTTGGCGGCCTGGTCCCTGACGCTGAGACTGACGGCGGCCTCCAGGGGCTTGCCGATGCGCTTTGCGCCTCGGGCGGCCTCCAGCACGCCGTTCACATCGTCCCGAACGGAGATGAGGGTGTCCCACTTCTGAAGCTCCTGGGCGGAGAGGGCGTAAGCTTCAAAGGGCTTGTTCATGGTGTTGAGCAGCACATTGCGGCCGTCGTCCTCCTTGCGGTGGGGCATGGCCTGCCAGATCTCGTCGCAGGTGAAGGCCAGGATGGGTGCGAACATCTTGGTCATGCTGTCCAGGATGAGGTAAAGGGCGGTCTGGGCGCTGCGGCGCTTCAGGCCCTGGGGCTCCTCACAGTAGAGCCGGTCCTTGATGATATCCAGGTAGAAGCTGCTCAGCTCCACCACGCAGAAGTCGTTGATGGCGTGGGAGACCACGTGGAACTCATAGCCCTCGTAGGCCTCCTCCACCTTGTCGATGAGCTGGTTGAGCTTGGTGATGGCCCAGCGGTCCAGGGGCAGCATGTCCTCCGGGGAGACCAGGTGGTCGGCGTCAAAGCCGTTGAGGTTGCCCAGGCAGTAGCGGGCGGTGTTGCGGAACTTCAGGTAGTTCTGGCTCAGCTGCTTGAAGATCTCCCTGGAGCAGCGCACGTCCACGTGATAGTCGGCGGAGCCGGCCCAGAGACGGACCATATCGGCGCCGAATTCCTTTATCATATCGTTGGGGTCTATGCCGTTGCCCAGGGACTTGTGCATGGCCCGGCCTTCCCCGTCCACGGTCCAGCCGTGGGTGAGGCACTCCCGGTAGGGCGCGCCCTTGCCCAGGGCGCCTACGGCCACCAGCAGGGAGGACTGGAACCAGCCCCTGTACTGGTCGCCGCCCTCCATGTACATGTCGGCGGGCCAGAAGCCCTGGTCCCGGAGCATGGCGGCATAGTGAGTGGAGCCGGAGTCGAACCAGCCGTCCAGGGTGTCGGTCTCCTTGTAGAAGTGGATGCCGCCGCAGTGGGGGCACTTGAAGCCCTGGGGCAGCAGCTCCGCCGCCTCCATCTCGAACCAGGCGTTGCTGCCCTTCTTTTCAAAGACGGCGGCCACGGACTCTATGCTTTCGTCGGTACACACGGGCTTGCCGCAGTCCTCGCAGTAGAACACGGGGATAGGCAGGCCCCAGCGGCGCTGACGGGAGATGCACCAGTCGGAACGCTCCCGGATCATGGCGCTCATCCTGTCCTTGCCCCAGGCGGGCAGCCAGCGCACGTTCTCGCAGGCCTGGATGGCCTCATCCTTGAAGGAGTCCACCGAGCAGAACCACTGGGGAGTGGCCCGGAAGATGATGGGGCTCTTGCAGCGCCAGCAGTGGGGGTAGCTGTGGATGATGTCCTCGGAGGCAAAGAGCATGCCGCTGTCTTTCATGTCGTTAAGGATGATGGGGTTGGATTCCTCGGTGCCCAGTCCGGCGTACTTGCCGGCGTAGTCGGTGTGGCGGCCCTGGTCGTCCACAGGCACCACCATCTCCATGCCGTAGCGCAGGCAGGTGAGGTAGTCGTCGGCGCCGAAGCCGGGGGCGGTGTGGACGCAGCCGGTGCCGGAGTCCATGGTGACGTAGTCTGCCAGGAGCAGGCGGGAAGTCTTGTCCAGGAAGGGGTGCTGGGCCAGCATGTTCTCATAGAAGGAGCCGGGATGGCTCTCCACTATCTCATAACTTTCAAAGCCGCCGATGTTCATGACCTTCTCCGTGAGGGCCTGGGCCATGATGTACATCTCCCCGTTGGGGGCCTTCACCACGGCGTAGAGCTCGTCCGGGTGCAGGGCGATGGCCAGGTTGCCGGGGAGGGTCCAGATGGTGGTGGTCCAGATGAGGAAGTAGAGCTTGCTCAGGTCCAGATGGCCCAGCTTGCCCAGGTCGTCCTTCATGGGGAATTTCACATACACGGTGGTGCAGGGGTCGTCCTGATATTCTATCTCGGCCTCGGCCAGAGCGGTCTCGTCCTTGGCGCACCAGTACACGGGCTTGAGGCCCTTGTAGATGTGGCCGTTTTTATACATCATGCCGAAGATACGCACCTCGTCGGCCTCGAACTCCTTGTTCATGGTGAGGTAGGGGTGCTCCCAGTCGCCCACAACGCCCAGGCGCTTGAAGCTCTCCATCTGCAAGCCCACATACTTTTCCGCATAAGCCTGGCAGGCGGAGCGGAAGTCCGCCACGCTCATGGCCTTGTGGTTGAGCTTCTGCTCCTTGATGATGGCGGACTCAATGGGCATGCCGTGGTTGTCCCAGCCGGGGATGTAGGGGGTGTAGTAGCCCCGCATGGCCTTGGAGCGGGTGATGAAGTCCTTGATGGACTTGTTCATGGCGGTGCCCATGTGGATGTTGCCGTTGGAGAAGGGAGGGCCGTCGTGGAGGTTGAAGCGGGGCTTGCCCTCGTTCTTTTTCAGCAGCTCATTGTAAAGGTCCATTTCCTGCCAGCGTCTGAGCATCTCGGGCTCCCGGGCGGGCAGGCCTGCGCGCATGGGGAAATCGGTTTTGGGCAGATTCAGACTGGCGTTGTAATCCTGTGACATGTTTCTTTTCTCCTGTTTATCTGTATAGGTTGTTGCGGGCAAAGGGCCCGTTCAAATATAATGGGGCGTGCGCTGCGGCGCCCGCCCCGTAGATTGGCTCTTGATCAGAGGGAGAAGGGCTGAGTGCTCTCAAACTTACGGGCACGGCCCTGGTTTTCCGGCGCCTCTCTTGCGGGGGTGATATCTATCTGGATAGAGGGCTCGGCCTGTATTCGGGAGGCGGAATTTTCAATGCTCCGCACGGCCTCGTCAACCTTGCCGGCTTCCGCCTGCTGCTGAGGGGCCTGTTTGGGGGCGGCGCCGGAGGTGATGGCCTCGATATTGGTGATCTGGGTGGAGCACATGCTGCGCACGGTCTCCAGGAACTTGGCGGTGGCGGCCTTGGCCTCCTCCAGGCGCTTCTCCTCGGCCTTGGCCCGCTCCTCGATGGAGCCCACGGTGGCCTTTACCTGCTTCTCTGCGTCCGCCAGCATATTGGCGGCCCGGGTGCGGGCCTCGTTCTCTATCTGCACGGCCAGCTTCTGGGCGGAGAGGACGGCCATATTCAGGGCCTCTTCGTTGGCCCGGTATTCCTCTATCTTGTCCACCAGGACCTTCATCTTGCTCTTGAGGACGGCGTTCTCCTTCTGGGAAGCGGTGATATCGTCGGCCAGCTCTTCCAGGAAATCGTCCACGGAGGCCATGTCGTAGCCGCCGATGCGGGCCTTTTCAAAAGTCTTTTCACGAATATCCTGTGCAGTGATCATGTGCTTATCCACCTTTCGTTGTTATATCTTAGAAGTAGTGCCCGGCGCTTTCGGGCTGCTGGTCCTGGGTGCCCAGGATGTCCACGTTCTGGGGAGTTATAAAGTAGGTCTTGGCGGAGACGGGGGTTATCTTGCCCTGAAGGGCAAAGGCGATGCCCGACAGGAAATCCAACAGCCGCCGGGCCATATCCGTAGGGACGCCCTCCAGGGTCATCACCACGGTGAGCTTGCGGTGCATGTAGTTTACCAGCTCCCCGGCCTCGTCGAAGCTTTTGGGGCTGAAAAGGATGACCTGGGTGTCTCTGCCGCCGAAGTTCACCATGCGCTCCCGGCCGGGGACCTTGGGCTTGGAGTTCTTCCGCAGGCCCAGGTTGGCAAAGATGCCGCCGGAGCCGGAGCTCTCTCCGCCGCTTGGCTGGCCCTGGTTCTCCGGGGCGGGGGTCTCGTCGGCGAAGGAATTTTCAAAGACCATCTGGGCGGCGCTGGTCTTGGGCTGGGCCTCGGCCTTGGGCTGAGGCTTGAAGCTCAGATCCGCCCCCTCAAAGAAGTCGTCGTCATCCTCGTAGGGCTGGGTAAGCTTTTTCAATTCATCCATGAAACCCATGGCGTTCCTCCAGTGAAAGTGCTAGTTTTGACGGGCGGGGTAAATGCGCTGTCCGAAGATGGCGGAGCCGATGCGGACCATATTGGCCCCGCAGGCTATAGCGGTCTCATAGTCGCCGCTCATGCCCATGGACAAAAGGCCCATAGATATATTATCGTATTTTTTCGCCCCATTGTCAATAAAAAGCTGCTTCATAAGAAGAAAATATGGGATATTTTCTTTGCCGTCGCTGCAAATTGGGGGCACGGCCATGAGCCCCCGGACAAAAATGCCCTTATATTGGGCCGCAGCCTCTATTGCGGCGGACACTTCCTCCGGCCGAAAGCCGGACTTGGCGGCCTCTCCCGCCACGTTCACCTCCAGCAGGATGTCCTGGACTATGCCCCTTTCCAGGGCAAGACGGTCTATAAGGGCCATAAGTTCCAGGCTGTCCACGCTCTGGATAAGGGAGACCCTGCCCACTATCTGCTTTGCCTTGTTTTTTTGCAGGTGGCCGATGAACTGGAGGGAGGCCCCCTCATAGGCCCCCTGGGGCAGCTTTTCCAGCAGCTCCTGCACCCGGTTCTCCCCACAGCAGCGCAGCCCTGCGGCTATGGCCTGCTGTATGCGCCCGGCATCGTTCATCTTGGTGGCCCCCACCAGGGTGATATCCTCCGGCTTCCTGCCGGAGGCCAGGGCCGCGGCGGCTATCTTTTCCTGTACCTGCCTGAGATTTTCCGCTATGCTCAACTACGTCAGAACCTTTCCTTCGTATATATCTTTACCCAGGATAACTCTGTCGCCCACGGCCAGGGAACCGGGGGCAAAATCGGCGGCGGCCAGGGAAAAGCCGCTGCCCCTGTATATTATCTCCACCGGCTGTTTCTCTGCAATACCGGCGGAGAGGATGTAGACGAATTCACTGCCGTCGGCCTCCTGCATGACGGCGTCATCAGGCAGATAAAGGCCGCTGTGCCGGGAAAACAGGAGCTGAGCCTCCGTTTTCCTGAGACTGAGGTATTGGCTGCCGCCCTGGGTCAGGCGCAGCAGTATGGCCCTTTTGCCTCCCTTTGGCTCAGACAGGGAGATGACCTGGGCGGGGACGCTCTCCTCCAGGCCGTCAAACTGCACCGAGCACTGGCCGGAGTTGGGCAGCTGGTCCATGGAAGAAGTGAGGGCCCAGTAGTACCAGGCCGTATCGGTGACCAGGCGGCCGTCGGAGCTCTCCCCGGCCTTCCTGTTCAAAAGCTCCTCCAGGGCGGAGACGTCATCTGCGTCTATGTCCTGGGGGCTGAGGTATTCAAAGCCGTCGGTCCGGCTGAAAAAGACGGCGGAGCAGGGGCTCAGAAGCTCCCGGCCCATAAGCTCCACCGCCAGGGTCTCCCCGGCGGCGATGCGCCGGGAGTCCTCCGCCAGCAGCCGGGAGCCCCAGCTAAAGCTGAGGCTCTGTTCCCGGCGCAGGACTATGCCCTGGAGCTGGGCGCTCTCCTGCACCTGCAGGAGGCGGACGGTCTCTATCTCCGGCTGCTCCACCCTGGAGTACACTGCGGCGGCGGCGTAGGCGCAGACCGCCAGGAACACCAGGGCCGCCGTAAAAGAGAAATAGCGGGCCGAGTCCACGGCTTATGTATCCCCTTCAAAATCCAGGGGCCTGGGGGGCACCACCGTGGAAATGGCGTGCTTATAGATAAGCTGTTGCTTGCCGTCGCTGTCCAGCACCACGGTGAAGCCGTCAAAGCCTTTGACTATGCCGTGGAGCTGGAAACCGTTCATGAGAAACATGGTGACGGTAGAGCGCTCCTTCCTCAGCTGGTTTAGGAAATTATCCTGGAGATTTTGCGTTTTCTGCATTTCAGCCAACTCCTTTTTCTCAGAGCGGCCATATCCCCGACCGCCCTGTCATGATGTATTTTTGTCTGTACAGACTACATCATGATATACCGCAGTCACGGAAAAACTTTGTCGAAAGAGCACGGGCGTATTCAAAATCAGGTTCCTCATCCCAGTCTATATGCAGGGCCGAGGCATCCCGCCGGAACCAGGTGAGCTGGCGCTTGGCGTATTGGCGGCTGCGCAGCTTTATGAGCTCCAGGGCCTCCCGGCGGTCCATGTGCCCCAGGAGGGCCTGGGCCGCCTCCTTGTAGCCTATGGCCTGCATGGCGGTGCAGCTGGGGGAGAGGCCCCGGTCCAGCAGCTCCTCTACCTCCCGGAAGAGCCCCTGCTCTTCCATCAGGTCCACCCGCCGGTCTATGCGCTCATAAAGCCGGGAGCGGTCCTTAAAGCCCAGGTGGACGGCGGCGGCGTCGAAACGGGGGGGCAGGGAGCGGGTGTATTCGTCGTGCTCGGTAATGGTCATGCCGGTGAGTTCATATATCTCCAGGGCCCGGACTATACGCCGCTTGTCCGAGGGGTGGAGCTTTGCGGCCCTCTCCGGGTCTATGGCGGCCAGGCGGCGGTGGAGCTCCTCTCCCCCCAGCCCGTCGTATTCCCGGCCCAGCTTCTCCCGCAGGCCCTGGTCAAAGTCCGCAGCGGCAAAGTCCCGGCCAGAGACGAGGGAGTCTATATAAAGCCCGGTGCCCCCAACGATGACGGGGAGCTTTCCCCGGCTTATGATGTCCCGGCAGCAGTCCTCCGCCTGGGAGACATAGCGGGCCACGGAGTAGTCCTCCCAGGGCTCCGCCACATCCAGCATGTGGTGGGGGACCCGGGCCCTTTCCTCCGCAGTGGCTTTGGCGGTGCCTATGTCCATGCCCCGGTAGACCTGCATGGAGTCGGCGGAGACTATCTCCCCGTTGTAACGCAGGGCCAGCTCTATGCCCAGGGCGGTCTTGCCCGAGGCGGTAGGCCCGGCCACGACTATCACTTTATCTGCCATGGCCGCCTCACACTATGCGCTTGAAGAGCTTGTCCAGCTCCCGGCGGCTGAGGCTGACGGACACGGGCCTGCCGTGAGGACAGTACTTCACCTTCCCGGAGAGCACCGCCTCCACCAGCTTGTCCAGCTCCTTTTTGTCCGTGTCCCAGCCGGCCTTGATGGCGGCCTTGCAGGCCACGGTGTGGAGTATATCATCCCGGGCGGAGGCCGGGTCCGGGGCTTTGCCCCGGCGGAGCTTTTCCAGTATCTCCTCCAGGGCGGAGCGGGCGTCCTCCGGCAGCATGTCCGCCGGGACGGAGCGGATTATATATTCATTTTCCCCATAGGGCTCCAGCTCAAAACCCAGGGAGCAGAGCAGCTCCCCGTTTTCCTCCAGCAGCTCCCCCTCCTCGCCGCTTGCCCGGAAGGTGACGGGGCTCAGCAGGGCCTGGGCCATTATCTCCCGGTCCTGGGCCTTCAGGCGGTCGAAGATCATCCGCTCGTGGGCGGCGTGCTTGTCGATAAGCAGCAGGCTGTCCTCCAGCTCAACGATGATGTAGGTGCGCATGGCTTCGCCCAGTATCTTGTGGTGGGGCGCCGCCGCACTTTCAACATTTTGAACAGGGTTTTCCACATTCAGGAATGGGGAAGGAGGAGAAAAGTCAGAAATATCGGGGCTTTTTCCCTCTGAAGGGGCGGAATCCTGGGGAAGAATGATGCGACCCGTCGAAAGCCCCAGGTCCAGCCGGGTCTGGTAGGGCTGCCGGCAGGCCTGGAGGCCGGGGGTCTTCTCCGGCCCGGCGGAGCTGTCCGCCCAGAATTCCAGGGGCAGCGCAGCCTGGGGCCGGGGGCTCCCGGCGGGGACGCTGCCCCCGGCAGGGGCGGCCTGAAGGGCGTCCCGGGGGGGCTGGGAGCCCAGCTTGTAGCCGGAGTTTCGGAAGTCCTTGGCGCTCATGCTGCGGTAGAAGTCCTCTTTTGGCTTGGCCATCTGCTTTACCGCCGGGGACAGCTCTACCTTTGCGGTCCTGTCCTCCCCGTTCAGGGCGGAGAGCACGGCGTGGTAGACCAGGTCGAAGACCTGGCGCTCGGCTGAGAACTTCACCTCCGTTTTGGCGGGGTGGACGTTCACGTCCACGCTGCCGAAGCCCAGCTCCAGGTAGAGCACGCAGGCGGGATAGCGCCCGGTGAGCAGGCTGTTTTTGTAGGCCTGCTCCACAGCCGACTGGAGCAGAGCGGACTTTATATAGCGGCCGTTGCAGTAGAAATACTGGGCGGAGCGGTTGCCCCGGCCGGCGGCGGGGGAGGAGACGAAGCCCTTCACGGCCATGCCCTGGCCGCTGCTCTCGCAGCGGAGCATGTCCTTGGCTACCTCCCTGCCCAGCAGGGAGTAGAGGCAGGACTCCATCCGCCCGTCCCCGGGGGAGAAGAACTCCTCTTTCCCGTCCCGGATAAAGCGCAGGGACAGCTCCGGGTGGCCCAGGGCGCAGCGCAGGGCGGCCTGGATGCAGGCGGAGGCCTCGCTGCGGTCGGACTTCAGGAATTTCAGCCGGGCGGGAGTGTTGTAGAAGAGGCGGGAAACCTTCATGGTGCAGCCCTCAGGGCAGCCCCAGGGGCCCATGTCCTGGATATCCCCGGCGCTGAGGGTCACCCGGGTGCCCTCGCTGTCTCCCCGGCGGCGGGTGGTGAGCTCTATCTCCGAGACGGCGGATATGGCCGCCAGGGCCTCGCCCCGAAAGCCCATGGTGCTGATGGCCTCCAGGCCCCGCTCGTCGTGGAGCTTGGAGGTGGCGTGGCGGAGGAAGGCCACCCCGGCGTCCTCCGGGGCCATGCCGCAGCCGTCGTCGCTGACTCTGATAAGGGTGGCTCCCCCGTCCCGTATCTCCACGGTGACGTTCCTGGCCCCGGCGTCTATGGAGTTTTCCACCAGCTCCTTTATAACGGAGGCGGGACGCTCCACCACCTCGCCGGCGGCTATCATGTCCGCCACATGGGGGGAGAGTATATTTATAACAGGCATGGGCAGCCCTCCTGCAAGCTTGGATTAGAAATCACATTATACATTATTCATATTGAAAATTCCACTGCTTTTATGTTAATATTAAGAGAAATACTGCGCCCTCCGGGGACGGGAACAGGGCGCAGAAAAATATTAACGGAGACAGACATGGCATACGAAAAGAAGATAATAGAGCCGGAACGGATACAGGAGCAGAGGGATATCTGCGCCGGTCTGGCCCGGCGCTTTGAAGAGCGGGGGCGGCGGCCCCTGGCCCTGGTGGACACCTACGGCTGCCAGCAGAACGAGGCGGACAGCGAGGAGCTGCGGGGCTACCTGAAGCTCATGGGCTGCGATTTCACCCGGGACGAGTTTCAGGCGGATATAATCGTTGTGAATACCTGCGCCGTGCGGGAGCATGCGGAGATGCGGGTGCTGGGGAACGTGGGGGCCCTGAACCACACAAAGAAGAACAAGCCGGAGCAGATAATCGCCGTCTGCGGCTGCATGGTGCAGCAGCAGCACATGGCGGAGAAGATAAAGAAGTCCTACCCGGTGGTGGACCTGGTCTTCGGGCCCCACGAGCTGTGGCGCTTCCCGGAGCTTTTAAAGCAGGTGCTGGACAGGCACAAGCGCATCTTTGCCGCCGGCGAGAGCGAAGGGGTCATGGCCGAGGGCCTGCCCCGGCAGAGGGACGGCAGCGTGAAGGCCTGGCTGTCCATAATGTACGGCTGCAACAATTTCTGCTCCTACTGCGTGGTGCCCTATGTGCGGGGCCGGGAGCGCTCCCGCCGGGCGGAGGACGTGGTGGCGGAGGCCAGGGAGCTGGTGGCCGCCGGCTATAAGGACATCACTCTCCTGGGCCAGAACGTGAATTCCTACGGCCGGGACCTGGGCCTGGAGGTGGACTTCTCCGACCTGATAAGGATGATAAACGACATCCCCGGGGACTTCCTTATAAGGTTCATGACCAGCCACCCCAAGGACGCCACGGAGAAGCTTTTCAAAACCATGGCGGAGTGTGAGAAGTGCGCCCATCAGCTCCACCTGCCGGTGCAGTCCGGCAGCGACCGCATCCTCAAGCTGATGAACCGCAACTATGACAGCGCAAAGTATATCTCCCAGGTGGAGCTGGCCCGCAGCTATATGCCGGACCTGGTGCTGACCACGGATATAATCGTGGGCTTTCCCGGGGAGACGGAGGAGGACTTTGAGGACACCATAAAGCTGGTGGAGAAGGTGCGCTACGACGCCATGTTCACCTTCATCTACTCCAAGCGGGTGGGCACCCCCGCCGCAAAAATGCCGGACCCCTATACCCGGGAGGAAAAACAGCGGCACTTTGACCGCCTCACGGAGACGGCCAACCGCATCTCCGGGGAGAAGCATAAGGAATACGAGGGCAAAACCGTGAAGGTCCTGGTGGACGGGGAGACCGGCCGGGAGGAATATAATCTCTCCAGCCGCACCAACGGCGGCCGCCTGGTGCACCTGAAGGGGGACAAGAGCCTGATAGGCCGCTTTGTTCAGGTGAAGATAGTCTCCAGCAACACCTGGGCCCTCTACGGGGAGATAGTTTGAAAAAGGTAAGTGGTCCAATGAAGAAACTGGAAAACAGACAGGGGCAGATAGAATATGCCCTGGCCCTGGGCGTATTTCTGATACTGTGCTTTTTCCTGGCCAGGTACACGGTGTACACTCTGGACTCCGACGCCTCCAGCGAGCTGGTGCTGGCAAAGCTGCTGTCCGGCGAAGGCCGCCTTCTCACGGAGGACTGGCTCTACGGCTCGGAGCTGCGGGTGTTCTACAGCCAGCTGATATTCACGCCGCTGTTTTCGGTCTTTGACAGCTGGCGGGCGGTGCGCTTTACCGGGACCTTTATAATGCTCATAGCCCTGGTCCTGGCCTTTTACTGGTTCTGCCGGGAGACGGACAACAAAAGCAGCTTTGCCCTGGCGGCGCTGCTGATGCTGCTGCCCCTGTCCAGGATATATTTCGACGTACTGTATAAATTCACCTATTACCTGCCCCATGCGGTGATGGGCTTTGCCGTGCCGGCGGCGGTGTGGGGCTATGCCCGCCGGAAAGGGGAGGGGCGCAAGGGCCAGGCCCGGCTGCTGCTGGCCCTGGGTACGCTGCTGTCCTTTGCCGTGGGCCTCAACGGCATGCGCCTGCTGCTGACTTTGTTTGCGCCGCTGCTGCTCTCCGCATTGCTTTTGCTGTGGCTGAACGGGGAGACGGAGAGGGAGCGGGGCTTTCTCGGCGGCTGCGCCCTGGTGGGCGCCGCAGCGGTCTGCGGCTGCGCCGTGAACGCGCTGTACCTGGCAAAGAAATACACGGTGCTGGACGTCACCGGCATAGATTTCACCGCCTTTTCCCTGGAGGGCCTGGAACAGGTCCTGGGAGGGCTGCTCCAGGTCTTCGGCTACCGCTCCGGGGAGAATGTGTTCAGCCTGCCCCTGCTCTACTGCGCTTTGGGGGGAGCGCTCTTTGCGCTGAGCCTGTACGCCTCCTTTGCCATACTGAAAAACCGGGAGGACTACAGCCAAAAGCAGCAGTTTGCCGCCCTGTTCTACCTGGTCTCCCTGGCGGTGCTCTGCCTGCTCTACTGTTTGACCAGCATGGTCTTCACGGTGCGCTATCTGGTCCAGGCGGCGGCGCTGGGCCTGCTGCCCGTGGTGTCCTGCTTCAAAGGGAAGGAGCGCTGGGGCCGCCTGCTGCTTCTGCTCCTGTGCTGCTTTGCCCTGCTGTGCGGGGCGGCGCACTATAACGAGATGCGCAAGGAGGACAAGACCGGCACCCAGCGCCAGTGCGTAAACTTCCTTAAGGAAGCGGGCTACACCCAGGGCTATGCCAGCTTCTGGAACGGCAATGTGCTCACGGAGCTGAGCGACGGGGCGCTGGAGCTGTGGGTCTGGGACGAGAAGTTCGCCCAGCTCCAGGACCCGGACGAGATAGTGGGCTTCCTCCAGGCAAAGAGCCATTTGCAGCCTCCCGGGGAGGGAAAGCTCTTTGTGCTGCTCTCCGCCAACGAGGACTACTACTGCGGGTTTGCCGGGAACTTCAGTGATGAGAACATTATATTCAAGACCGAAAACTATGAGATAGGGGCTCTCCACGAGTATGTGATCTACGGCTTTGAGTCCTATGAAGAGCTGCGCAGCCAATTCTGCAATGAGGGATGAGACGGATGAAAAGACTTTCGGAAAAGCAAAGATACATAGAGTGGGCCGTGTTTGCAGGGACGCTGTTCGTCCTGCTGTTTTTCCTGGCCCGCTACACGGTGTACACCCTGGACTCCGACGCCTCCAGCGAGCTGCTGCTGGCAAAGCATCTGGCGGACCAGGGCGGCGCCATAATGTCCAAAAACTGGTACTACTCCACGGAGATAGAGTTTTTGTCGGACCAGCTGGCCTTTGAGCTGATGTTCTTCCTCACTGACAACTGGCGCCTGGTGCGCCTGGGGGGCACGGCCCTGCTCATCGCCCTGCTGCTGCTGAGCCTGCACTATTTCTGCCGGAAGCTGGAGCTGAAAAAGAGCTTCCCCCTGCTGGCGGCCCTGATGCTGCTGCCCCTGTCCCGGAGCTATTTTGAGATAGTCTACAAGTTCGCCTACTATATCCAGTTTCTGGCCACGGGCCTTGTGGTGCTGGGGGCGGTGGCCCAGTTCATCAGTGAGCCGGGGCGGAGGAAATACCCGGCCCAGGTCCTGGCCGCCCTGCTGAGCCTGGCGGCGGGCCTGCTGGGCTTTCGGATGCTGCTGACCCTGTATATCCCCCTGGCTCTGGCGGTGCTTTTGTACCTGTGGCTGAACAAGGCTCCCGCCGGCAGCGGCAGGCTCCTGGCCGGAGCGGGCGTATCCATCCTCCCAGCCCTGGTGGGCTGCCTGATAAACCAGACGGTCATTGTGAACCAGTATACTTTCCGCAGCTATTCCACCCTCTCCTTTACCGGCTTTTCCCTGGCAGGGATAGAGAGGACCATAGCGGGACTGCTGAACATCCTGGGCTACCGTTCCGGGGAGCCGGTGTTCAGCAAGGCGCTGCTGCCCAGCGCCCTCAGCGGACTGCTCCTGCTGCTGTGCCTGTACTGTGCGGTGTACATCATCCGCCACAGGGAGGCCTTCAGTCCCGCCCAGCAGATAGCGGCCTATTTTTATCCGGCGGCCATCCTGGCCCTGTGCCTGCTCTACAGCCTGACGGATATGCAGTACATGAGCTATCACAGCATACAGGCGCTTATCCAGGGCTTCCCCCTGCTGTTCATGTGCTTTGGCAGGAAGGAGCTCTTCGGCAAAACCGGGCGGGGGATGCTCCTGGGCCTTATGAGCCTTGCCCTGCTGTGCTCGGCGCTGCACTATAACGACATGCGCAAGGAGGACGAGACCCGGGCCCTGAGGGAGGCCGCCCAGTTTTTGGCCCAGAGCGACTATAAAAAGGGCTATGCCAGCTTCTGGATAGGGAACCTGACCACGGAGCTGAGCAACGGCGAAGCGGAGGTCTGGGTCTGGAACGACATCGGCCTGGCGGAGCTCTCCGACCCGGATAATATAGTCACCTGGCTCCAGAGCAAGTCCCATGACGAGCCCCCGGAGGGGAAGGTGTTCATCCTCCTCACCGCAAACGAGGCCTATTACTGCAACTTCACCAGGGCCTTTACGGAGGAGGACGTGATATTCACCACCGCCGGCTATGAGCCGGGGGCGGTGGACGAGTACATAATCTACGGCTTTGACTCCTATGAGGAGATGCGCGCTCTCTTCATGGAGGGAGTAAAGGGCTAAAAAAAGAAAGCATCCCACAAAAAAGAAAGAGGTAGGGCCATGGCTGAGCTCACACCCATGAAGAGACAATACAACGAGATAAAGGAGCAGTATCAGGACTGTCTGCTGTTCTTCCGCCTGGGGGACTTTTATGAGATGTTCGACGAGGACGCCAAGGTGGCCTCCCGGGAGCTGGACCTGGCCCTCACCACCAGGGACAGGAACGTGGAGGACCCGGAGGAGCGCACCCCCATGTGCGGCGTGCCCTATCACAGCTGCGAGACCTATATCGCCCGGCTCATCGCCAAGGGCTACAAGGTGGCCATCTGCGAGCAGATGGAGGACCCGGCCCTGGCCAAGGGCATAGTGAAGCGGGACGTGATACGGGTGATAAGCCCCGGCACCGTCACCGAGAGCTCCATGCTGGAGGAGGGGCGGAGCAACTACATCTGCGCCCTGGAGCTGGCAGGCCAGAAGGGGGGCGTTGCCTTTTGCGACGTGTCCACCGGGGAGTTCTGCTGCGCCGCCTTTGAAAACGACGCCGTGGCCCATATTTTAAACGAGCTGGGCCGCTTTGCACCCAGGGAGGCGGTGCTGTCTCCCGGGGCGGCGGACTGCGGCGAGATAAGGGACTTTCTGCAAAAGAAGCTGGACGCCATGCTTGAAAGGGATAAGCAGAGCTTTGAATTCATGCCCTGCGCCGCCCGGCTGTGTGAGCAGTTCGGCTTCAAGGACGTGGACGACTGCGGCCTGGGAGAGCAGGAGGCGGCGGTCTGCGCCGCCGGGGCCCTGCTGGGCTATATAGACCAGACCCAGAAATTCGACCTGAGCCACATAAACCGCCTGGACGTGTTCTACGGCGGCAGATATATGGAGCTGGACTGGACCACCCGCAGGAACCTGGAGCTGACGGAATCTCTCCGCAGCGGGGAGAAGCGGGGCAGCCTTCTCTGGGTGCTGGACAAGACACGCACGCCCATGGGCGGCAGGCTGCTCCGCTCCTGGATAGAGCGTCCCCTGCTGTCGGCGGTGGCCATCAAGCGGCGGCTCACTGCGGTGCAGGAGCTCTATAACGACAATGTGGCCCGGGGGGAGCTGATGCTGGCCCTGCGGGATATAAGCGACATGCAGCGGCTGGTGGGCCGGGCGGTGTACGGCACTGCCGGGGGACGGGACCTGCGCTCCCTGGCAAACTGCGCCGCCGTGCTGCCAAAGCTGCGGCAGCTGCTGGAGGGCTTCAGATCCATGGAGCTGCGGGATATCCGGGACATGGACATCCTGGAAGACATGCTCTTTGAGATAGACCGGGCCATCTGCGACGACCCTCCCTTCTCCGTAAGGGAAGGGGGCATCCTGCGCAAGGGCTATTCGGAAGAGGTGGACCGGCTGCGCAACATCCGGGACAACGGCGCCCAGATGGTGCGGGAGCTGGAGGAGCGCCAGCGGCAGCGCACCGGCATAAAGAAGCTGAAGGTGGGCTACAATAAGGTCTTCGGCTATTATATAGACATCCCCAAGTCCGCCGGGGTGGAGAAGGTGCCGGAGGACTATATAAGAAAGCAGACCCTGGTGTCCAACGAGCGCTACTTCACCCAGGAGCTGAAGGAGCTGGAGAACACCCTCCTCAGCTCCCGGGACAGGATAAACGAGCTGGAGTTCAAATACTTTGACGAGCTGCGCCGCAGCGTGGCGGCAAAGGTGGACAGGATAAAAGCCACGGCGGAGGCCGTGGCCAGGCTGGACGTGCTCTGTTCCCTGGCGGAGGTGGCGGTGCGCAACAACTATACCTGCCCGGAGGTGGACGCCTCCCGGACTTTGCAGATAATCCAGGGCCGCCACCCGGTGGTGGAGCAGACCCTGAAGAAGGTGCTCTTCGTCCCCAACGACAGCTATCTCAACGACAGCGAGGACCGGGTGGCAATAATCACCGGCCCCAACATGGCGGGCAAATCCACCTATATGCGCCAGACGGCCCTCATCGTGCTCATGGCCCAGATAGGCTCCTTTGTCCCGGCAAAGAGCGCCACCATAGGCATCGTGGACCGGGTCTTCACCCGCATCGGGGCCTCCGACGATCTGGCCTCCGGCCAGTCCACCTTCATGGTGGAGATGAGCGAGATGGCGGAGATACTGAAGCACGCCAGCGCCGCCTCCCTGCTCATCCTGGACGAGATAGGCCGGGGCACCTCCACCTTTGACGGCATGGCCATAGCCCGGGCGGTGCTGGAATACTGCGCCGACAAGCGGAAGCTGGGGGCCAAGACCATGTTCGCCACCCACTACCACGAGCTGTCCGCCCTGGAGGGCCAGCTCCAGGGGGTGCGCAACTACAATATCACCGCCAAGAAGCAGGGGGGCAGCCTGGTCTTCCTGCGCAAGATAGTCCCCGGCGCCGCCGACGACAGCTACGGCATCGAGGTGGCAAAGCTGGCGGGGCTGCCGGAGAGCATAATCGCCAAGGCCAAGGGCTATCTGAAGGACCTGGAAAAGAGCGGCGCCGGAGCCGTCCCCCAGGGGGAGAGCGCCCCGGCCGACCAGATAAGCCTGGCGGATGTGGGGGCCGACCAGATACGGAAATCGCTTTTGAGCGCGGATTTGAACAGCCTCACCCCCATCGAGGCCATGAACCTGCTGTACGAACTGCAAAGAAAGGCGAGAAGCTGATGAGAAAAAAGCCACCCGAATTCACCAGCCGGCTCAGCCGGGGGGAGACCTTGGCGGCTCTGCTGTACCTGCCGGTGCACATATTTCTGCTGCCTCTGGTCCTGGTGCCCTCGGCTGCATACCTGGGCCTGGATGCGACAGACCTGAACCTTATCCTTTACGCAGTGGGCACGGTCTATATGCTGCTTCTGCTGTTCAAGTTTCTGCGCCGGGACTTTGACCCCTTGTGGGAGCAGCCGGGCCACTGCGTTTTGGAGATAATCACCAATTACGCTCTCATGTACCTGGCGAACCTGGCGGTGACGGGCATATTCCTGCTCCTCCCCTGGTTTGGCCAGGAAAACCCCAACAACTCCGCCGTCATGGAAATGGCGGGGCAGAGCTGGGGCAAGATGTCCGCCATGGCGGTGTTCCTGGCCCCCATAGTGGAGGAGTGCATGTTCCGGGCGGGCATCTTCGGCACGCTGCGCCGCTATAACCGCTGGGCCGCCTATGGGGTGGCGACCCTGGCCTTCAGCCTTTACCATGTGTACGGCTACGCCGTGACGGACAGCATATACTGGCTCTACTTCATCCAGTATATCCCGGTGTCCATACTGCTGTGCCGGGTGTACGAGCGCACCAATACCCTATGGAGCAGCATATTCTTCCATATGCTGGTGAACTGGGTGTCCATGAACGCCCTGAAAATGCTGGAGGAGCTGCTGTGATGGAGCATGTGCTAAGGCCCATAGCCCGGATGCGCAGCGACTTTTCCGGGAAATTCGGCATACCCCGCCAGGCGGGGATAGTGCCGGAGCTGGAGGGCCTGGTGGTCTTCGAGCCGGAGTACCGCATACCGGAGGCCCTGCGGGGCATAGAGGGCTTCAGCCACCTGTGGCTCATCTGGCAGTTCTCGGAGAACCTCCGGGAGGACTGGTCCCCAACGGTGCGCCCGCCCCGGCTGGGGGGCAACCGGCGCATGGGGGTCTTTGCCACCCGCTCCCCCTTCCGGCCCAACGCTCTGGGCCTCAGCTGCGTGGAGCTGCTGGGGGTGGAGGAGCGGCCGGGCCTGGGCCTGACTCTGCGGGTGGGGGGAGCCGACCTGATGGACGGCACGCCTATCTTCGATATAAAGCCCTATGTGCCCTATGCCGACTGTAAGCTGGGGGCCACCGGCGGCTTTGCCGCCGACGCCGGGGAAAGCCTGAAGGTGGCCTATGCCCCGGGCGTGGCGGAGAAGCTGCCGGTAGGCAAGCTGGAGGCCCTCACAGCCGTGCTCTCCCGGGACCCCCGGCCCCGGTACCAGCAGGACCCCCGGCGGCTTTACGCCATGGACTTTGCCGGCTTCACCCTGCGCTTCACCGTGGAGGGGGAGAAGCTCACGGTCCGGGAGGCCGAGCCCCCGGACGGTGAGGGAGAGGAAAAAAAGGAATAATATTTCACAAATAGAGCCAATAAAAAAGAAGCTGCACAAATCTTTGTACAGCTTCTGATACTGTCTAGGCGCAATTCCCCGCCGCACGGCCATGTAAAGCCCGGGAAAGGGCGGGGCAACCGGCGGTTGACAAATTGACCGCAGCGGGTTGGTGGCGGAAACCGGGGAAAAGTGTTAAGCTGGGAGCGCACCCGGGGAGAAAAAACAACAGGAGGCTCAGGAATGATATTTGCCGATAAACTCATACAGCTTAGAAAAAAGAGCGGCTGGTCCCAGGAGGAGCTGGCAGAGCAGATGGGGGTCAGCCGTCAGTCCATATCTAAATGGGAGGGGGCCCAGTCCATCCCGGACCTGGAGAAGATGATCAGGCTGGCAAAGCTCTTTTCCGTCAGCACCGACTACCTGCTTTTAGACGAGCTGGGGGAGCCGGAGGGGGGAAGTCCGGCCCTGCCCGGGGAGGAGAGCCCTGCCCTGAGGCGCATCTCCATGGAGCAGGCCAATGCCTTTTTGAAAATAAAAGAAGAGACGGCCGGAGGGATAGCCTTTGGAGTGCTTCTGTGCATACTCTCCCCCATATGCCTGTTGCTGCTGGCCGGGCTCAGCGAAGTTCCGGGCTCCGGCATATCCGAAGGCCTGGCCGCAGCCATAGGGCTGACGGTCCTGCTGGTGATGGTGGCGGCAGCTGTGGCCATATTTATCTACAGCGGCGGGAGGACCTCGGCCTTTGAATATCTGGACAGCGAATTTTTCGAGACAGAGTACGGCGTCAGCAGCATGGTGAAGGAGCGCCGGGAGCAGTACAGGGAGAGGTACATGCGCAATAACATCATCGGCGTATGCCTGTGCATACTCGCCGCAATACCTCTGTTTGGCAGCGTGGCCCTGGAGGTGGAGAATCAGCTTTTGCCTGTGGGGCTGCTGTGTGCCACTCTGGTGATAGTCGGCCTGGGAGTGAGGCTCCTGGTGCGCAGCGGCACGGTCTGGGGCGGCTTTGAAAGGCTGCTGGAGGAGGGGGAATATACCCGGGAGGAGAAGAAAAAGCAGCCCCTTATATCCCAAGTAAGTCAGGTGTACTGGCTGCTGGTGCTGACGGGCTTTCTGGCCTACAGCTTCGTCACCGGCGGCTGGGACAGAAGCTGGATAGTCTGGCCGGTGGCGGCGGCGCTCTTCCCGGCGGTGACGGCCCTTATCCTGCTTTTTGCAAAGAAAAAATAATGGGGAACAGCCCGAATAAAAGAAGCTCCCGGCCGGCGGCCGGGAGCTCAGTTTATGTGTCTGCCTGAAAATCAGATGAGGCCCTGGATGAGGATGACCAGTATCAGCACCGGCAGAACGAACTGGAAATAGCGCTTGAGCCTGGGGGACATCTTCAGGCCGCTGCCCTGGTTGGCCTCGGCCAGGTACTTGTCAAAGCCCCAGCCCCACTTGCTGACGCAAAACAGCAGGTAGATAAGGGAGCCTATGGGCAGCAGGAGGTTGCTGACGATGAAGTCCTCGGTGTCCAGCACGTCCCGGCCGCCGATAAGGCGCACTCCGCTCCACAGGTTGTAGCCCAGCACGCAGGGGAGGCTGGCGATGAGAATGAAGACGCAGTTGATAACTACCGCCTTTTTCCGGCTCCAGCCGAAGTTGTCCATGCAGCTGGACAGCAGGTTTTCAAACACGGCGATGACTGTGGTGAAGCTGGCGAAGAACATGAACAGGAAGAACAGGGCGCCCCAGAGGCGGCCGCCGGCCATGTCCACGAAGATGCGGGGCAGGGTGACGAAGATAAGGGTGGGGCCGTAGTCCGGCTCCACGCCGAAGCTGAAGCAGGCGGGGAAGATTATCATGCCCGCCATGAGGGCCACGAAGGTGTCCAGGGCGCAGATGCGCACGGCCTCGCCGGTGAGGCTGTGGTCCTTGGACATGTAGCTGCCGAAGATCTCCATGGCGGCTATGCCCAGGCTCAGGGTGAAGAAGGATTGGTTCATGGCGGCGGTGGCCACGTTGCCCAGACCTACCTGAGCGGCCCGCTCAAAGTCCGGCAGCAGGTAGAACTTCACGCCCTCGATGGCCCCCTGAAGGCTGACACTGTTTATTGCCAGCACCACAATGAGCAGCAGCAGGGCGGCCATCATCCACTTGCTTATCCGCTCCAGGCCCTTCTGTATGCCGAAGCTGCACACCAGAAAGCCTGCCAGCACGGTGAGGGCCATCCATATGCTCATCTCCACAGGGTCTGCCAGCATGGCGGAGAAGACCCCGTCCACGGCGGAGACCTCCATGCCCTTAAAGGCGCCGCCGGCGAACTTGAAGAAGTAGCCCAGCATCCAGCCGGCCACGGTGGTGTAGTACATCATCAGCAGGTAGCAGCCGATAATGCACACCCAGCCGTGGATGTGCCATTTGCTGCCGGGCTTTTCCAGGGCCTTGTAGCCCAGCACGGCGCTTTTCCGGCTGGCACGGCCTACGGCCAGCTCCATGGTGAGTACCGGCACGCCCATAATGATAAGGAACAGCAGGTAGAAGAGCACAAACACTCCGCCGCCGTTTACGCCGGTGACGTAGGGAAAGCGCCACACATTGCCTATGCCGATGGCGCAGCCTGCGCTCACCAGCAGAAAGCCCAGGCGGGACTGAAATTTCTCTCTTTTCACGTTTTTACCTCTTTCATACAGCAGAAATTACACGGCAGGGATTTCCCTGCCGTGTATCGTTGATCCGATATCGTGCCTTAGATTCAGGCCTCGCCCCGCTCCCGGAGAGCGTCCTTGCGGGAAATGTTCCAGCGGCCCTTTTCGTCGATGCCGGTGAACTTGACCCAGGTCTTGTCGCCTACGTTCAGCACGTCCTCCACCTTTTCGGTGCGCTTGAACTCCAGGTCCTTGATGTGGCACATGGCGTCCTTGCCGGGGGCCAGCTCCACGAAGGCGCCCAGGTTGGAGATTATGCGCTTGACCTCGCCGTAGTAGAGGGCGCCCACCTCGGGCTCGAAGACGATGTCCTCTATGGTCTTGCGGGCGGCACGGCAGGCCTCGATGTCGCTGCTGGCGATAAAGATGCTGCCGTCGTCGTTGATGTCTATCTTGCAGCCGGTGTCGGCGGTGATCTTCTGGATGACCTTGCCGCCGGAGCCGATGACCTCACGGATCTTGTCGGGGTTGATCTTCATCTGGATCATCTT
>CALWVZ010000027.1 GCA_944385125.1 uncultured Oscillospiraceae bacterium
CCATCTCCGATGTGTCCATCGGCGACCTGTTCATCTCCGGCGTTATCCCCGGCCTGCTCATGGGCGCCGCCCTGATAATCGTCACTCTCTGGCTGGGACGCAAGACCGACCTGAAGCTGCTGCCCAGGGCCAGCTGGAAAGAACGCTGGGCCGCCTTCAAAGAGGCCTTCTGGGGACTGCTGATGCCCGTCATCATCCTTGGCGGCATCTACGGCGGTATCTTTACCCCCACCGAAGCCGCAGCAGTTTCAGCCGTTTACGGTCTGTTCGTGGGCCTTTTCATATACCGCAGCCTCAGCCTGAGGGATATGAAGAAGATACTCATAGACTCCGCTTCCACCACGGCCGTGGTCATGCTCATCACTGCCGCCGCCTCCCTCTTCGCCTACGTACTGACCCGCGCCCGTATCGACGTGGCCATCAGCTCCGCCCTGGAATCCTTTGCCGGCGGCAACACCGTCATCTTCCTTATCATAGTCAATATCTGCCTGCTTATTGCCGGCTGCTTCCTGGATTCCACCTCCGCCCTGTACATCTTCACCCCCCTGTTCCTGCCCGTGGCCCAGGCCCTGGGCATGAACCTGGTGCATTTCGGCACCATCATGATAGTGAACCTGGCCATCGGCCTGGTAACTCCTCCTGTGGGCGTGAACCTGTACGTGGCCTGCGGCATTGCAAACATAGATCTGAAAACCATTTCCAAGGCAGTCGTACCGCTTATACTCGCTTCACTGGTGGTCCTGCTGCTGGTCACCTATGTGCCGCAGCTCTCCCTGGCCCTGCTGGGCGGAGCTTAAACTCAAGAAATTTCCGCAGTTGTACGGGCATGGTCTTAAACCATGCCCGTATTCACAACAAGCTCCTGCAAGGTCCTATCTATGTATTGACAGCATTCCAAAGCAGATGTTACAATCTAATTGAATTTGTATGATGAGGTTACAATAATGCCCCCCTTCAGTCCTGTTACAAACAGCAAGCTGTATATCCAGATTTACAACCAGATAAAGGATGCCATACTCAACGGCAGCTTCAAGGTGGGCGACAAGCTTCCCAGCGAGAAGGAGTTCTGCGAGATGTTCGGCGTCAGCCGGGTCCCTGTGCGGGAGGCCCTCAGCGCCTTGGAGCTTAACGGCCTGGTGGAATCTGTCCATGGCGCCGGAGTTTTCGTTAAAGAGGTCAGCGTGCTCACCAACGACTGGATAGAGGAGACCGACCCCCAGGACATCATACAGGTCCGCAAGCTCATGGAGCCGGAGGTGGCCCGCTGCGCCGCCCTGCACATCAGTCCGGCGGAAAAGCTGCGCCTGCAGGAGATAACGGAACGCTTCCGCCAGGAAGCGGAAGACAACCGCTATTCTGAGATAACAGACCGGGACTTTCACACCAGCATCGCCAGAGCCAGCGGCAACCATATGTATATGGTAATGTGCGACATGATTTGGAAGGCAATGAAGCAGCGTATGTGGAGCCTTATCCTCAGCCGCACCGTCACCGCCGAAGAGAACCGCAAGCAGCACTATAAGGAACACATGGAGATAGCCCAGGCCATTCTCACCGGCAACGCTGAGCTGGCCTACAACTACATGAAAGCCCATATGGAAGACCTGGAGCGGCGCTACTGGTCCTGAACATGCAAAAAAGGAAGGGAAATTTCCCTTCCTTTTTTGATTCTTACGCTCATCCCGCCTGCTCGGCCACATATATGGAGGCTCGGCTCTGGATGTTTCTCACCGTGTCCTCCAGGCTCTTGTCCCCGGCAAAGTAGGCGGAGGCTTCACTGCTTATTATCTCGGTGAGGGTGTCGTCCTTCCGGGCCATCTTCTCCGTGGAGTACACCAGCTCCCTGAGCTTGTCCGCATCCTCCCGGGTGAAGCTGTACTCAGGGAACATGACATCCTCATATATATTCTTCTCCAGCTGTACTTCAAAAGCGGCCTTGGTGACGGGTATGCCGAAACTCAGGTCTAGTCCGTACTCCTGGTTCTCCGGCAGCAGTACCAGGCGCAGGAAATCCCAGGCCGCCTCCTTGTGCTGGCTGGAGGCCATGATGCCGTAGCCATTTTTGCTGTACTGGGCGGAGTCGGTGAAGTAGCTGCCGTTTCCCGAAGTTCCCGGGAAGCCCGCATACTCATAATCCCCCTGGAAAAAGTTTCTGCTCAAAGCGACGGAACTGCCTATTCCCATAATCGGTTCCATAAGTACCGGCGTCGCCGCCTCTGCGGTATAGGGAGTATCCTTTACAAATTGCAGCAGCCGGGCAAAACCACCCTCATCGAAGCTGCAAGTCCCCGCCTCCCAATCCACATATTCCCCGCTTGAGATGCGGCAGAGCATATCCAGCATATACTCCTGATCCCTATGCCAGAAATATACAGGCTCACCCGCCGGGCGGTTTGCGATCATCTCTTCCACATAGTCCATGGTCCAATCCTCCCGGTTGGGGAAGAGCTCTGCCCTGACGGAGAGGCTGAGCAGATCCACCTGGGTCAGCAGCTCATATAGCCCGCCCTTTCTTATCATACTCTTCAGCACCGGCTCAATAAAGTCCTCCCGGCTTATGCTCTCATCGGCGTCTATGTAGGGCAGCAAATCCACGAACAGTCCCGCATCTATGCTGTTCTGGGGCAGCGAGGGGGTATAGACTATGTCCGGGCTGTCCTGGAGCACCAGCTCAAGTATCTCCTGCTGGCTCAGCTCATGGCCTGAGCCTATAAACTCATATTCCACCTTATAGTCCTCGTTGGTGCTGTTGAAGCGCAGCGCAGCATTCAGGATGCCTAAGTCGGAGACGCCCCAAAGCCTTATGAGCTCCCTGTCCTTCACCAGGCTGGGACTCACCTTCTGTATGTTTCTGGAACTTATCCCCGCCGTGTAATAGTCCCCGGCGGCGCTCTGTACCGCCATGCCCATTTCCTGAGCAAATTCCAGGCTGGTGGCCACTTCCAGCCATTTGAAAAGGCTCTCGGTCTCCCCGGTGTTCACATCCAGGCTCACCAGGCCGTTGTCCTGGGAGAGGAAGGCCTCGCCCTTTTCGCTGACATAATAGCCGTAGCAGTTTGCCTCGGTCTTTACCAGGGACCCAAGAGCAAAGCTCTCCATGTCAAAGGAGCGCAGGCCGATATCCCCGTTCTCTTCGCCGCAGACATAGAGCTCCTCCCCCCGGCGCAGCACCAGATTGAAATTGAAGCCCTCCAGGGGCAGGGTCTCCAGCAGCCGGGCCTGGGAATCTATTATATAGGCGTTCTCATAGTCGCAGAGCGCCGCCCGGTCCGCCCCCAGAGGAATCAGATCGCTGAATATCGGAGTGGAGGACTCGGTTCCGGCTATGGCCTCAAAGCCCACTTCGGCCCGGCTCAGCTCCTCCCCGGAGGCGCAGTCATAGCGCAGGACGTAAAAGCGGCCTTCATCCCCGCTCTCCATGAAATACTGCCTCACCAGCACCCACAGCACCCCGTCGCAGACGTCAAAGCCGCTTATGCCGTAGTTGGAAAAGCCCCTGCTGTCTCTGCCTCCGAAATCCTCCCCTTTAAAGGGCAGGAAGCTCCAGCTCTCGCTGCCCAGCTCCATGGCGCACAGCCTGTAATCTTCCCCGCCTCCGCACACGGCCATCAGCCTGTCCCCCGCTATGGTCATGAGCCGCACGGAAGAGCAGCCCTCCGGCAGCTCTATCACCTGGGAGATATAGCCCGGGACCATTTCCGCCGTGCCGTCTCCGGCATCCGTATTCCCGGAGCGGACAGGGGCTTCGCCCTTGCCCGCCCCCTCTTTTCCGCAGGCACAGAGGCTCAGCAGCAGGGCAAGAGCCAGCAGCAGGGCAAATATCCTTTTACTCATTGAGCTCACCTCCGCAATATTTTGTTTCCCGAAACTCTTATATTATAGTAACGGGCTCTGCCGCCGCTTTGTTTCAGCTTTACTTAAGAATTAAGAATTATTAAGATTTCCTGTCTGCCGCCAGTCCTGCGCCGTATTTACATATTCATATTTGTCTGGTATATTGTAGAAAAAACGAAAGGGTGAACACGCCTATGACAATAAACAGAGCGGAGCTGAAGGAGAGGGCCAAAGACCTTATCGCCAGGGCCAGGCCCAAGGTGCTGCCGGTGGGCCTTGGATATATAATTCTGGGTCTTGTCATGTACCTGCTTTCCTCCCGGCTGCTGGGAATAAACTACACGGAGACTCTGAGCCAGCTTTACACCCAGTATCTGGAAAACGGCAATGTGGAATATGCCCTGGCAGTGGCTCTGAAGATGGCTCCTCCCTTCTACGCTGTGGTGCTCAGCTGGCTAACTGACTTTCTGGTATATGTGGTGGGCGCCGGCTTTATCCTCTTCCTGCTCAACACCATCCGCCGCTCCGGGGCCAGCTTCGGCAATCTGCTGGACGCCTTCCCCCTGTTTTTCAAGCTCTTGATTCTCAGCCTGCTGTCCAGCGTCTTTATTTTCCTCTGGTCCCTGCTCCTTATCTTCCCCGGCATCATCGCCGCCTACCGCTACAGGCAGGCCCTGTACATTCTGCTGGACCACCCGGAAAAATCCCCACTCCAATGCATCAGGGAGTCCAAGGAACTGATGAAGGACCACAAATGGGAGCTCTTTGTTCTGGACCTGAGCTTTATCGGCTGGAGCATTCTGGCCGGTCTTCCCTATGTGGGCTACATCATCCAGATATGGACGGTGCCCTATATCAGCCTTAGCTATGCCCTGTACTACGAAAAGCTTTCCGGCGGGAACATCTATGCCGCCGACAGCGGGGACGAACTGCCCCCGCCCCCCATTGATTACTGAACTGTCAGACATGAAAAAGCTCCTGCGGCCGGGCCGCAGGAGCTTTTTTATGGTCTGTTCTGTTTTATACGGGAAGGGGCTCACTTGCCTACGCTCTCGAACTCCTCCACGATCTCCTTCTCGGGGGCGGCGGTGAGCAGGCTCACCACAACAATGACTATGGAGGAGATGATGAAGGCGGGGAGCAGCTCGTAGATGGCGAATATGCCGCCCAGCTTTGCAACGCCGAACTTCCACACGAAGATCATCACTCCGCCGGTAAGCATACCGGAGATTGCGCCCCATTTATTGCAGCGCTTCCAGAACAGGGCAAAGAGCATCACGGGGCCAAAGGTTGCGCCGAAGCCCGCCCAGGCAAAGGATACCACACGGAAGATGGAGCTGTTGGGGTCGCTGGCAAAGATGATGCCCAGAACTGCCACGCCCAGAACGGTGAGGCGGGCGATGAGCATGGTCTTCTTGTCGCTGAGCTTGATTCCCAGAACATTGGTGAGTATGTTGTGGGTGACGCCGGAAGCGGCAGCCAGCAGCTGGGCGTCGGCAGTGGACATGGTGGCGGCCAGGATACCGGCGATGATGACGCCGGCGATGAGGCCGGGGATGATGCCCACCTGGGCCAGAGCGCTGGAGGCATTGACTATCATGTTCTCGGCCTCGGCCTGGGATGCGGGCATGGCAATGGTGCCCACCTTGGCCATGCTGTAGCCCACGATACCTATTACGACGGCAATACCAAGAGAGATGACAACCCAGATGGAGCCCACACGGCGGGAGAGCTTCAGCTTGGTCTCGTCGCCGATGGCCATGAAGTGGAGCAGGATATGGGGCATACCGAAGTAGCCCAGGCCCCAGGCCAGAGTGGAGGCTATCATGAAGGGAGTGTAGCTGCCGGCCTCAGTGGCCTGGATATTGGTGGAGGCGGTGAGGCTCAGGTAGCCGGGAATCTCACGGGCGTTTTCCACAACGGCGCTCCAGCCGCCAGCCGTGTTGATGCCGAATATCAGCACCACGAGGAGAGCAACGGTCATCACTATGCTCTGGATAAGGCTGGTGACGGAGGCGGCCATGAACCCGCCGGTGGCGCAGTAGGCCACGATAACTGCTGCGGAGATTATCATGGAGGTCATGTAGTCAAAACCGAAAAGGCTGTTGAAGAGCTTGCCGCAGGCGGCAAATCCGGAAGCGGTGTAAGGCACGAAGAAGATGATGACTATCAAAGCGCCAAAGGTTTCAATCAGCTTGGTGTTGTCTCTGAAGCGGATGGCGATAAAATCAGGTATTGTGATGGCGTGGATCTTCTCGGAGTACTGGCGCAGCCGCTTTGCCACGATGAGCCAGTTGAGATAAGTGCCCAGGGCCAGGCCTATGGCCGTCCAGCTGGCCTCGGCAAGGCCGCAGAACAGGGCCAGGCCGGGCACGCCCATGAGCAGATAGGCGCTCATGTCGGAGGCTTCGGTGCTCATGGCGGTGACTATGGGGCCCAGCTTGCGTCCGCCCAGGTAGAAGTCTTCGGAATTGTTGTTCTTGGAGTACATTATGCCGATGGCAAGCATACCCACAAGATATACCACAACGGATATCAGGATGCAGATAGATGATGTAGTGAACATTGCTTTCTCCTCGCTTTTCTTAACATGGTTGGAATTATAATATATTAAATTTTTATTTCAAGCGGGGAGCAAGCCTAAAAAACTTGAATATCTCTTTTTTTGGTTTATAATATAAACACCCCTAATTCTATTCATAGCAGCATGAGCAAAATTCATGTAAAGGTCGTGAGGACATAAACATCGCAAAATATCAGACTCTGGTGGCGGTGGTGGAGACGGGTAGTCTCACCCGGGCGGCCCAGGCCCTGGGCTGCACCCAGTCCGCCGTGAGCCACAGCATAGACAGTCTGGAGCAGGAGCTGGGCTTTGCCCTGCTGAAACGCAGCCGGGCGGGGGTCCGCCTCACCGGCGAGGGGGAGCGGATGATAGCCGCCGTGAGGAACCTTTTGAACAGCGCCGAGCAGCTCAGTCAGACCGCCGCCGCAATACGGGGCCTGGACAGCGGCACCGTGCGCATAGGCAGCTTCACCTCCGTGGCCGTGCACTGGCTGCCCCCGGTGCTGAAGGAATTTCAGCAGGACTTCCCCAAGGTGGATATAAAGCTGCTCAACGGCGACTATCACGACGTGGAGCAGTGGCTGCTGGAAGGCAGCATAGACATAGGCTTTGTGAACGTGCCCTGCGCCGTGGACTGTGAGTGCATACCCCTGATGGACGACCGGCTGCTGGCCATACTGCCCCGGCACAGCCGCTTTGAGAGCTATCCCAAGTTCCCCCTGGTGGAGTGCGAGACGGAGCCCTTCATAAGCCTTTTGGAGAGTTCGGACCACGACGCCCGCCGGGCCCTGGAGTCTGCCGGGGTAAAGCCCAACGTGCGCTTTTACACCAAGGACGACTACGCCATCATAGCCATGGTGGAGCAGGGCCTGGGCATAAGCATCATGCCGGAGCTGCTGTTGAAGGGCCGCCACGACGATATCCAGATACTGCCCCTGGTGCCGGAGTCCAAGCGCACCATAGGCATAGCCATAGCCGCCGGGGACCGGGCCGGCCCCGCCACCCGCCGCTTTGCCGACTATGTGGTGCGGTATGTGACAAAGGGCGGCTGAGTCCTGCCTATACCAGGTAAAGTTTTATTCTCAAGTTGAATATTGCCCGGTTAAATCTCAATCACCCCTTGTCAATTTGTTGCTGCTTGAGCATCTTCTCCATCGGAAATCCCACTTGCATCCAGCAGCTCTGCCGGAATGGCGCTGACAGCCAGCTGATCTATTTCAGATAGACTGTTATACCAATCAAGCCATTCCAATGTTTCCTCAGAGAGGCTATCCCTGTCTATCCAGCGGTCTCCAAAACGGACCTGGCTTCCGTCTCCCGCTCTATATTCAAAAACGATCCACTTTCCGTTCATCAGCAGCTCGATGGTATCATCAGTGCCGTATTGGTATCCATAGCCGGTTCCAAAGTTGGACTGATCATCTGCTGTCGGCGTTTCGCTGCCGTCAACGCTGGAAGTGATTTCCCCGTCCATCATGGCGCAGCGGTCTTTGATTTCGCTCTCTTTCCCGGTATCATAGTATAGCTTTCCGTCCACCATCACCATGGGTATCTTGTCCCATTCAGGCTCTCTCTTTGCAGGGGTCCTCAATGTGATGGCATATACGGCATTGATCTCCAGTGGGTCGGTCTCTGCAATATCGCCGTTGTAGTACACAACGACTTCATCCCCTACAGACAAATTTGTATAGCTGTCCCTGTTCTCCACATCCAAAGAAACGCTGCACTTTGCACCGTAAGGATAAGCCTCCGTTTCTATGTAAATCAGGATTGAGTCATCCCGGACTTCCTCCACAATTCCAACAATGCTTGGCTCATTCTCTATAATATAGTTCATACTTCTGTTATGGCAGCCCGCCAAGGCCAGTATACATATCATTGCCAATGCGAGCACAATACGTTTCCTCATAACAAACACCTCCCGTCGGACAGTATTTCTATTGCTGTTCTATCGCTATATCGTACTATATTGACGCAAATTTTTTCCCGGTGTTTCTAATCTTTTTATTTAATTTTAAAGTATAAAAAGATTTTCTGCAAGGCGCTTTAAAAACTTTGACCAAATCGTTTTCAGATTGGAAGGATATTTAGTGAAACCGGCCGACTTTTTCAGTCGGCTTTCAGTCAGCATTTAATTTGAACATGTACTATTTGCCCCGGCCTTGACATAGGAATTAGCCCGTGCTAATATCATCCCGATATATTTATAGTATGTGAAGCTGTGCTGTACCTGGAGGACAGAGAGATATGACATTGGACGAACTGGGCATAGGCGAAAGCGGCCTTATCAGCGCCGTGGGAGGAGAGGGGCCTCTCCGCTGCCGTCTGCTGGATATGGGGCTCATCCCCCGCACCCGGGTGACGCTGCAAAAGGTGGCCCCCATGGGCGACCCTATAGAGATACGGGTCAGGGGCTATGAGCTCACTCTGCGCATTGAAGACGCCCGCAAAATAGAGATAGCGCCGGAGGTGGAGGGCCGATGATATTCGCTCTTGTTGGAAATCAGAACTGCGGCAAGACCACCCTGTTCAACGCCCTCACCGGCGCAAACCAACATGTGGGCAATTTCCCCGGAGTCACCGTGGACCAGAAGACAGGCGAGGTGCGGGGCCAGAAAAACTGCAGCGTGGTGGACCTGCCCGGGATCTACTCCCTGCGTCCCTACACCCAGGAGGAGATAGTCTCCCGTAACTTTATCCTCAACAACCGGCCCGAGGGCATCATAAACATTATCGACGCCACAAATATCGAGCGCAACCTTTACCTTACCCTCCAGCTGCTGGAGCTGCGCATACCTACTGTGCTGGCCGTGAACATGATGGACGAGGTGAGGGCCAACGGCGGCACCGTGGACATCAGCGGTCTGAGCCGGGCGCTGGGCGTGCCTGTGGTGCCCATAGTGGCGGCCAAGGGCGAAGGCGTGTCGGAGCTTATAGACCGGGCCGTGGCCGTGGCCAGGAACAAGACCCTGCCGGGAGTCTACGACTTCTGTGACGAGGGCTCCCCCGTCCATCGCTGCATCCACGCCGTGGTCCACCTTATCCAGGACCACGCCGACAAGCTGGGCATCTCCTCCCGTTTCTGCACTACCAAGCTCATCGAGGGGGACCCGGAGCTGGCTGAGCTGCTGGGGCTGGACCAGAACGAAAAGGAGCTGCTGGAACACTGCATTGTCCAGATGGAGACGGAGACGGGCCTTGACCGTAACGCCGCTTTGGCGGACATGCGCTACAGCTTCATTGAAAGCGCCGTGGCCAAGACGGTGGTCAAGTGCCATGAGAGCATAGAGCACCGCCGCTCGGTGCAGCTGGACAGGATACTCACCGGCAAGTACACCGCCATCCCCGTCTTTCTGGGGATAATGTTCCTCATCTTCTACCTCACCTTCAACGTGATAGGCTCCGCCCTCTCCGACTGGCTAAGCCTGGGCATAGACGCCCTGACAGGGCTGGTGGACCGGGGACTCACAGCCTACGGCATAAACCCGGTGGTGAAGGGCCTGGTGGTGGACGGGGTGCTCTCCGGTGTGGGCAGCGTTTTGAGCTTCCTGCCCCTTATCGTCACCTTGTTCTTCTTCCTCTCCATCCTGGAGGACACCGGCTATATGGCCCGGGTGGCCTTCGTCATGGACAAGCTGCTGAGAAAGATCGGGCTCTCCGGCCGCAGCTTCGTGCCCATGCTCATAGGCTTCGGCTGCACGGTGCCCGCCATCATGGCCACCCGTACCGTCTCCTCCGACCGGGACAGGAAGATGACCATACTCCTCACCCCCTATATGAGCTGCTCGGCCAAGATACCCATATACGCGGTGTTCTCCGCCGCCTTCTTTGAAAACAGCGGCCTGGCAATGATAGCCCTGTATGTGACGGGCATAGCGGTGGGCATCATCGTGGCCCTGGTGCTCAAAGGCACCGCCTTCAGGGGCGAGCCTGTGCCCTTCGTCATGGAGCTGCCCAACTACCGCATGCCCTCCGCCAAGAGCGTGGGATTGCTGCTGTGGGAAAAGGCCAGGGACTTTTTGCAGCGGGCCTTCTCCATAATCTTCATGGCCACCGTGCTCATCTGGGTGCTTCAGAGCTTTGACTCTCGGCTGAACGTGGTCACCGACAGCGCAAGCAGCCTGCTGGCCCTTATAGGCCAGTTCATTGCCCCGGTCTTCAAGCCCCTGGGCTTTGGGGACTGGCGCATGGTCACCGCCCTTATCTCCGGCTTCAGCGCCAAGGAGGCGGTGGTGTCCACTCTGGCGGTGCTGCTGGGCACCAGCATGGCGGAGCTGGGCGGGGCCCTGAGCTCTGTGTTCAGCCCCCTGGCGGCGGTGAGCTTTCTGGTCTTCACCCTGCTGTATACCCCCTGTGTGGCCTCCATCGCCACTATCCGCCGGGAGCTGGACTCCGGCCTTAAGGCCTTCGGCGTGGTGCTCCTCCAGTGCGCAGTTGCCTGGCTGGCGGCCTTTATAGTCTATAATGTAGGTGCAATGATAATATGAATTTTCTGGACATACTGATAATTCTGCTTATAGCGCTGCTGGTGGTCATGGCCTGGCGCAGCGCCCGCCGCCACGGCGGCTGCTGCGGCAACTGTGACAGCTGCGGCCGCAGTTGCTCCCAGCAGGAGCAGGACAGGCAGGAAGGATAAAATGAGAGCCTCTCTTTTTGCAAGAGAGGCCCTTATTTTATCAGCTTATCCATTTCGCTTTCGCCGTACACGGCAAAGCCGGCGGCCTTCAGCTCCTCCGCCGCCACCCCGTCCCCGGGGACAAGTTTCCCGCTGAAGCTGCCGTCGTATATCTCCCCGCTGCCGCAGGAGGGGCTGCGCTCCTTAAACAGGGCGCAGGCGCAGCCATAACGCCGGGCCAGATACAGGGCGGTCTCCGCCCCTTTTCTATACTCCTCCGTCACGTCCTGCCCCAGCCTGTTCGTTACCTTCTCCCCCTGCCGCTCGCTGGGAGCTCTGGGAGTGGGCAGTCCCCCGGCGGATTCCGGGCAGACAGGGATGAGCCTGTATCTCGTCCTGAGGGCGGCCAGCTTATCTTTATCCAGAGCGTTGCTGCCCCCGCTGTATTTGCATTCAAAGCCCATAAGGCAGGCGCTTATCAGCAGACTCTCCATGGTCTACTTCCTCATGCTCAGCCCCAGCAGGGCCCCGCAGATGCCGCCGATGATATGGGTTATCTGGGACACATTGTCCTGCAGTACGAAGCCGTTGATTATCTCCCCGCCGATATACAAGGTCAGCACCAGGATGAGGGTTATGGGTATGCTGCCGTCCTTCATCCCCGCCAGGGAGGACATGGCTATCATCATAAAGACGATGCCTGAGGCCCCCAGAAGGGCGGTATTGGGAAAGAAGAGGAAGTGCACCATGCCGGAGACCAGGGCCGTGAGGCAGATGGCCCAGAACAGGGGGCGGCTGCCGTACTTCTCCTCCAGAGGCGGGCCTATCACCAGTATCATCATCATGTTGTTGATGTAGTGGGTATAGCCGCTGTGGCCCAAGACATGGAGCACAAAGCGGGGATAGGTCCAGAATTCGTTGAGGGGGGCCTGGTAGACGCTGAAGTATTTATAGGTGCTGACGCCGCCGGTGAAATAGTCCAGCAGCAGCACGCAGAAGGACACCAGGGCAAAGGTAAGCACCACCGGGGAATTATAGTGGAGCTTTATGTATTTGCGTCTCATGCTCATCGGCCCAGCTTCTCCAGGGCCCTGTCGTAAAAGGCCTTGGTCTTTTCGTCAAAGCAGACCATGCGCACCCGCTCTATCTCCGGGGCGGTCTTTAAAAAGTCCGCAATGGCGCCTATGGCGATGTCCGCCGCTTTTTCCAGGGGGAAGCGGTAGACCCCGGTGCTGATGGAGGGGAAGTCCACGCTTTTGCAGCCGTATTCTCTGGCCAGCTCCAGGCAGGAGCGGTAGCAGGACTCCAGCAGCTGCGCCTCCCCATGTGCGTCCCCGTGCCACACCGGGCCGGGGGTATGGATGACGTATTTTGCCGGCAGGCGGTAGCCCTTGGTTATCTTGGCCTTGCCGGTCTCGCAGCCCTGGAGAGTGCGGCACTCCGCCAGCAGCTCCGGCCCGGCGGCCCGGTGGATGGCCCCGTCCACGCCGCCGCCCCCCAGCAGGGAGCAGTTGGCGGCGTTGACTATGGCGTCGGAGCTCTGCTTTGTGATGTCCCCCAGGATTATCTGGATCTTGCCCACGGTATTCACTCCTTTGCCTCTATCTCCACCTTGCCCTCCGCTGCGGAGAGGAAGATGGACTTCACTTTCCTATTCCTGCCGGAGATTATCTTCTCGGCAATGCCGTCCTCTATCTGCTTCTGGATGAGGCGGCGCAGGTTCCGGGCCCCGTAGGTAACGGAGTAGCCCTCCTTCACCAGGTGGTCTATGAGGCTCTCGTCCCAGCTGAGCTCCACCTTCTTCTCCGCCATCACGTCCTTCAGCTCCCTCAGCATCAGTGCGGCAATGGAGCGGAAATTCTCCTCGCTGAGCTGGTTGAAGCAGATGACCTCATCCACCCGGTTTATAAACTCCGGGCGCAGAAATTCGTTCAGGGCCTTCATGGTGCGCTCCCGGCTCATGTCGCTGAGGGAGCCGCCGAAACCCACGCTGCCGCTCTTGTTGTTGCTGCCGGCGTTGGTGGTCATAACAATAACGGTGTTCTCAAAATTCACCGTGCGGCCCTGGGCGTCGGTTATCCGGCCGTCGTCCAGAATCTGCAGCAGGATGTTCATAACGTCCGGGTGGGCCTTTTCTATCTCGTCGAAGAGCACCACGCTGTAGGGCTTGCGGCGTATCTTCTCGGTGAGCTGTCCCGCCTCGTCATAGCCCACATAGCCGGGGGGCGAGCCGATGATGCGGGAGACGGAGAATTTCTCCATGAACTCCGACATGTCCAGACGGATGAGGGACTCGGGAGAGTCGAACATATCCGCCGCCAGGCGCTTTACCAGCTCGGTCTTGCCCACGCCGGTGCCGCCTACAAAGATGAAGCTCACCGGCTTCCTGTGGGCCTTCAGGCCCACGCGGCTGCGCTTTATGGCTGCACACACGGAGGATACCGCCTCGTCCTGGCCGACGATGTGTTCCTTCAGCCTATCCTCCAGGCCCGCCAAACGCTCCAGCTCATCCTCCCGGATACTGGAGGCGGGTATCTTGGTCCAGAGTTCTATTATCCTGGCCAGATTATCCATGGTGAGCTCCGGCGCAGGCTTTTTATCCAGCTCCGAAAGCTCCTGCTCCAGCTGCAGCTCCTTGCTGCGCAGCTCCGCTATACGGGCATAGCGCTTATCCAGCATCTCTTCCGTCATCTCTCCGCCCTTGGGAGCCTGGGCGCTGGCCAGAGCCTCCCGCTCAAAACGGATATTCTCCAGATCCCGCCGGGCCATCATCCGGCGGTTGATGTTCTCGTCCTTGAGATTCACGTCGGAGCAGGCCTCGTCGATAAGGTCTATGGCCTTGTCTGGGAGGAAGCGGTCGGTTATATACCGCTCGCTGAGCAGCACCGCCTGGCGGCACATCTCGCCGGAGATGTGGACGCCATGATGTTGCTCATAATAGTGGGCTATGCCCTTGAGGATCTTTATACTGTCCTCTATGGAGGGCTCGTTGACGGTGACAGGCTGGAAGCGCCGCTCCAGGGCGGAGTCCTTTTCTATATGTTTCCTGTACTCGGTGAAAGTGGTGGCTCCGATGACCTGTATCTCCCCCCGGGACAGGGCGGGCTTGAGGATGTTGGCGGCGTTCATGCTGCCCTCGGCGTCCCCGGCGCCCACGATGTTGTGTACCTCGTCGATGACCAGGATGATATTGCCCAGCCTGCGTATCTCTTCGATAAGGCCTTTCATTCGGCTTTCAAACTGGCCTCTGAACTGGGTGCCCGCCACCAGGGCGGTTAGGTCCAGAAGATATACCTGCTTGTTCTGGAGCTTGTAGGGCACGTTGCCCATGGCTATGCGCTGGGCCAGGCCCTCGGCTATGGCGGTCTTGCCCACGCCGGGCTCGCCGATGAGGCAGGGGTTGTTCTTCTGGCGGCGGTTCAGGATCTGGATGACCCTCTCCAGCTCCTCCTCCCTGCCTATCATGCTGTCCAGCTTCCCTTCCCTGGCACGGGCGGTCAGGTCTATGCAGTAGCTGTCCAGGAATTTTCTTTTAGGAGCCTTGCCGTTTTCCCGGGGCTCCGGGCGGCGGGGCTCGCCGCTGCCTCCGCCGGCGGCGGGATTTTCCCCGGGGGCGGGAGGCCCGCCGAAAAGCCGGCTGAGGAAGGGGAAGGTGGCGGTCTTGCCGTCGTCCTCCGGGCTGTCCTCCCCCTCGGCAACGGGGAGTATCTCCTCCGCCCCGGTGAGGGCGGCGCTCATATCCCCGGTGAGGGAGTCCAGTTCCTCGTCGCTGAGGCCCATCTTGTTTATCACGTCGTCAATGGGCTTTATGTGCAGTTCTCTTGCGCACTTAAGGCACAGACCCTCGTTCTTGGTCTGGCCGCCCTCTATCTTTGTAATGAATACCACGGCCACATTCTTGCCGCAGCGGGAACACATTGCAGGCTGCATCTGTTGCCTCCGTTATAAGTATCCGTGCCTGAGGTCTCACATCAGGCCATTGGTCAAAAAGTCAAATATCAGGAAGAAACGGCCCAGGGTGGTGTGCTCCATGGTGTCCGGCCCAATGACGATGCCCAGAAAGCTGAGCAGCCAGCTGAAGAGCACGCAGTATATGAAGGCCTTGCCGAAGCCCAGCACCGCTCCGCCCACCTCGTCCAGAGCCTCCATGTTGGGCAGGCGGAAGGAGAGGTTGCCCACATTGCCTATGGCCACCAGGAAGATAAGGATGAGCAGGAAAGCTATCACCATGGCCCCTACATAGGTTATGGTGTCGCAGAGCACCGCCACCACCGCATCGGTCATGGAGATACCGTTGGCATCCGCCAGGGCCACAGCGTCGGAGGCCAGCTCATCGGCGCACTTTTCGTAAAAGCCTAGGGTGCTCATACACTCATAGGCGTAATCATAGCGCAGGGAGCTGTCCTGGGCCAGGATATCCTCCAGGGAGAGGTCGCTGTCGCCGTAGCCCAGCTTCTCCAGGACGGCGTCTCTGGTGTCCTGAGAGTCGATATAGCCGTCCACAAAGGGCTCCAGAGCCGGTACCACCTCATGGGCATAGGCCGAGGACAGGAGGCTGCCGCCGAACAGGGCGATGACAATAGCCAGGATACCGGCCACGCCGCCTACAAGCCCCCGCTTATACCCGTTCCAGGTACACAAGGCAATTATTATCAAGAGGAGGACATCAATAATTATCTTCATGTGTATTTCATCCTTTATATGTAATGCCGCCGGGCAGGCTGTCCCCCGCCCGGAATTATTATTTTACCACAAGTTTGTGAACAAATATATGGCGAAGGGGCCTCAATATCTGGAAAACATCTCGCCCACGGCGCCCTGGTACCACACCCGGTTTAGATACAGGCCCTGGGGCGGCATGGTGGGTCCTGTGAGCCGCCGGTCCCCCTTCTCCAAAAGCTGCGGGATATCCTCCGGCAGCAGCTTCCCATAGGAGGCGTATATCATGGTCCCCACCATGGCCCGGCACATGTTGTACAAAAAGCCGTCGGCGCAGATGGAGACGGTGATGATGTCCCCCTCTTTCTCCGCCCGGCACCAGTACACGGTGCGCACGGTGGTCCTGGTCTTGGTGCCCTCACTGCGCACGGCCTTAAAGTCGTGGGTGCCTTCAAAGGCCCTGGCTGCCCTCTGCATCAGCTCCATGTCCAGGCGCTGGGGATAGAAGCACACCCGCTTTTCCAGAAAGGGGTCCCTGATATTGCTATTTAGTATTTTATATACATATTCCTTTTTTATACATGAGCCGATGGCGTTGAAGTCCTCCGCCGCCTCCACCGCCTCCAGCACGGCTATATCCTCCGGCAGCCGGGAATTCACCGCCAGGGGCAGACGGTCCAAAGGTATGCGGGTATCCGAGCGGAAGTTTGCGCAGTAGCGCAGGGCGTGGACCCCGGCGTCGGTGCGGCCGCAGCCCACGGTCTTCACGCTGTGGCCGCAGGTCCTGCTCAGGGCTTCTTCCAGGGTCTGGGCAACGCTTATCTCGTTTTTCTGCACCTGCCAGCCGTGGTAGCGGCTGCCATCATAGCGCAGGATAAGGGCGATGTTTCTCATAGCTCTTCAGATACCCAGCTTCTTTAAATATATCATGGCCGCAAGCAGCAATATGCCCAGCAGCAGGGCTATATAGTCCCGCCCGGCCATGACCAGCTGCTTCATGCGGGTGCGGCCCTCGCCCCCGTGGTAGCAGCGGCTCTCCATGGCTATGGCCAGCTCGTCCGCCCGGCGGAAGGCCGACACGAAAAGGGGCACCAGCACCGGCAGCAGGGCCTTTGCCCGGTCTATAAGGTTGCCGGTCTCAAAGTCCGCTCCCCTGGCCTTCTGGGCGGACATTATCTTGTCCGTCTCCTCTATAAGGGTAGGGATGAAGCGCAGGGCCATGCTCATCATTATGGTCATCTCATGGATAGGCAGCTTCAGCTTTTTCAGAGGCCCCAACAGTATCTCCAGCCCGTCGGTGAGGGCGATGGGGCTGGTGGTGTAGGTGAGCAGGAAGGTGCCGGTTATCAGCAGCACTATGCGCAGCACCATCTGTATTGCCCGGGCAATGCCCTCCCAGGTGATTATCCAGCCCGGGATTATAGGCGTGCCCTGGGTATAGAAGATGTTCAGCAGAGCCGTAAGGCTGATGATGAATATCATGGGCTTTAGGCCCTTGAAGATATTTTTCAGGCTGATATGGGAGATGCGCATGCAGCTGAGGGTCACCACAGTGATGATGCCGTAGCTTAGCCAGCCCTTGGCCTGGAACAGGGCCACGATGTACAGCGTCACCAGCAGCAGCTTGGTGCGGGGATCCAGCCGGTGGGCAATGGTGTCTCCCGGGAAGAACTGGCCCAGAGTGATATCCTTCAGCATGAGGCCACCCCCTTCAGCTTCAGCAGGGAGCTCAAAAGCTGCTCATGGGTATAGATGCCCTCCGGCAGGGGCAGGCCCTGCTTTTTCAGCTCAATGGCCAGCTCCGTGGCATGGGGCACGTCCAGGCCTATCTCCATCAGCTCCTCCGCCCGGGAGAAGACCTCCCTGGCGCTGCCGTCCATGACAATGCGCCCGTGGCTGAAGACGATTATCCGCTCCGCTATCCGGGCCACGTCGTCCATGTTGTGGCTGACGATTATCACCGTGGCCCCGGTCTTCTCCCGGTAGGCGCAGATGTTTTCCATTATCTGCCGGCAGCCCGCCGGGTCCAGGCCCGCCGTAGGCTCGTCCAGGATGAGCACGCCGGGGCGCATGGCTATCACCCCAGCTATGGCTACACGACGTTTCTGGCCCCCGGATAGTTCCAGGGGGGACTTGTCCAGCAGCTCCTCGTCCACGCCGGTGAAGCCCGCCGCCTCCCGGACCCGCTGGTCTATCTCCTCCTCAGGCAGCTTCATGTTCCTGGGGCCGAAGGCGATGTCCTTGTACACCGTCTCCTCAAAGAGCTGGTACTCCGGGTACTGGAACACCAGACCCACCTGGCTCTTTACCTCCTTCCGGCTCAGCTTGCTCTCGTTTATATCCTTTCCGCCGCAGCTGACCTTGCCGGAGCTGGGAGAGAGCAGGGCGTTGAGGTGCTGGATGAAGGTGGATTTGCCGGAGCCGGTGTGGCCAATCACCGCCGCCAGCTGGCCCTGGGGTATCACCAGGTCTATATCCTCTATGGCCGCAACTTCAAAAGGAGTGCCTGCGCTGTATATGTGGCGCAGCTTCTCCACTATTATCTCTGACATGCTTTAACCTCTGAGCTGTTTTACTATCTCTTTTGCGCAGGACTCCACATCCAGCGCCGTAAGGGGCAGGTCCATGCCCCGCTTTTTCAGGTCATACAATAGCCGGGTGGTCTCCGGCACCGTCAGGCCCTCACGCTCCATGAGCTCTATATCCGCAAAGACCTCCGCCGGTCTCCCGTCGGCTGCGATGCTGCCGCCGGACATGACGATGAGCCGGTCGGCCCCTACGCACTCGTCCATGTGGTGGGTTATCAGCACCACGGTCATGCCCTTCTCCCGGCACAGCCGGGTGACGGTGGAGATGACCTCCTCCCGGCCCAGGGGGTCCAGCATGGCGGTGGGCTCGTCCAGGACTATTATGTCCGGCTCCATGGCGATGACTCCTGCAATGGCCACCCTCTGCTTCTGGCCGCCGGACAGGAGATGGGGGGCGTGGCGGCGCTTGTCGTACATGTCCACCAGCTTCAGGGCCTCGTCCACTCTCCGGCGTATCTCCCCGGGCTCCACCCCCAGGTTCTCCGGGGCGAAGGCCACGTCGTCCTCCACCACGTTGGCGACAATCTGGTTGTCCGGGTTCTGGAAGACCATGCCCACCTTCCGCCGCAGCTCAATAAGGCGGCTCTCGTCGGAGCTGTCTATGCCCTCCACCAGCACCCGGCCCTCTGTGGGCGCCAGGATGCCGTTCATGTGCTTTGCCAGGGTGGACTTGCCGGAGCCGTTGTGGCCCAGCACAGCCACAAAGCTGCCCTTCTCTATCTCCAGGTCCACGCCGCAGAGGCTCTCCATCTGGTCCCCGGGATAGGTAAAATGTACCTTTTCAAACTTGATTATGCTCAAGGCTTTTTATCCTTTCGGTCTAAGCCGCTGTATGATCTGTCTATGCTCTGTGTTTGCCGCCGCCGCAGTTTCCAAGCCGTCTTATCCCCGAATCAAAGCCCAGCCTCAGCGGGTTTGATTCGGATAGGAGGAGCAAGGGAGCCGGTGCAGTTTTCGGCAAGGGGCAAAGCCCGGCGTCGAAAACGGAGTCCGGTGGACTTTGCTCCGACGTTTTGGCTCTTTGCCGTTCCCGGCCCGGCATTGAAACCGGGCCGCCAACGGCGAGCCTGCGGAGAAACCTGACCTGCCTTTCTCTCGTTTCCTCGTCAAAAAGCATCCCGCTTTTTGACGAAAAGGAGCGAGCGTCAGAGGTGGACATCTTCGCCATCCGGCGGAGATGGGAGCCGGCAGACGGGAAGCGACGCTGCGGCGCAGGTCAGGTTTCCCACCTGCATGTCGCTCCGCAGGGGAGGTAGAGGCCGCTGTCCGTCACCGGCAGGGCCAGCTCCCGGCTCTCGGAGCGACCGCCGAACTTCTTTGTGAATATGCTCTCGGTGACATAGCTGAGCACCGAGGGGGACAGGCCCGTGGTATAGGAATTGATTATCACAAAGAGGGGCTCCTCACTGAGCACTCCGGCACAGAGGGACACGAAGGGCCACAGGTTCTGCTCCAGCTTCCACACCTCGCCCCCCGGGCCCCGGCCGTAGGAGGGCGGGTCCATGATTATGGCGTCGTAGCGCCGTCCCCGGCGTATCTCCCGCTCCACGAACTTTCCGCAGTCATCCACTATCCAGCGGATGGGGGCCTGGCTCAGCCCCGAGGCGGCGGCATTGTCCTTGCCCCAGGCCACCATGCCCTTTGCAGCGTCCACGTGGCACACCTGGGCCCCGGCCTTGGCGCAGGCCACGGTGGCCGCTCCGGTATAGCCGAAGAGGTTCAGCACGTTTATGGGCCTGCCCGCAGAACGTATCTTGGCCATGGCCCAGTCCCAGTTGCAGGCCTGCTCCGGGAAAAGCCCGGTGTGCTTGAAGTTCATGGGCTTTACGTTGAAAGTCAGTTCCCCGTAGCGTATCTGCCAGTTCTCCGGCAGCTTGCCCTTGTCCCAGCTGCCGCCTCCGGTCTCGCTGCGGCGGTAGCGGGCGTCCCGGTCGTTCCAGTGGGGGTTGCGCCGGGGGGTATCCCATATGGCCTGGGGGTCCGGGCGCACCAGATAGAAGCTGCCCCAGCGCTCCAGCTTTTCACCCTTTGAGCAGTCGATGAGCTCAAAGTCTTTCCATTTATCCGATATCCACATATCCTTCTCCGAAGATGAGCTGTACATAATTAGACAGTGTATTTTATCATTAAAGCCCTGTCAGGTCAAGGACTGCCGGGCTTTTTTAGCAATAGTTCCCTTCTTTTTAAAACTGCGGCCGCCCTGCATAATGCAGGACGGCCGCAGAGATGGACAAAGTCCTATAAGTTTTTTACCAGCATTTTTTACACGGGGTGTAGCCCATACTCTCCGCCTGGCTCAGGCTCACCTGGCTGGGGTCTTTCATGTTGCTGCACTCCGGGTCGCTGTGGTACTTGGAGCCGCTCTTGGGTATCCAGACCATGGTCTCCTGGCTCTGGGGCTGCTCCGTCTCCGCCGGGGCAGGTTCCGGGCTCTCCCCGACATCGGGCTTTGCTATGCTCCGGCTCTTGCCTCCGGGGACAAGCAGCCGCTCCTCCGTGGCCGTTTTGTCCGTGGTGACGCTAATCTCCTCCCCGTCGGAGCTTATAATAATGTCCCCGTTCAAATCCGTGCGCAGTATTTTGCAGTCCGCATCCCGCAGGCGGCTGAGGGCGCCCTCCTCCGGGTGCTCATAGCTGTTGCCCTCCCCCACGGAGATGAGGGCGTATTCCGGCATGACCTCCCGGAGGAAGGGATATGATGTGCTGGTGTCGCTGCCGTGGTGGCCCACTTTCAGCACATCGGCTTTCAGCTCCGCTCCCGAATCCAGCAGGGCCTGCTCCGCTTCCCGCTCGGCGTCCCCGGTGAAGAGGAAGGAAGTCTCCCCGTAGCGTATCATCAGCAGGATGGAGCTATTGTTGGCGTCCTCCCCGGCGTTGAGGCCCAGTATCTCCACCTCTGCGCTGCCCAGGGCGTATTTATCCCCGGCCTCCGGCACCGTGAGTCCGCCGCCCCTATCTTCGGCATACTCTTTAAAAGTTTCAAAAACCCCGCTGTCGTAATCCGTCACCGGGCAGAGGGTGAGCTCCGCCGTGGCATAATTAAAGGCGCCGGGCAGGCCGCCGATGTGGTCCTCGTGGGCGTGGCTGGCAACAACGATATCCAGCTTATCCGCCCCTGCATTTTTAAGCACTGTATATATAACATCCGAGTCCCCCCGGTTGCCTCCGTCAATGAGCATATAGTGCCCGTCACACTCCACCAGAGCGGCGTCCGCCTGGCCAACATCTATAAAGTGCACCGAGAAGCTGCTCCCCTCTTCCGGCATGTCCGCCGTCTCCGGGCCGGAGCTCTGTATGGCTTGGGCGGGGGAAGCCGCCGGGCTGGGGGCCGCCGAGGCCGGCGCAGCGCAGCCTGCCGTAAACAGCAGGACAAGGCACAGGGCCAGCAGTCCCATTCGGAGTTTTCCTGTTTTCATTCTGTCCCCTCCCATAGTTTTTGGGGCCCCGGGCAAAAGCCTGAGGCCCCAAGCTTTATTTGATTATACCACAGTTATCGGAAGATTTCCACCGGCTCTCAGTCCAGGGTCCTGAATTTCAGCACCACCTTGAACAAATCGCCGTCCACGGTGAGCTCCAGTTCTCCTTTTTGCAGCTGCACAAGGCTCCGGGCTATGCTGAGCCCTAAGCCGCTGCCCTCGGTGTTCCGGGAGCTGTCTCCCCGGACGAAGCGCTCCATCAGCTCCTCGCCGCTGATGTTCAGCTGCTGGGCGGAAATATTGCGGAAGGTGACGGTAGCCCGGCCCGCCTCCTTGTCCAGGTTGATATACACCCGGGTACCGGCCAGGGCATACTTGCACACATTGTTCAGCAGATTGTCAAAAACACGCCACATGTGCCGCCCGTCGGCCATTATTGCCACCGGCTCTTCCGGCTTTGTCACCACCAGTTCCAGCCCGGCGGCCTTCAGCTTTTCGGCGTACTCCCCGGCGCACTGGTCAATCAGCACCCCCAGCTCACAGCGCTCCAGGTTCACGTTCAGGTTCCCGGTGCTGGCCTTGGAGGCCTCCATCAGATCGTCGATGAGCTTTTTCAGTCTGGCGGACTGGCGGGAGAGGACCTCCAGGTATTCCCTGGCCTTTTCGTTGTCTATCTCCTCCTTCTCCAGCAGGTCCACATAGTTGATGATGGAGGTGAGAGGGGTCTTTATATCGTGGGAGACGTTGGTGATAAGCTCCGTTCTGAAGTGCTCCGACTTCATCCGCTCGTTCACCGCCTTGTTCATGCCCTCGCCTATGCGGTTGAGCTGCTCTCCGTGCTCCTTAAGAGGACCCCGCATCCTGGCGGTGTCCACTCTGTAGTCCAGGTTCCCCTGGCTCAGCTCCTCCCCGGCCTTCAGCAACTTCTTCATGCACAGCAGCACCCAGGCCGCCAGCAGCACCAGCACAGCTCTCTCTATAAACCAACTGAAAATCATAAAGCCGCCGCCAGAACCGAAACCCACCATCCACAAAAATTCCACAAAAAGAATAGCGAAGATTATAAGAGTGGCTTTGGGCACCAGGGCCATACCCTTCAGGGCATCCCCAACAAAGGCAAGGAGTTTTTTGAAGGTACGCCAGCACCATAGGATGATGCGCACGCTGATGCAGCTTTTCAGCACATTCCCCAGTTTCAGCCGCCGGGCAAAGCTCAGGCTCCACCAGAGGCAGAGAGCAGCCCCCGCCTCGAACACCAGTATATAGGCGATGACTTTCAGTACATTCGCTCCGCCGTAGCTGAACTCGATGAGTAGCTGCATAAGTATGACGCCAATGAAGGCCACGGCGGCGGTAAACACATCGAAGGGCAGACGCTCGGTGAAGCCCGGCTGTATCTCATCGCTGCCGCTCCTGTGGCCGGCGGCGGCCATAAGGAAGGCGAAGCAGCACAGGGCCAGCAGGGCAAAGGCTATCATCGCCCCCAGCATCAGGTTCCTGTAGGCATAGCAGTAGCTCAGCAGCTGGGTCATGCCGGCCACTTCGTCGTTCTCCCCCACGGTGTCCAGCACATAGCCCACCATGCTGTAGCGGGCCGTGGCCACTTCAACGAATGCAGACTGGCCGGTTTCCGCCGCAGGTTCGGGGCTTACCGTGGGCTCCTGGGTCTGAGGGGCCGCCGTGGGCTCCGGGCTGCTTATGCTGCCGCTGAGGACGCTCTCCTCCCCGTCCGGGGAGGCGGAAGCCTGGGGCTCCTGGGTCTGCGCCGCTGCACTGGGTTCAGCCGTGGGCTGGGGGCTGCTCAGGGCGTCCCCCGCCTGGGGCACGGCGGTCTGGGTATCCGGGCTGACGCTGGGCTCCGGGGTAGTCCCCTCCGAGCTCGCCTCCTCTTCCCAGGGCTGGGCGTTGTATATGGCCGCATCCTCCGCCGGGTACCAGAAGCCGTAGGGGCTGGTCTTGGTGATGTAGCTGCGGTTGCCCAGGCCGTCGTATACGGTCTTCCCGTACTGGTCGTATATGGCAAAGCTCATGCCCACGGTAGTGTCCAGCTCCGCCGGGTCGGCCCCATAGCGGAAGCCCTCCATGGCGGTGAACATCCTGTTGACGCACCAGGGCTCCAGGTAGTTGGTCAGCACCGTATTCAAACTTGCGCCGGTGTAGCCGCCGTAGCCGTACAGCACGCCCACGCCCATGAAGCTCATAAACATGCCTGCGGCAAAAAGCAGGCAGAGGATAAGAGCCAAGGTCTTGGCCAAGGCGCTGCTTTTAAGTCTTTTCATTTTTCTTTCCTCTCTCCATCTTGTAGCCCTGGCCCCACACGGCCTTGATGTATCTGGGTTCGGCGGGGTTTATCTCCACCTTTTCCCGCAGATGCCGTATGTGTACCGCCACGGTGCTCTCCGCCCCATAGGGCTCGTCCTTCCACACCAGCTTGTATATCTCCCGGGGTGAAAACACCCGGCCGGGGTTGTTCATAAGGAGCTTCAGTATCTCGTACTCCGTGGGGGTGAGGCTCACCGGCTCCCCGTCCACGGTCACATCCTTGCTGCCGTCGTCCAGGCTGATGCCCCCTATGCTCAGGGCGCTGTCCCCGGCGCTGCTGCCTCCCAGGCGCATGTAGCGGCGCAGCTGGCTGCGGACCCTGGCCAGCACCTCCAGGGGGTTGAAGGGCTTGGTTATATAGTCGTCGGCTCCGATGTTCAATCCCAGCACCTTGTCGGTGTCCTCGCTTTTGGCGGTGAGGAGTATGACGGGCACATTGCTGTACTCTCTCAGCTTGACCACGGCGCTTATGCCGTCCAGCTTGGGCATCATTATATCCAGCAGAATCAGGTGCACCTGCTCCCTGTCCAATATATCCAAAGCTTCCTGGCCGTTATAGGCCTCCAGCACCCGGTAGCCCTCCGGCTCCAGATATATCTTCAAGGCCGAAACTATGTCTTTTTCATCGTCGCACACAAGTATGTTGTACATTTTTCCACCTCGTTCAGTCCTGGGGGCGGACCCGGCGCCGGGTCTTTCCCTTTCCTTGGTCTTATTCTACGTCAAAAATGATTAAAAACCAATGGGGCAATGATTTAAGATTTATTTAAGAAACTCCCCCGGCCTCCGGGCATGGAGACAGTAAAGGAAGAAAGCGTTTGAATCCTCGTCCCCTTGCGCTTATACGCATGGTTTGACATTCAAACGCTTTCTGTTTCTATTCGTCCAGCTTCAGCACTGCCAGGAAGGCCTCGGTGGGTATCTGCACCGTGCCCAGCTGGCGCATCTTCTTTTTGCC
>CALWVZ010000028.1 GCA_944385125.1 uncultured Oscillospiraceae bacterium
ATTACTTTCGGAGGATATTTTTATGCTTTCCTTTCTCTCTGACTATACCGAAGGGGCCCACCCCAAGGTCCTGGAACGCCTTATGGAGCTGAACATGGTCTCCCTCCCCGGCTACGGCGACGATGAGTACACCCAGGCCGCCAAAGCCAAGATCTGCGCCGCCTGCGGCCAGGAGGACCTGGACATCCAGTTTTTGATGGGTGGAACCCAGACCAACCAGGTGGCCATCGACTCCATGCTCCAAAGCTACGAAGGGGTCATCTCCGCCGACACCGGCCATATAAACGTCCACGAGGCCGGGGCCATAGAGTACTCCGGCCACCGGGTGCTGGCCATCCCCCATGTCCTGGGGAAGATAATGGCCGCGGACCTGGAAAAGTATATGGAGGCCTTTGTCAACGACGAGGTGCGGGAGCACCTGGTGCAGCCGGGCCTGGTGTACATCTCCCATCCCACGGAGTTCGGCACCCTCTACACCAAGGCGGAGCTCTCCGCCCTGTCACAGTGCTGCCACAAATACGGGCTGAACCTGTACATGGACGGGGCAAGGCTTGGCTACGGCCTCATGAGCCCGGAGACCGACGTGACCCTTGCCGACGTGGTGGAGCTCACCGACCTGTTCTATATAGGCGGCACCAAGGTGGGCGCCCTCTGCGGCGAGGCCCTGGTCTTCACCAAGCGCAACATGCCCAGGCATTTTCTCACCAGCGTCAAGCAGCACGGGGCGCTGCTGGCCAAGATGCGCATCGTGAGCCAGCAGTTCGACGCCCTCTTCACCGACGGCCTTTATTTCCAGATAAGCCACCACGCCCTGGGCCTGGCCATGAAGATAAAAAAGGCCTGCCTGGACAAGGGCTATGAGCTGCTTATGGATTCCCCCACCAACCAACAGTTCCCCATCCTCAGCAAAGAACAGATGGAAAAGCTGCGGGAGAATGTGCAGTTCAATCTCTGGCAGTGGATGGAGGACGGCCGGGTGGCCATCCGCCTGGCCACCAGCTGGGCCACCAAGGAGGAGGACGTGGACGCCCTCATTTCCCTGCTGTGAGGCCCTCCCGGCTTTAAGTCAAGTTGATATCCACTTTAAAATGTCCCGGGCCGAAAAAGTCCGGGACATTTTTATTTGACATGATGTAATATATACTTGATATTATATCTGCTATGTGCTACATTATCCCCAGAGGTGATGAGATGTCAAAGAACCTGAAGCTGAAGGCGGCAAGGGCGGAGCGGGACATGACCCAAAAGGCTCTGGCCGACGCCGCCGGGGTCTCCCGGCAGACCATAAACGCTATAGAGCAGGGGGAATACAACCCCACCATAAAGCTGTGCCTGACCATATGCCGGGCGCTGGGCAAGACTTTGGACGAATTATTTTGGGAGGACGAGGAAGATGAAACTATTTAAAAAAGGCAAAAGCCAACTGGACGAGATGCAGGAGCAGAGCCTGCGGAAGCTGGAGAGTCTGGGCTTCTGGCTCACCTGGGGGGCCCTGCTGCTGAGCATAATGATACAGATGCTGGTATACAAAGATGAGGCGGCCAAGTACCTCAAGGGGGAGTGGATAGTCTTTATGGCCTCCAATCTTTACATGGTGATTGGCTGCGTACGCCTGGGCATTTGGAGCCGCCGGGGTATCCCCAGCTTCAAGAGCATCCTGCTTATCAGCCTGTTGGCGGGACTGGTCACCGGCATATTCGTGGCGGTGTACAACTACCTGAGCTACGGGGATGTGTTCACCGCATTGATAACCGTGGCAATTGCCGGTTTAACAACCTTCGTCCTGTGCCTGCTGGCCCTGTCTCTCTCCCTGTCGGCCTACAAAAAGCGGCGGCAGGAGCTGGACGGCAAAGGTGACGAGAAGTGAGGGCCGCCACATATGAGTCCCCCCTGGGCACTTATTTGATGACAGAGGAGGATGGAGCCCTTGTGGGGCTGTGGCTCATAGGACAGAAATATTTCCCCAAGGAGCTGCCTCCTGTAGGCAGCGGGGAGGGAAAGCTCTTCGCCCTGACTTGCCGCTGGCTGGACCGTTACTTTGCCGGGGAGAGGCCGGAACCTGGGGAACTGAGACTTGCTCCAAAGGGCAGCGCCTTTGCCCGGGAGGTCTGGGAGCTGCTGCTGGAGATACCCTACGGGGAAACGGCGACTTACGGGCAGCTGGCAAAGGAGCTGGCGCAGCGCCGGGGGCTGGAGCGCATGTCAGCCCAGGCGGTGGGTGGCGCCGTGGGCCACAACCCCATCAGCATAATCATACCCTGTCACCGGGTGCTGGGGGCCAGGGGACAGCTCACCGGCTACGCCGGGGGGCTGGAGATAAAGCGCCGCCTGCTGGAGCTGGAGGGTGCGGAGTATAATTAAAGGACTGAGGATTTTCCTCAGTCCCTTTTCATTTTATGTATTCAGCCGGAGAAAGTCTGGCACAGGTGGGCCAGGCAGCACCTGGCGCAATCCGGCTTCCGGGCGTCGCACACCGCCCGGCCGTGGAGGACTATGCAGTGGCAGAAGGCGGAGGACTGCTCCGGGGGCAGTATCTTCCTCAGCTCCATCTCTATCTTCACCGGGTCCTTCAGGTTGTCCACCAGACCCAGGCGGTTGGAGATGCGGATGCAGTGGGTGTCCACCACCGTGGAGCCTGGGACCTTGAACACATCCCCCAAAATCAGGTTTGCGGTCTTTCTGCCCACGCCGGGCAGGGCCGTCAGCTCCTCCATGGTGGAGGGGACCTTGCCGCCGTGCTTTTCCAGCAGCACATTGGCGCAGGCTACTATGTCCCGGGCCTTGGAGCGGAAAAAGCCGCAGGAGCGAACATATTCCTCCACTTCTCCCACCTCCGCCTGGGCAAAGGCCTCCAAAGTGGGGAAGCGGGCAAACAGGGCGGGCGTTATCTTGTTCACCCGCTCGTCGGTACACTGGGCCGCCAGGCGCACGGAAAAGAGCAGCTCATAGTCCTTGCGCCAGTCCAGGGTGCAGTCCGCCTCCGGGTATTCCTCCAGCAGCAGCCGGACTATCTCGTTTACCTGTTCCTGTGTTCTCATATCTCCCCCGCAGTCCTCAGCGGCTCAGCTGGATGGAGCCGCCGCACTCTATCACCGGCAGCTCCTGGTCGCTGTAGGTGCCGCCGAAGTGGTATTCCACGGCTACGGTGTAGCTGTTGCTCTGGCCCTGGGCCAGATTCAGAGTGTGGGTAGTGCTGCCCAGGACGGTGCTCAGCTGCTCATTGCCGTCATAGTCCACGGCGGGGGTGCTGCTGCTGGCGTACTGGTCCCCCACGCTGACGTTCAGCGCCCCGTAGCTCTCGGTTATGTGCAGGGCATAAGAGTCAAGGATGACCTCCACCTTCACCTGCACCCGCTCGCTGTCCAGTACGGTGGCGGTCCAGTTGGCCCGGATGTTTATGGGCACGCCGGTCTCAGATTTGAAAGTCCCGCTGGCCAGGACCTCTCCCGCCGGGGCGGGGGTGGCGGTGGGCACCGGGGTGGGCGTAGGCGTGGGGGCTATGGTTGGGGCCACTGTGGGTACGGTGGTGGGGGCCACAGTGGGCGCAGCGGTGGGGGCCACGGTGGCCGGGGCCTGGGCGCCGCCGTCGGGAGTGGCCAGGAAGGGGTCGGTAGTCCCCTCCGGCTCCTCCGGCTTCATATTGGCCATGCCGATAAGGGCGTTGCAGCCGATGGCCACGGCCAGGACGAAGACGACTATAAACAAAACGGCTTTTATCTTTCCTCTTGCCATTTTTCATTCTCCTTTTCAGAAAATATGTAAACTGATTATACTGCATACTTTGACGCTTGTCCACACGGCAAAGTTCCCCTGGGGAAAATTTCATCATTCCTTAATAACTATACCTTTTACAAAAGGGGGCGGCGGTGCTATAATGGCTTTTATAATGGAATCAGAATGGGCATTTGTCCCGGAGACGGGGCCGCCCTTGGAAGAATAGCCTGTTTTTGGAGAAGGAGCGGAGATGTACAAGCCTCTTGCAGACGAGATCCGGCCCGACAGCCTGGAGGACGTGGTGGGCCAGCGCCACATCCTGGGAAAAGACGGCATGCTCCGGCGCATAGTGGACAGCGGCCAGATACCCAACATGATATTCTACGGCCCCTCCGGCACCGGCAAGACCACCGTGGCCCGGATAATCGCCCAGCGCACCAACCGCTCCCTGCGCAAGCTCAACGCCACCACCGCCGGCATTGCCGACATCAAAAAGATAATAGACGAGCTGGACACCTTCCTCACCCCCGGGGGCGTGCTGCTGTACCTGGACGAGATACAGTATTTCAACAAAAAACAGCAGCAGTCCCTGCTGGAATTTATAGAGGACGGGCGGATAACCCTTATCGCCTCCACCACGGAAAACCCCTATTTCTGCGTTTTCAACGCCATACTCAGCCGCTCCACCGTCTTTGAGTTCAAGGCAGTCAGCCCCCAGGACATCGCCAAAGCGGTCCAGCGGGCGGTGGACATCATGAACTCCCGCCGGGACCGACCTCTGAGCCTGGGCGAGGGAGTGATGGAGCGGATAAGCACAGCCTGCGGCGGGGACGTGCGCAAGGCCATAAACTCCGTGGAGCTGCTCTTCTCCGCCGCCGGGGAGCGGCGGGAGATAAGCCTGGAGGACGCCGCCGCCATCTCCCAGCGCAGCGCCATGCGCTATGACCGGGAGGGGGACGAGCACTTCGACATCCTCTCCGCCCTGATGAAGTCCCTCCGGGGCTCCGACCCCGACGCCGCCATGCACTACCTGGCAAGGCTGCTGGAGGTGGGGGACCTGATAGGCGCCTGCCGGCGCATCCTCTGCTCCGCCAGCGAGGACATCGGCCTGGCCTATCCCATGGCGGTGCCCATAGTGAAGGCCTGCGTGGACTCGGCCATGCAGCTGGGTCTGCCGGAGGCAAGGCTGCCCCTGGCGGAGGCCTGCCTGCTCCTGGCCACCGCCCCCAAGTCCAACACCGCCTGCCTGGCCATTGACGCCGCCCTCTCCGACGTGAGGGCCGGGCGCACCGGGGCCATACCCCGGGAGCTGCAGAACGTCCACGCCGACGGCGCCGGCTTTGAGCGGGAGCAGGGCTACAAGTACCCCCACAGCTTCCCCCACCGCTGGGTGAAGCAGCAGTACCTGCCCGACGAGCTGAAAAACGCCCGCTATTACGAGTACGGCGACAACAAGACCGAACAGGCCGCCCGCCGCTACTGGGAGGAGATAAAAAAGTAATGGATATCCAGGTAGGCGACACCCTCATCATGAAAAAGCCCCACCCCTGCGGCAGCCGGGACTGGCTGGTGCTCCGGGTAGGCGCAGACTTCAAGCTCCGCTGCTGCGGCTGCGGCCGGGAGGTCATGGGCCCCAGGAGCAAGTTTGAAAAGAACCTGCGGCAGATAAAGCGGTGAACTTCGTATACATCCTCCGCTGCGGCGACGGCAGCCTATACACCGGCTGGACCAAGGACCTGGAGCGCAGGTTCTCCGCCCATGCCTCCGGCAAGGGAGCCAAATACACCCGTTCCCATCTGCCGGTGGAGCTGGTATATTATGAGAGCCTCCCCGGCCCCCGGGAGGCCATGAGCCGGGAGCGGCAGATAAAGGCCCTCAGCCGCCGGGAAAAACTGGCCCTCATCTCTGAAAAGGAACTGCACACAAATGAGACGAACTGAACTGGACCTGTGCCGCATCACGGCCTGCTTCATGGTCCTTTTTATACATACCAGCGCAGAGCTCTACCACATCTGCCCCCTGGACTCCCCGGCCTTCCTGTCCCTCAGCTTCATAAGCACCATGCTGCGGGGCAGCGTGCCGGTGTTCTTCATGCTCACCGGGGCCCTCTTCCTCTCCCGGGAAAAGCTGGAGCTTAAAAGCTTCCTTATAAAGCACCCCCTGCGGCTGCTGCTCCTCTTCTGCTTCTGGTCTTTGGCCTACGCCCTTCTCAGCCGCCTGGCCGCCGGCAGCTTCGGCAGCCTTTACGACTTTGTCTATTCCTTCGTCCAGGGCCACTACCACCTGTGGTTCCTCACGGCCATGGTGCTCTGCTGTCTCTTCCTTCCGGCGGCCCACGCCGCCATCCACGGCGGGAAGCTGCCGGTGGGCTATCTGCTGTACCTCTTCTTCGGAGTGTCCATACTCTTTGCAAACTTCAACCTCACCCCGGACGCCGCCCCCATACTCTACCGCATAACCCTGAACTTCTCCTTCGACTATCTGCCCTATCTGGGCTACGCCGTCTGGGGCTACTGGCTCAGCGGCAGGGAATTTAAAAAAGCCTGGCTTTTCATCGCCCCTGCGGTGTTTTTGGCGGTGACGGTCCTCACCACCTGGGGCAACATCTGGTACTCCAACTACAAGCAGGCGGCCGACGGCTGGCTCTTCAGCTACTTCTCCCTGCCCAGCCTCATCCAGGCCACCATGATATTCTGCTTCTTCCAGGCCCTGAAGGGCCGGCAGTTTAAGCATCCCCAGGCCTGGGCCGCCCTGGCCGACGCCACCTTGGGCATATACCTGCTCCACCCCATGCTGATAAACATCCTCCAACTCCTGGGCCTGAACATGAGCCTGGAAAAGCCGGTCTCCAGCCTGCTGGGCTTCACGGCCTTGCTGGCCTTGGTATGCACCTTCTTGGCCCTTGCCGGGAAAAAACTGCCCTTGGTACGGAAACTATTGTAGGCTTCCGGCGTCTAATCTCCACGGGAAATTATTTTACATTTACATACACTCCGGCCGGCCCCTGACTGGGCTGGCGGAAGACAAGGATAGAGATATGAAAAAAGTTCTGCAAGTCATCATTCTGGCCCTGCTGTGCCTGAGCCTGGTGTTCATCTCCAAGGCCCGGCTGGACCTGGCCCTGACCATAATCCCGGAGGCCCGGGCCTCCTCCGAGGACAGCGGCAGCGAGACCGTGGAGGCCCTGGCGGCGGAGAGCTCCCCCACCCCCACGCCGGAGCCCACCCCCGAGCCGGAGCCGGAGTACTTCACCATCTCCTGCATAGGGGACATGACCCTCACCACCAACCAGTATTTCTCTGAGCAGAGCTCCGCCCACTACGCCTCCAAGATGAACGGGGACTATGGCTACCCCTTTGCCAACACCCTCCAGTACTTCTCCGACGACGAGCTGACCCTGGGGAACCTGGAATGCAGCTTCTCCGATAAGAAGCTGCAAAACTCCATCTACGCCCAGTTCTATTTCCTCTGCCCTGCCGAGTGGATACAGATACTGCCGGAGGGCGGGGTGGACTTCGTCACCATCGCCAACAACCACACCATGGACTTTAACGACGCCGGTCTGGAGGACACCAAGGCCGCCCTGGACGGCATAGGCATGGCCTACGGCGAGGACGAGCAGGCCCAGATAATCACCACCCCCAGCGGCATAAAGATGGGTATCTACACCGCCGGGGACGGGGACTCCATCGGCACCGGCAGCACCAACATCCCCGACAAGGACAAGGCCCTGGCCGCCATTGCGGACTTCCAGAGCCAGGGAGTGGACTACATCGTCTGCATGTTCCACTGGGGCAGCGAGCTTAAATACCGGCCCACCGACGCCCAGGTGGAGCTGGCCCATGCCTGCATCGACGCCGGGGCCGACCTTATCTACGGCAGCCACTCCCACTGTCTCCAACCCCTGGAGGAATACAACGAGGGCATCATCCTCTACTCCATGGGCAACTGGAGCTTCGGCGGCAGCACCAAGCCCACCGACCCGGACACCGCCATCTTCCAGCTGAAGCTGCGCCGGGACGGCGACGGCAGCATCCACAACGACAGCTACGAGATAATCCCCTGCTGCGTGTCCAGCGACCTGGAGGGGGCTGCAAACAATGTGGACAACTACAATGACTATAAACCCACCCCCTACGAGCCGGGCACCGAGGCCTATGACCGGGCCATGAGCAAGATACTGGGCACCTACGAGGGGGACGACATGGTGCGGGATTACTCCGACATCTATGCCAGCTACTCCTGAGGGGGCCGGGCATGAGTGATATAAGCTTTCGTTTTGCCTCCCCGGAGGACTGTTCCCTTATACTCTCCTTTATAAAAGGCCTGGCGGAGTATGAAAAAATGTCCGACCAGGTGGTGGCCACGGAGGAGCTGCTTCGGGAGTGGATATTTGAAAAGGGAAAGGCTGAGGTAATCTTCCCTGTAGTCCGGGGGGAGGAAGTGGGCTTCGCCCTGTTCTTCCACAATTTCTCCACCTTCCTGGGCAGGGCCGGGATATATCTGGAGGACCTGTTCATAAAACCGGAGCACCGGGGTAAGGGCTACGGCAAGGCCACCTTGCAGCAGCTGGGGCGCATAGCCCTGGAGCGAGGCTGCGGGCGGCTGGAATGGGCCTGCCTGGACTGGAACAAACCCAGCATAGATTTTTACCTCTCCCTGGACGCCCGGCCCATGGAGGACTGGACCGTCTACCGCCTTGCCGGGGACAGCCTAAGGGGCCTGGAAAACAAGTAAAATGATGCAAAAAGAGCGAGCCTTTTGGCTCGCTTGAGACTGTCAAAAAACTATAGTATAAGTAAAGACAATAGAGCAGCGGGGGAGCACGAGGGGGCAAGGCCCGCCTCGTGATGCAATAACCCGCCACAGAAAAGCCTTGATTTTTCATGGCTTTTCGGGCGAAGCAGTATTTTGCCAAGGGCAAAATGCTTGGCGGGAGAAGCGCAGTCAAAAAAGTCTGTAGGGCTTTTTTGACAAGCTGAAGCGAGCCAAAGGGCTCGCTTTTGGTTTTTATTATCCGCTTTTTCAGCTGAGGGTGATGCTGCCTTTGCTCTGCCGCTCTTCTCCGCTGCCGGTGAAGAGCTCCAGGCTGTCCCCGGACCGGGTATCCGGCAGGGAGATATAGGCGGTCTTGGCTTCATAGGCCGACAGCAGCTCTGCCAGAGCCTTTCCCTCTGCGTCCTTCAGGGTCAGGGTCTCCCCCGCCTCCAGCTTCAGGCTGCCGGCATAGCAGGGGACAGAGGCTTCAACTGTGGCCTTCAGGTCCTTGTCCTTGCCCAGGGCCAGAAGGCTGCCGCCGCTGATGCTCAGCATTCCGCCGGCGGCGTCTATGGCGTCGTTGCCGGAGCTTATGAACACCCTGCCGCCGCTTAAGTTCACCCAGCCCCCCAGCTCCTTGTCGGCGTTCAGCCCGTCTCTCTGGGAGACGATATTCACCTCACCGCCGGAGATGTTGATATCCTTTATGGAGCTTATGCCCTGGTCCTGGGAGCTGATGAACAGGCTGCCGCCGCTGATATTCACCGAGCCCTTGCCCTCTTTCTCGGCGTCGTCGGTCTTTAAGCCGTCGTTGCCGCAGGAGATACTCACCTGGCCGCCCTTTATGTCCACGGACTCGTTGCCCTTGACGCCGTGGTTCACCGCCCTTATCTCCAGGGTGCCGCCGTTTATGTCCACGTCGTTTTTGCAGCCTATGCCGTTATTGATGTTCCCCTCTATTGTGAGGGCGCCCGGGCCCATGAAGTCCAGGTCGTCCTCCCCGTAGACTGCGGCGCCGCTGCCCTGGGTGAGAAGCTGAGAGTCCGTCCTGGCGGTGCCGGAGCTGAGGGCGCTGGGAGAAGCGTCCTTCACATATATCCGGGTCTTTTCCGCCCGCTCCACGTATATGGCGGCGTCGTTTTCGCAGTGGATGCTCACGGCGTCCAATATGAGGTCCACCTCCTGCTTGGTCTCCCCGGTGTCCACCAGGATGCGGCCGTTTTCCAGGCTGCCACGGATCAGGAAGCTGCCCCCGGCGCTGACGGTGAGGACGCCGTTTTGGAAAGCGGCTCCCGGGCCGTCTATCTCTGCGGCGCTGCCCTCCAGGCTTATCACCGTGGCGGCGGCCTCCAGCTGTTCCAGCTCCGTGAGCTCCTGCCCGGCAGAGCTGCTCTCCCCGCTGCAGCCGGCCAAGGCCAGGCACAGGCTCAGCAGCAGGCTCAGGGCGGCTATTTTTTTCATATGGTCTCCACCTCTTTCTCCCGGCCGCAGATGACGGTGAGGTTGCCGTTGCGGCAGCGTATCTCGTCCAGGAAGGCCTTGCTTATCCCCGCCTCCTTCAGCCGCACCTCATAGCACAGCTCATAGAGGGTGCCCATGTTGCTGGTCTTTACCCGCACCAGCTCATGACTCAGGGTGTACTTTTCAAACAGGTCGTCAAAGAGGGTCTCATAGTCCAGGTTCTCCGGGATGGTGATTTTCAGCTGGCGGTTTGCCCGGCTGCCCTCCCCGAAACGGAAGCGGCCCAGGACCAGAACGGCAGCGCCCATGATGACAAAAAACAGCGCCGCCAGGCCCACATAGCCCATGCCGCAGGCCAGGCCCAGGGACACGGACATGAACAGCCCCGTTATCTCCCGGGCGGAGCCGGGAACACTGCGAAAACGCACCAGGGCGAAGGTGCCCGCCACCGCCAGGCCCGCCCCCACGTTGCCGTTGACCAGCATGATGACTACCGCCACCACCGGGGGCAGCAGGGCCAGGGATATGGTGAGAGAGCCGGTATGATAGCTGTAGGCGGTGAATACCAGGGCGGTCAGCAATCCCAGAATCAGGGCCGTCAGCACGCAGATGAGGAAGCTGGGCACGGTGATCACGCCGTTTATCACGCTGTCCGTTATCAGTTGGTTAAGCAATTACCATCACTCCGTCAAAGTATTTTTCTATCAGTTCGTTTTTATAGCACTGGCCGTACTTGGAGAAGCTGCGGGGGAAGATCTCCAGACTGCTTAAAAGCTCCGCCAGCCACAGGGGGGCCGACTCCGGCATCTTTATCTCCATGAGCAGCTGCCCCTCCTCCAAAAGCTCCCGGCCGAAGTCCCCGGCGGTGAGGCTCAGCTGGGTGTCCCGCCAGCGGATGGAGCTGTCAAAGGTCAATCGCAGCCCCGGCTCCTCCCGGCCCACATAGGCCCGGCGGTCGCAGGCGATGAGCACCTTGGGCCGCACCGGGTTGGTCTTCAAAAACCAGTCTATCTCCCGGCTTATCTGGCCGTGGTCGGGAGAGCCCCGGCGCCCCGCCAGATAGTCCTCCGCCTCCCGCTCTGTCATGCGCACCCGGCGCTTATACACGATGCCCTTATATTTCTTCTTCAGCTCCACAAAGACCTGGCTCTCCGCCCCGGGCACATTATAGCTGCGCAGGCGCAGCTTCTCCTTATACACCGGCTGCTCGATGGAGCTGCGTATCAGGCGGAAGTCCTCCCAGTCATAGTACAGGCTCAGCACCGTGCTTTCAAAAAAGCGGTCCGGCTCCAGCCGGGGCTCCAGCTGCTGCCAGAGCCGCTCATACTTTTCCCGGGACAGGAGATATTTCTTTTCGTAGCGCTTGAAGCTCAGCTGTGTCTCGTTCATGGCTGCACGTCTATCTCTCCGAAATAATGTTCCCGCTCCTCAGAGCTCAAGTCAAAGAGCTCGCAGAGATTGTCTATATTCAGCTGCTGCCAGTCATAGTCGATGAGCACCGCCTTCAGCTGCTCCACCGACCACTCCCAGTCCGCTGCGCTGCCCCCGAAGCGGGCGTAGTCCCGCTCCACCTCCGGGGCGACTATGGCGCAGAGCCGGTCTATCTCCGCCATCACGTTCTCCACCGTCAGGACGCTCCCCATCAGCTCCGCCGCCCGGCTGAGGAAGCGGTCCTTGAACTGGGCGTTGTCCATCAGGGGCACCATGAAGCTGGCAAACTGGCGGCTCTGCTGGGCGTACTCGCTGAGCACGTTCATGAACACGCTGGCAGGGGTGGAGAACGTGGCGTCCAGGTCGTAGAACATCAGCCGCCATTTCCCGTCGTTCTCGCTGGAGCGGCAGTAGCGCACATTGCCGGAGCTCAGATCCGTATTGGCGCAGTAGCCCTCCAGTATCAGCCAGTCGATGACGCTGTCCACATCGAACATGTGGCAGAAGCGGCTGTAGTTCTCCTCCAGGCTCATGTCGTTGAAGCGGCAGAACTCCACCACCTCATGGAAGAAGTCCGAGTTCTGGGAGACGTTGGCCTCCAGCACCTCCACACTGTCCCGGCTCACCCCGGCTATGCCTGCATACAGCTGTTCGTTGGCCTTCTCCTTCAGGGAGTAGATGCCGGAGTATTCCCCGTTTATATAAAGTGTGCAGTAGATGCTGCGCTGGTTTATCACCTTGTCCGTGGCCTGGGCGCAGAGCTCCTGGCTCAGCTCGTTTCTTATGATGGATATGGGGAAGTCCTGCCCCGAGCGCAGCAGAAGATTGGTAAATTCCGTCACCCCGCCGCCGTAGATGTCATAGTTCAGCGTACTCTGGCCGTAGGCCCCCCGGAAGCGCACCGACATGTTCTTCTTCGGCAGCACCAGGCTGGTCTCCCCGTGCATGGACACCCCGCAGGCTATGGTGAAGCCGCCCTCCTGCTCATACAGGGACAGGCTGGCGGGCAGCTCTATGCCCTTCTGCTTTGCGTTATACATGGTGTCAAACTCTGCGGGGCTGTCCGTCAGCAGGCTCAGCACCGGCAGGCTGTGGTCCTCGTTTATTATGAAGCTGAGGCTGAGGGTGCGGCTGGGCAGGGCCCCCTCTTCAAAGTTCACCGCCCTTATCACCGTGGTCTTGTCTATGTATATGGCTCCGGTGTACTCCGGGCTCTCCGCCGTGGGGGCGGAGCCGTCCAGGGTATAGCGTATGCTGCCGGAGGCGCTGAGTTCAACGTACATGCCCTCTATATCGTTATAGACCCCGTCCGCCGTCAGGCTCAGAGGCTTTTCCGCCACCCGGCGCTCCCCGCCGGAGTTCCCGGCTCCGGGGCTGGGGCTGGAAAAGTAGAACCAGCCCGCCTCCCCGGCCCGGCGGCCGTAGCTGCCCAGATAGGGAATGTCCTTCAGGGAGACGCAGTCCAGCAGCTCCCCGGAGGCCTTGGCCAGGTACAGCTGCTCGTTCTCCGAGCCCAGCTCAAAGCCGGTGGCGTAATAGCCCTCCGGCAGAGCCTCGGAGGTACAGTAGAGCAGGATGAACTCCCCGGGGCCCAGCTCCACTTCCGGCAGGCGGTAAAGAAGATAGTCGTCCTTATCGTCGGATATGTAATAGTCGGACAAAAGCAGGGTATCGCCGCTGTTGTTCTTCAGCTCCACCCAATCGTAATACTCCTTGTTCACCGGGGCAAGGTTCAGGTTATACACCTGGGCCTCGTTTATGATAAGGGGACTGTCGCAGCTCAGGCTCTGCTGGTAAGCCTCCCAGCCCGCCGCCGTGTTCTCATAGCCCGGGGTGGGGTACAGGCTCTGCTCATAGCTTCCGCCGGCCCCCAGTGCCAGGGAGACGTCCCCATCGCAGTCGGCGCAAAGGGCGGAGGAGCAGAGGTAGCCGTACTCATTTCTAAGCCAGACCCCCTCGTCCCCGGAGAGGCTGAAGCCGGTGTGCAGCTCAGCCCCCTGCCGGTCCTTGCCGGAGGCGAAGATGACTATCCGCTCCCCGGGCTGAAGGCTCAGCTCCGGCAGTGTCCAGCCCAGCTGATTTTCCCTGTCGGAAAGGCTCCAGCCGGAGACATCCACCCTCTCATCGCTTTGGTTCCACAGCTCTATCCAGTCGGAGAAGTCCCCGTCTTCGTCCCTAAGGACGGTGCGGTTCTTCTCCATGAACTCGCTTATCACTACCTGGCCCGCTCCCCGGCTCAGCTCCTCCGGGTCCGGGCTGGGGCTGGCCGTGGGGGCCGGGCTCAGGGCCGGCTCTTCCGGCTCGGCCTTGCCGCCCCACAGCAGCGCCGCCGCCAGGGCTATTATTATCACCGCTGCCGCCGTTGCGGCCAGGGCTATTTTGCTTTTTTTGTTCATGCTTGCTCCTCGGCAGAAAAATACATTGTATTATACCCCTTTTTCCCCCTTTCGTCAATGCGCCGGGGCCCGCCCGGCGGGGATTTAAGATTCTCCGATATCTCCCCGGGCAGGGGAGGGAAAAAGCTTCCTCCGGGAAAAATGTAAAAAACTCTTGACAGTTTTCCGTGTATATTGTATGCTGAAAGTGTCAAAAGTTTTTTACATTTTTGTTCTGTCAAAGGAGGACGCCATGTTATTGACGACACTGTTTCTTTTATATCTCTGCGCCATGATGGCTCTGGACCTCGCCATGCTGGTGTCCCTGCTCCGTCCGGGGGACGAGCGGCGGCAGATGGTGGTATGGAAGGCCAGCACCTGGACCCTCATGGGCCTGGTGGGCATGCTGGTGATCGAGGTAGTGAAAGGCTTTGCCACCGGCAGCATGGACCCGATAAATCCCTTTGTCCACCTCACCGTGACGGCCACCCTGTACTTTGGCTTCAGCCTCTATTTCAAGAGGAAGCTGGGGGGCTGAGATGGAAAACTGCATAAGGGAGCGGCGAAAGGAGCTGGGTCTCTCCCAGGAGGAGCTGGCAAAGCGCTGCGGCGTCACCCGCCAGACGGTGAACGCCATAGAGAACAACAAGTACGACCCCACCCTGGCCCTGGCCTTTGCCTTGGCCGGGGAGCTGGGGCTGAAGGTGGACCAGCTTTTCAGGCCATGAAAGGCGGCATCCCCTTAATTATTCTTAAATCCCGCCCCGATATCTTTCCTTTTGCCGGGTGGCATGATATAATCCACGGTACAGTTAATTCAGACGGAGGAGGGCAATGGGGTGAAGAGAAAAGAACGAAAACTGTCGGCAGCAGAGCTGAAACGCAAGGAGGCCTATGACCGACTTTGTCAGGAAATGGAGCTGGCAGGCTACAAAAAACGTGATCTAACCGTGGGTGTGCTGGCAGCCAACACACTCTCCCTCCTGCTGAGTCTGCCCTTTGCCATAGCCATAACAGTTATTTATTTTCTGGTAAATCCTCAGGGCAGCTCTCAGCTGAGCTCATTCTGGTGGCTGCTGTTCTTTCCCGTCTTCTTCCTGCTGGCGGCAGTACACGAGTTCATCCACGGCCTTACCTGGAGTCGCTTCACCTCCGGGGGCTTTGGCTCCATAGCCTTCGGCGTGATCTGGAAGGCTCTCACTCCCTACTGCAGCTGCTCCGAACCTCTCACCAGAGGGCAGTACATTCTGGGCGGAGCCATGCCCACTCTGGTGCTGGGCTCTGGCCTATCTATAGCTGCCATCGTTCTTGCACAGCCCTTCCTGCTGGTTTTGGCGGTGACAATGATACTGGCCGGCGGGGGCGATATGCTGATAATCGCAAAGCTCCTGGGCTACCGCCCAAAGGGCCGGGACACTCTCTACTACGACCACCCCTATGAGTGCGGCCTGACGGCCTTTGAAAGGTGAAAAATTCATATCACACTGTTTAAAGCCGGGTCTTCCCCGGCTTTTGCCTTTAAAATAGCCGCTTATTGATAAACGCCCAGGGGCCTGATATAATAAACTTGTGAAATTTTGTGCTTCGGCACTTTGAAGCCAGGGAGGTAGACCATGAAAAAAATTCTCATGCTGGGCACCGGGGGCACCATCGCCTCGGAGATGACGCCGGAGGGCCTGACCCCGGAGCTGCGGCCGGCCCAGCTGCTCAGCTATGTGCCCGCCATCAAGGACCTGTGCCAGGTGGACTGTCTCTCCCTTTTCAATATAGACTCCACCAACATCACCCCCCGGCACTGGTGCGCCATCTCCCGGGCCCTGGAGCTGAACTACCACCTCTATGACGGCTTCGTCATCAGCCACGGCACCGACACCATGGCCTACACCGCCGCCGCCCTCAGCTACATGGTCCAGGATGCGGACAAGCCCATAATCATGACCGGGGCCCAGAAGCCTATAAATTACGACTCCACCGACTCCAAGCTGAACCTGACAGACGCCTTCGTCTGCGCCTGCTCCGAGGAGCTTGCCGGGGTGGACATCGTGTTCAGCGGCAGGGTCATCCTGGGCACCCGGGCCAGGAAGACCTGCTCCAAGAGCTTTGCCGCCTTCTCCAGCATCAACTACCCGGACCTGGCCATACTCCAGGACCACCGGCTCATGTGCTACATCAGCCCCCGCTGCCGCCGCAAGCCCCGCTTCTTCCACCAGCTGGAGGAAAGGGTGGCCCTGGTGAAGATGGTCCCCGGCACGGAGCCGGAGCTGCTGGACTTCCTCCTCAGCCGGAACAAGGCCCTTATTATCGAGTGCTTCGGCGTAGGGGGCCTGCCCTCCTATGAGGACAGCCGCCTCCTTGAGCTGGTGGAGCGGCACACCGCCCAGGGCAAATTCATCGTGGCCACCACCCAGGTGCAGAACGAGGGCTCCGACCTCTCCGTCTACTCCGTGGGCCACAGCCTGAAGGGCAACCCCTATGTGCTGGAGGGCTTTGACATGACCACCGAGGCGGTCTACGCCAAGATGATGTGGATACTGGCCCAGACCCGGGATGCGGAGGAAGTGAACCGCCTGTTCTATGCCCCCGTGGCCCACGATATTCTCCACAGAGGTTGAAACATGGAAACTGTCATTGTAATAGGCGGCGGGGCCTCCGGCCTCATGGCCGCCATCACTGCGGCGGAGGCGGGGAGCCGCCGGGTCATCCTTCTGGAGCGGCAGCAGCGCATAGGCCGCAAGCTCCTGGCCACCGGCAACGGCCGCTGCAATCTCACCAACACCGGGGCAAGCATCGAAAATTACCACGGGGAGCAGGAGGGCTTTGCCGCCCCCGCCCTGGAGAAGTTCGGCCCCGCCCGGACCCTGGACTTCTTCCACGGCCTGGGCCTGCTCACCGTCACCGAATACGGTGGGCGGGTCTACCCCCTCTCCGACTCCGCCAACAGCGTGGCGGACCTGCTGCGCTTCGCCCTGGACAAATACGGGGTGGAGCTGCGCTGCGCCTGCCCCGCCCGGGCCATTGAGCGCCGGGAAAAGGGCTACGCCGTCATCACCGATGAGGGGCGGCTGGAGGCGGACTATGTTATAGTCGCCTGCGGCGGGGCCGCCGGGGCCAGGCTGGGCGGCGTCATGGACGGCTACGAGCTTTTAAAGCCCCTGGGCCACAAGCGCACCGCCCTGCGCCCGGCCCTGGTGCAGCTGCTCACCGCCCCGGAATACCCCAGGGCCCTGAAGGGCATCCGTGCCCACGGGGAGCTGAAGCTCCTGGCCGGGGGAGAGATACTCTGCCGGGGCCTGGGGGAGATCCAGTTCACGGAAAACGGGGTCTCCGGCCCGGCGGCCTTTGACATCTCCCGCAGCGCCGCCCAAATCGGGGAGGGCGGTGAGCTGGCCATAAACTTTTTCCGCAGCCTGAGCCCTGAGGAGCTGCGCTCCCTGCTGCGCCGCCGCCGGGAGACTTTCCCGGAGCTTCCCGCCTCGGAGCTCTTCACCGGCATGCTCCACAACCGCCTGGGGCGGATGCTGGTGAAATACGCCGCCATCCCCCAGGAGCTGCCCCTCAGCGGGCTGGAGGAAGCCCGGCTGGAGAGTGCGGCCCGGGCGGCGGCGGACTTCCGGCTGAAGCTCCTGGGCACCGAGGGCTTTGACAAGGCCCAGGTCACCGCCGGGGGCATAAAGACCTCCGGCTTCGACCCGGAGACTCTGGAGAGCTGGTTCATGCCCGGGCTCTTCCTCTGCGGGGAACTGCTGGACGTGGACGGGGACTGCGGGGGCTACAACCTCCAGTGGGCCTGGAGCAGCGGCCGTCTGGCGGGGAGGCTGGGGAAATGATACTTATACGTTCTCTGCGCCTGGAGCCGGGGGAGGAGGTCTCCGCCCTGGGCCCCCGGGCCGCCAAGGTCCTGGGCTGCCCCGCCCGGGAGATAGGGGAGCTGAAGCTCATTAAGCGCTCCCTGGACGCCAGAAAGAAAACGGACATACACTACGTCTGTTCCGTGGCGGTGAGCCTCCCGGAGGAGGAGAAGTACCTGAAGCGGAACCGGCACATCGCCCCCATCTCCCCCTATGAGCCGCCGGAGCTGGAGCTGCCCCGGGTGGAGCCGGACAGCCCCCCGGTGGTGGTAGGCTTCGGCCCGGCGGGGATGTTCGCCGCCCTGGCCCTGGCCAGAGCCGGGGCCAGGCCCCTGGTCCTGGAGCGGGGACAGCCGGTGGAGCGGCGGCAAAAGGACGTGGAGGCCTTCCGCCGGGGCGGAGCCCTGGACCCGGAGAGCAATGTGCAGTTCGGGGAGGGGGGCGCCGGCACCTTCTCCGACGGGAAGCTGAACACCGGCACCCACGACCCCCGCATGAGCTGGGTGCTCCGGGAATTCTACCGCCACGGGGCCCCGGAGAGCGTCACCTACGACGCAAAGCCCCATGTGGGCACCGACATCCTGGTGGATGTGGTGCGAAACATCCGCCGGGAGATACTGGAGCTGGGGGGCGAGATACGCTTCGGCTCCCGGCTGGAAATGCTGCATATTCAGGAGGGCCGGCTCACCGGCCTGGAGTACAGCCACGGCGGCAGGACCGAGAGCCTTAAATGCTCCCGGCTCATCCTGGCCATAGGCCACTCCGCCAGGGACAGCTTTGAAAAGCTCCTGGCCCAGGGCGTCCCCATGGAGCAAAAGCCCTTTTCCATGGGAGTTCGCATAGAGCACCTGCAAAGGGACATCGACCTGGCCCAGTACGGCCGGGAGCGGGGCAAGCTGCCCCCCGCCTCCTATAAGCTCAGCGTCCATCTCCCCGACGGCAGCAGCGCCTACACCTTCTGCATGTGCCCCGGGGGCAAGGTCTTCGCCGCCGCCTCGGAAGAAGGGGGCGTGGTCACCAACGGCATGAGCTATTCACAGCGGGACGGGGAAAACGCCAACTCGGCAGTGCTTGTGACCCTCCGGCCGGAGGACTTCCCCTCGGAGCACATCCTCGCCGGGATGTACTGGCAAAGGGAGATAGAGCGCCGGGCCTATGAATACACCGGCGGCTACCGGGCCCCGGTGCAGCTGGCGGGGGACTTCCTGGCCGGGCGGCCCAGCTCCGGGCCGGGAAAGGTGAAGCCCAGCTATGAGCCGGGGGTATGCTGGGGGGACCTTCGCCGGGTGCTGCCGGAGAAGATATGCTCCGTGCTCGCCGCCGCTCTGCCGGAGCTGGGGAAAAAGCTCCGGGGCTTTGACGACAGTCAGGCGGTGCTCACCGCCCCGGAGACCCGCTCCTCCTCCCCGGTGCGCATAGTCCGGGGCGAGGACCTGCAAAGCCCGGTAAAGGGCCTCTACCCCTGCGGGGAGGGGGCGGGCTACGCCGGGGGCATCACTTCCGCCGCCGTGGACGGCCTGCGCTGCGCCCAGGCCATTTTACAGGATATGGCAAAAAATGACTGATTTCCCCTTTTTCCGTCTTGCCAAGGCGGGGCTTTTGCGCTAGAATCGAGGCGACTATTCTTTCTGGAGGACTTCACATGGAACTTTTGCAGCGGCGCATTCTCTCCGACGGCAAGGTTTTGCCCGGCGGTATACTGAAAGTAGACGGCTTTCTCAACCACCAGATAGACCCCGCCCTTCTCTATGAGATGGCCCAGGAACTCAAGCGGCTCTACGCCGGGGAAGAGGTCACCAAGGTGCTGACCATCGAGGCCTCCGGCATCGCCATCGCCGCCATGGTGGGCTATGTCTTCGGCTGTCCCCTGGTCTTTGCCAAAAAGAGCAAGAGCAAGAACATCTCTTCCGACTTGTATTCCGTGGAGGTGGAGTCCTTCACCCACGGCAACACCAACACCGTGGTGGTGTCCAGGGAGTACCTGAAAAAAGAGGACAAGGTGCTCATCATCGACGACTTTCTCGCCACCGGCGCAGCCCTGGTTGGGCTGAAAGCCCTGGTGGAGCAGGCCGGGGCCACGCTGGTGGGCGCCGGCATCGCCATCGAAAAGGTCTTTCAGGGCGGCGGGGAGCTGCTCCGCTCCCAGGGCCTGCGCATAGAGTCCCTGGCCCGCATCGCCTCCATGGGGGATGACAGCCTGAGTTTCTGTTGAATTTAGTTAAAGTCTACAATTTGCGGCGGCGAAAAATGTCAAAATCGTACAGGAGGCCCACTTGACATTTCCCGCCGCTGCTGTTAGTCTTATATCGTAAAGTTAATAAGAGAGTTTTCGATATATAACAAATGATATGGATTTGAAGTTTCTACCCGGACGCCGTAAATGACCGGACTATCGAATGCTTTTCCCGGGACGCTCTGCCGCCCCGTTTTGGATATTGCATTGGTACCGAATACCTCATTCGCGCCAATGCATCTTTGTTTTTTCTGCCTGTAAATTTTTGGCAGCCCGCTTCTTTATGGTCAATCCCGCCTGTGCGGTTTTGATAAATCTTTTATTTCTGAGGAGATCAACGAATGAAAAAGATCATTGCTCTGATGATGGCTCTGTGCATGGTGTTTGCTCTCTGCGCCTGCGGCCAGTCTGAGGCCCCCGCCGAGGACGCCGCCGAAGCCCCTGCTGAGGAAAACGCCCTGGCCGATCTGAAGCTCGGCTTCATCTTCCTCCACGACGAGAACTCCACTTACGACCTTAACTTCATCAACGCCGCCAAGGAAGCCTGCGCCAACCTGGGCCTCACCGAGGATCAGTACATCTTCCGTACCAACATCCCCGAGTCCGAGGAGTGCTACGAGGCCGCCTGCGAGCTGGCTGACGAGGGCTGCGACATAATCTTTGCCGACTCCTTCGGCCACGAGGACTTCATGATCCAGGCCGCCAAGGAATTCCCCGAAGTGGTCTTCTGCCACTCCACCGGCACCCGGGCCCACACCGAGGGCCTTGACAACTACCACAACGCTTTCGCCTCCATCTATGAGGGCCGCTACCTGGCCGGTATCGCCGCCGGTATGAAGCTCAACGAGATGATCGAGGCCGGCGAGTTCACCGCCGACGAGGCCAAGATCGGCTATGTTGGCGCTTACACCTACGCCGAGGTCATCTCCGGCTACACCTCCTTCTACCTGGGCGCCAAGTCCGTCTGCCCCACCGCCACCATGGAAGTGACCTTCACCGGCTCCTGGTACGATGAGACCGCCGAGAAGGAAGGCGCCAACAAGCTCATAAGCAACGGCTGCAAGCTCATCAGCCAGCATGCCGACTCCATGGGCGCTCCCACTGCCTGCGAGACCGCCGGCGTGCCCAACGTCTCCTACAACGGCTCCACCATCGACGCCTGCCCCAACACCTTCATCGTCTCCTCCCGCATCAACTGGGCTCCCTACTATGAGTTCGTTGTGAACGCCTACCTCAACGGCGAGGAGATCCCCGCCGACTGGACCGGCACCATCTCCACCGACTCCGTCCTGCTCACCGATGTGAACGAGGCCGTTGCCGCTGAGGGCACCGCCCAGGCCATCGAGGAGGCCAAGGCCAAACTGGTCTCCGGCGAGCTGCAGGTCTTCGACACCGCCACCTTCACCGTGGGCGGCGAGGCTCTCACCAGCTACATGGCCGACGTGGACACCGATCCCGACTACGAGCCCGACACCGAGGCCGTTGAGAACGGCGCTTTCATGGAGTCCAAGTTCCGCTCCGCTCCTTACTTCGACGTCCAGATCGACGGCATCACCCTGCTGGACACCCAGTTCTGATCTGAACCAAACTGCACTTGCAATATATGGGGCGCCGGTATTCCTTACCGGCGCTCCATGCCCCCAGGGGCTTTCGCCCCATATCTCAGGCTGCAAAGGGCAGCGCAGCGAAAAATCACTGCGCTGCCCTTTACAGCTTGCCGCCCATACTATATTATTGTAGACGGCCCCTTATCCCACTTTATTCGACAGGAGTGACGGCTTTGGACAACAAGACTCCCGCAGTCAGGATGCGCAACATCACCAAGACCTTCGGCCCGGTGGTAGCCAACGACAAGGTTTGGCTGGATATCTACCGGGGAGAGATACTGGCCCTGCTGGGCGAAAACGGCAGCGGCAAGACCACTTTGATGAACATGCTCTCCGGCATCTACTTCCCCGACGAGGGGCAGATAAGCATCGACGGCAGGGAAGTGGTCATACGCTCCCCCAAGGACGCCTTCGATTTGGGCATAGGCATGATACACCAGCACTTCAAGCTGGTGGACGTGCTCAGCGCAGCGGAGAACATAGTCCTGGGCCTCCATGAGCCGGGCCGCCTGGATTTGGAAAAGGTGGCGGAGCGCATCCGGGGCATCTGCAATGCCTACGGCTTTGAGGTGGACCCCCATCAGAAGATATACGACATGTCCGTGTCCCAGAAGCAGACGGTGGAGATAATCAAAGTGCTCTACCGTGGGGCCGACATTCTTATTCTGGACGAGCCCACCGCCGTGCTCACCCCCCAGGAGACCGACAAGCTCTTTGCAGTTTTGCGCAATATGCGCAACGACGGCAAGGCCGTTGTGATTATAACCCACAAGCTCCACGAGGTGGAGGAGCTCTCCGACCGGGTGGCCATTCTGCGCCACGGCCAGTTCATAGGGGACATGCCCACCAAAAAGACCAACGCCCAGGAGATGACCAACATGATGGTGGGCCACGCCGTCTCCCTGAACATAGAGCGGCCGGAGCCGGTGGACCCCAAGCCCCGCATAGAGGTGAAGAACCTCACCGTGCGCAGCATAGACGGAGTACTGAAGCTGGACGACGTGAGCTTCACCGCCTACTCCGGGGAGATACTTGGCATCGCCGGCATCTCCGGCTGCGGCCAGAAGGAGCTGCTGGAATCCATAGCCGGGCTTCAGCCCACGGAGGGCGGCAGCATATGCTACATCGAAGACAACGGGGAGAGAGAGGAACTCATAGGCAAGGACCCCCTGGCCATTGCGGACATGGGCGTCAGCCTCTCCTTCGTACCTGAGGACCGGCTGGGCATGGGTCTGGTGGGGAACATGGACCTGGCGGACAACATGATGCTCCGCTCCTTCCGCCGGGGCAGAGGCTTCTTCACCGACCGCAAGTCCCCCAAGAAGCTGGCCCAGGACGTGGTCCATGACCTGGAGGTCTCCACCCCCAGCATCTCCACCCCCGTGCGCCGGCTCTCCGGCGGCAACGTGCAGAAGGTGCTGGTGGGCCGGGAGATCGCTTCCGCCCCCACGGTGCTCCTCACCGCCTACGCCGTCCGGGGCCTGGACATCAATTCCTCCTACACCATCTACGATTTGATAAACCGCCAGAAACAGGCAGGCGTGGCCGTTATCTACGTGGGCGAGGACCTGGACGTGCTGCTGGAACTGGCAGACCGTATCCTGGTGCTCTGCGGCGGCAAGGTCAGCGGCATCGTCCCCGGCCGGGGCGCCAAAAAGAGAGATGTGGGCATGATGATGACCAGACTGGGAGGTAATGCCGCCAATGAATAAACAGAGCAAGGGACCTCTGGTCCATATAGTCAAGCGGGGCAGTCTGCCCTGGTACGCCGCCTGGGGCATACGGGCCCTGGCCATTGTCCTGGCCCTGATAGCCTGCGCCCTGGTGACCACCGTCACCACCGGGGAAAACCCCATCCAGGTCTACGCCGCCATGATAGACGGGGCCTTCGGCACCGCCAGGAAGACCTGGATAACCTTCCAGAACATGTCGGTGCTGCTGTGCATCTCCCTGGCGGTGACCCCCGCCTTCCGCATGCGCTTTTGGAACATCGGCGCCGAGGGCCAGACCCTGGCGGGCTGCCTGGCCACCGCCGCCTGCATGATACTCCTGGCGGACAAGCTGCCCAACTGGCTGCTTATCTGCACCATGATACTCTCCGCCATTGCCGCCGGAGCAGTCTGGGGCCTCATCCCCGCCATCTTCAAGGCCAAGTGGAACACCAACGAGACCCTCTTCACCCTGATGATGAACTATGTGGCCACCCAGCTGGTTGCCTACTTCGTCATCCTCTGGGAAGTGCCCAAGGGGGCCGGCAAGATAGGCATCATCAACCAGAGCAGCGAGCTGGGCTGGCTGCCCCAGCTCTTCGGCAGCAAATACCTGCTGAGCATCATTGTAGTCGCCATTGCCACCATCCTCATGTACCTGTACCTGAACTACACCAAGCAGGGCTATGAGATCGCCGTGGTGGGCGAGAGCGAGCGCACCGCCCGCTATGTGGGCATCAAGGTGGAAAAGGTGATAATCCGCACCATGGCCATCTCCGGCGCCGTCTGCGGCCTGGCGGGCCTGCTGCTGGTGGGCGGGATAAACCACACCGTCACCACCACCATCGTGGGCGGCCGGGGCTTTACCGCCGTCATGGTCTCCTGGCTGGCCAAGTTCGACCCCATCATCATGATCTTCACCAGCCTGCTGCTGGTCTTCCTGGAACGGGGCGCCAGCGAGATATCCACCGACTTCGGCCTCAACCAGTCCTTTTCCGACATCATAACCGGCATCATACTGTTTTTCATAATCGGCTGCGAGTTCTTTATCAACTACAAGATAAGCTTCCGCAAGGCAGCCGGGAAGGAGGGCTAAGCCATGTTCGATCTCGTCTCCTTTATCCCCAGAGCCGTGATGCAGGGCATACCCCTGCTGCTGGGCTGCACCGGCGAGACCCTCACCGAAAAGTCCGGCAACCTGAATCTGGGCCTGCCCGGGGTCATGTACGTGGGGGGCATCTCCGGGGTCATCGGTTCCTTCCTCTACGAGCAGTCCCTGTCCGGCCCCGATGCCATCAACGGCTTTCTGGCGGTGTTCATCCCCCTGGCCTGCTGCCTGCTGGGCTCTCTGCTCATGGGCCTGCTCTACTGCTTCCTCACCGTCACCCTCCGGGCCAACCAGAACGTCACCGGCCTTGCCATGACCACCTTCGGCGTGGGCTTCGGCAACTTCTTCGGCGGCTCCCTGATAAAGCTCACCGACAGCGAGGT
>CALWVZ010000029.1 GCA_944385125.1 uncultured Oscillospiraceae bacterium
GAAGCGGAGCTTGTGAAAATCCGCAACGCCTTTGAGCCGCCCGCAGAGATCGGTGAGCTTTGTTCCAATATGCTGTTTGCCGATTATCTGCTCGGCTGGCTGGAGATCGTCAAGGTCAGGGTGAAGCCCACCACCTTCGGCTCCTATGAAAACATGGTCAAGCAGAGCATTGAACCGTATTTCCGGAACAAGCCGATTACCCTAAAGGACTTGGAAGCAAGGCACATCCAGCAGTTTTATTCGGAAAAGCTGCGGACGGTCAAACCCAATTCCGTCATCCACTATCACGCTGTGATCCATCAGGCGCTGAAATACGCCATGAAAACCGATCTGGTAGCGCAGAACGTAGCAATGAAGGTAGACCGTCCAAAGAAGAACGATTTCCAGCCGGTGTTTCTGGATGCGGCGGAGCTTCAGCACTTATTTGAAGTGGTCAAGGGGACAAAACTGGAGCTTCCCGTTTTAGTCGCTGCCTTTTACGGTTTGCGCCGGGGCGAGGTGTTGGGGCTCAAGTGGGACGCCATCGACTTTGAACGGGGAACGCTGACCGTCAAACGGACAGTGACCTCCGTCAATGTGGGCGGGAAAACGCAGGTCATCGAGCAGGAGTCGGCAAAAACCAAATCCAGTATGCGCACCCTGCCGTTGGTGGGAAGATTCAAGGAATACTTTGCAGAGGTCAAGGCGGCGCAAGAGCTGAACAAGCAGGTCTGCGGCAACTGCTATAACTACGAGTATGACGGCTATGTCTTTGTGGACGAACTGGGCGATTTGATGCGGCCGGACTATCTGACAAGCTATTTTCCCCAGTACATCCAAAAGCACGGCTTAAAACGCATGCGCTTTCACGATCTGCGCCACCCGTATGTCAAGCACACGACAAAAAAGAAAATAGTAGAAATCTCGGATTATCGCTTAAATAGTCCGAGATTCTACTATACGAACTTTGTTGATATTATTGTTTTGTACGAAATGATGAACAGTTTTTACTTGCCGATCCATCTTTGCAGTGCATTTCTTGAGTAGGATTTGTGCCCTTTTGTGATAGTGAAATATTGCGTACAGTTTCACTGTAATAATAAGGTGAAACGGACATGTTTGAAAACGGTCCTCTTTGAACAAGGGTTATTTGTGCACATTTCATATCGTCACCTCTCGATTTATTTCCCAACCAGAAGAATATGCGGTAGCATTAAATGCTAACGCCATATTAGCATCTCTCCAATATACTATATTGAAAGAGGTGTAGACAGCTAAAGCTTTACGCGAGCTTTCGATTGCTGCTATTAACTCATCAACCCTAATAGGCGAATGTGGTGTAACAGTAGCAGAGCTTTGAGCTACCGTTGCTATTATATTCTGAGCAACTTGAGGTGGTGTATTAACTGGCAAATTTATTATATTTATTTGGTTCAGCCACGTTTGTGCTTCGGGATGTGCCATAATGGTAGCGATTATGTTAAACTCTTTATCACACTGCATTTCTTGCGAATAATCTTTCCAGACATCCCACATTAAATTTTCCAATTCTGTATCGGGAAAAATTATATTTAGCCCAATGCGTTGAGCCTCAGACCTACTCACGGCATATCCATGATGATAGTAAGCTGTATTGAGAGCCTTTGCGATAGAAGATGCTTTGCTTTTGTCTTCCATGTGCATCTCTAACATTCTTATACTTAAAGAAAGTGACAACTGTTGACTTCTTTTTGCTGAACCAATAGGCAGTGGGCCGACTTCTTTTGCAAGAGCATTAAATGCTGATATTAAATGATTTTGATCCGTGATACCAACATCACTTTTTACGAAATCAATGTAGTTTCGGATGTCCTCAGAGCTAAATTCAAGTTTCGAAGCTTGTCCATTATCGGCTTGGCGGGAAACTGTCAACTGTGGATCTACAGGTCCCAAATTAGAGTACGGGTGCATAATAATTTCATCTGCACCCAAAGAGAGAATGGTAGCTGCACTATACGCAACATTGGGAAGTAGTACTGATATTTTTTTAAAACGTTCACGCAAAATGCTTATAATGCGTAGAGCGGTTATAGGATCGCCGCCATTACTGATCAACAAAAAGTCAATTTCTTCTTGTTCTATGGGGATAAGCTGTATTTGCTCGATAATATGCTCAATCGAGTCTCCTGCCATTTGTCCACTCAAATTTGGTCTGATTGAAGTAACATAAGTGATTAAAGGTTTTTGGCGATTCTTCTCGATCTTTACAAATATTTCTTTTCGTGTTTGATAACCCATAATATTCCCCCTTTGCTTTGCAGCACACTTTAACTTGATATTGATATTAGTGACGTTTGGCGATCAAATCACTTTGTTTTCCATTGTACCACAACCTTCTTGCAAGCATCTACCACAATTTTATTAATTTCACTCATGACTGTTGAAAGGGGGAGTTCCTTGTCCCGTACTTTACACAAATGAGAAAACCGGCGATATACCTGTTCACATTCTTCGATTTCAAGCTCTATCGCTTTTTGATCCTCGGCGGCCTGTCGGAGCTTTTGCTGTTTGACCTTAAACTCGTCAAGACTGATTTCTCCTAAAATATACTGCTCATAAAATATGGCTGGATTCTCAGCGATGGCGTGCCGAAACTCGACTTGCGAATTCAATTTCGCTTCAAGTTGTGCCATTTCTTCCTTATACTGCAAGCTGGAAATAAAGTGCTCTTGTATGTATAGTTTGAGCTGGTGATAGATTGCACTGAAGATATCTTCTTCACGCACATACATCCCTGTGCATTTTCCTGCTCCCAAACGGTTGTTTGTGTTGCAGGTAAAAAAGTACCAGTCAGCATGGTTGGTTCCACGTTTACGCTGCATTTTTCTTCCGCAGCATCCACAGATTACTTTGCCTTTTAGAATATTTTCGGTACCCTGCGAAGAATCACTCAGATGAAAAGTCTTTGATTGCAGCTGCTTCTGAATCATATCGAAGGTTTTCACATCAACCAAAGGCTCATGGGTTCCGGCTACAACTCGTTTTTCTTTCCCTTGGACGAGAACGCCTGTATAGGTGCGATTGCTCAAAATATATTTTACAGAGCGACTATTCCAGTTTCCATTCCCATCATAGTAATTGCCGGCCAACCCTTTGGAGCGAGCATATTGAATCGGTGTAGGAATGTTGTTCTCATTTAAATATCGAACAATCGCGGTGATTCCCATTCCATCAACAAACAGCTTAAAAATGTCCTGTACGATTACCGCAGCTTCAGGATCAACAATGATCTGCCCGAATTCCTCCTCGGATTTTTGGTATCCAAACGGCGCGCGGGGACCGATAAATATTCCTCGCTGTGCCTTTATATCCAAGGCAAATGCTGTTTTCTTTTTTATGTCGGTTGCGGCTTGCTCATTAAACACATTCGTCAGTGGAATCCGGATTTGGGAGCGTTTGGGGGAGGATTGGTCGTTCAGACCGTTAGTGGTATCAAATTGATCCGTTACAGAGACAAAGCGTACATTCTTCAGCGGAAAGAACTCTTCGATATAATATCCAACTGTTATATGGTCGCGGCCAACACGCGACAGATCCTTTACAATGACGCATTCAATCTTGTCGTCAGAAATATCTTGAAGTAACTGTTGGAAAGCTGGACGCTGAAAGGTGCTGCCGCTATACCCGACATCCACATAAAACTTTGAAATCGGGAGCTCATGCTGCTCAGCCCAAAGAGAAATGATCTTCTTTTGATTCTCGATAGAATGGTTCTCTACGCGGTCATTGACTGACAGGCGCGCATACCCTACTGTCATAGGTGATTCTGTTGGAAAGTGATCAACCACTTGAATTTGTTTACGACTTTTTCGTGCCATAATAGCCTCCTTAACATATAGAATATCGTGTCAATGAGTTAACTGCAATAAGAATCGGATTGAGATATAAAAAAGACTGCGGAGAAATTTCCACAGCCTTTTTGTCGTTAATATACCCTATTCTCATTTGTCGATTTCATGATCTGCGTCCATTTTCCGCTTCCACGAGCTTAGGCACAGTTGCGCCAGTCTGCTCCTTGCCAACGGCGTGCCGCTCAAGCAAATTCAGGACTGGCTGGGGCATAGCGATTTTTCCACCACGGCGAACATCTACGCCCATCTGGATTACAGTTCGAAACTCTCCTCGGCGCAGGCGATGGTGAGCGGAATGCCCCTTCCCGAAGCGGGAGATTTCGGCAGCAGATGGGAGCAAAACGCAGAAAAAAGCGGGGCATAAATCAAAAAGCTGTTCTTTCCAAAATTATGGAAAGAACAGCCCAAAATCGGGTGATTTTTGGAGCGGGCACGAAAAAGAAAAAATCCAGAAACCCGCATGGTTACTGGATTTTTGTGGCGGAGACGGTGGGATTCGAACCCACGTGCCCTTTCGGACAACTCGATTTCGAGTCGAGCTCGTTATGACCGCTTCGATACGTCTCCATTTAATAATTATTTAGTTTTTGGGGCAAATAACATGATTTCGAGTCAGCCTCGTTACGACCACTTCGATACATCTCCATATTTGCCCTGTCATTATACCTAAAAGCCGGGGAAAAATCAAGATAGATAAACCTGAGAATTCATATATAATTCGTAATTAAATTTATATAAAACTCTTGACAAATTATTTTCGCCGTGGTATAGTATCCACAGTAAAAAAGCTAGGATGGTGAGTTATGAAAAAGACATTATACAGCCTGGTACTAAACGACGAAGTAGTGCGGGAGGTGGACGCCCTGGCCCACAGGATGGGCACCAACCGCTCCAATCTTATAAATCAAATCTTGGCGGAGTATGTGAACTACACCACCCCCGAGCAGCGGATAAATCAGGTTCTCTCCACCATTGAGGAGCTGATGGCCCCCTCCCGGGACCTGGTGCCCTTCTTCTCCCCCAATTCCTACACCATGTCCCTGAAGAGCTCCCTGGAGTACAAATACCGGCCCACGGTGAAATACGAGGTGGAGCTGTACCGGGGCGTGGGAGACAGCATAGGGGAGCTGACGGTGCTCTTCCGCACTCAGTCCATGGCCCTGATCCAGAGCATGACGGAGTTCTTCCGCCTGTGGAAGCAGCTGGAGGACGCCCATCTGAAGCCCCTCACCGGCCAGAGCATAGACTATGCCCTGTACGACGGCAAGTTTGTCCGGAGCATTGCAGTCCCCGGTAAGGACTGCACGGCCCAGGAGCTGGCCACCGCTCTGTCCAATTACATCACTCTATTTGACAAATTACTCAAAGGCTATCTGGCCGACAGATACAGCCCCCACGATATAGAGGGGGCCTACTGTTCCTATCTCAATAACGCCTCCATATATGTCTGAGGCGGGAAAGGACAACTATGAACGCTGAAAAATACACCCAGAAAACCCTTGAGGCCATCCAGACCGCCCAGTCTATGGCCCAGGAGAACCATAACAATTACCTGATGCCCGAGCATCTGCTCTACGCCTTGGTGGACCAGGACGGGGGGCTCATCCCCTCCCTGCTCTCCCGCATGGGCGTGGACTGCAACGCCCTGCTCTCGGAGCTGGACACCGCCATTTCCGCCCTGCCCAGGGTTGGCGGGGACGCTCAGGTCTACCTGTCCCAGGAGGCGGGCCGGGTGATGAGCGCCGCCGAGAAGGCGGCCAAGTCCATGGGGGACGAATACCTCTCCGTGGAACACCTGATGATAGGCATTTTTGCCGCCGCCACTCCTGCCATCAAGCGCATCTTTGCCGACCACGGCATCAGCAAGTCCGCCTTTACCGCAGAGCTGAGCAAGGTGAAGACCTCCCCCGTCACCGGGGACAACCCGGAGGACACCTATGACGCCCTGTCCAAGTACGGCACAGACCTGGTGAAGCGGGCCAGGGAGAACGAGCTGGACCCGGTCATCGGCCGTGACACGGAGATAAGAAACGTCATCCGCATCCTCTCCCGCAAGACCAAGAACAACCCCGTGCTCATAGGCGAACCCGGCGTGGGCAAGACTGCCATAGCTGAAGGTCTGGCCCAACGGATAGTCCGGGGGGATGTGCCCGAGGGCCTGAAAGATAAGACCATTTTCTCCCTGGATATGGGTGCCCTTATCGCCGGTGCCAAGTACCGGGGCGAATTTGAGGAGCGTCTGAAAGCCGTTCTGGAGGAGATACGCAAGTCCGAGGGGGGCATCATCCTCTTTATAGATGAGCTGCACACCATAGTGGGCGCCGGCAAGACCGAGGGCAGCATGGACGCAGGCAACCTCTTGAAGCCCATGCTGGCCCGTGGCGAGCTGCACTGCATAGGCGCCACCACTCTGGACGAGTACCGCAAGTACATTGAGAAGGACGCCGCCCTGGAGCGCCGTTTCCAGCCGGTGCAGGTGGACGAGCCCACGGTGGAGGACACCATATCCATCCTCCGTGGCCTGAAAGAACGCTACGAGGTCTACCACGGCGTGCGCATCCACGACAACGCCCTGGTGGCCGCCGCCACCCTCTCCAACCGCTACATCTCCGACCGCTTCCTCCCGGACAAGGCCATAGACCTGGTGGACGAGGCCTGCGCCCTCATCCGCACCGAGATAGACTCCATGCCCGCAGAGCTGGACGACATGCGCCGGCGTATCATGCAGCTGGAGATCGAGGAGATGGCTCTGAAGAAAGAGGAGGACAAACTGAGCCAGGACCGGCTCTCCAAGCTGAGAGAGGAGCTGGCCAACATGAAAGACAGCTTCAACGCAATGAAGTCCCGCTGGGAGGAGGAGAAGAACAGCGTGGACGAGGTGAAGCGTCTGAAATCCGAGATAGAAAAGATGCACTCGGAGATAGAGAACGCCCAGCTGCGTTACGAATACGAAAAGGCGGCCAAGCTGAAATACTCCGACCTGCCCGCCCTGGAGCAGAAGCTCCAGGAGGCCGAGCGCCTCTCCGAGGAGCGGAAGGCCAACACCATGGTCCACGACACCGTCACCGAGGAAGAGATCTCCAACATCGTGTCCAAGTGGACCGGCATCCCCGTGGCCAAGCTCATGGAGGGCGAGCGGGAGAAGATACTCCATCTGGACGAATACCTCCACAAGCGTGTCATAGGCCAGGACGAAGCCGTGCAGAAGGTCACCGAGGCAATACTCCGTTCCCGTGCCGGCATAGCCGACCCCAACCGGCCTATCGGCTCCTTCCTCTTCCTTGGCCCCACCGGCGTTGGCAAGACGGAGCTGGCCAAGTCTCTGGCTGAATGCCTCTTTGACGACGAGCACAACATCGTGCGTATAGACATGACCGAGTACATGGAGAAATTCTCCGTCTCCCGGCTCATAGGCGCACCTCCCGGATACGTGGGCTATGACGAGGGCGGCCAGCTTACCGAGGCCGTGCGCCGCAAGCCCTACAGCGTGGTGCTCTTTGACGAGATAGAGAAGGCCCACCCGGACGTGTTCAACATCCTGCTGCAGATCCTGGACGACGGACGCATCACCGACTCTCAGGGCCGTACCGTGGACTTCAAGAACACCATCATCATCCTCACCTCCAACCTGGGCAGCCAGTATCTGCTGGAGGGCATAGAGCCCGACGGCAGCATCTCCCAGTCCGCCCAGGAGGCGGTGATGGCGGAGCTGCGCCGCTCCTTCCGGCCGGAGTTTCTCAACCGTCTGGACGAGACCATCATGTTCCATCCTCTCACCAAGGACGACCTGAAAGGCATCATCGACATCATGGTCAGTTCCCTGCGCCAGCGCATCAGCGACCGTGGTCTGGAACTGGTCATCACCGATGAGGCCAAGAGCCTCATCATCCAGCGGGGCTACGACCCCCTGTACGGCGCCCGGCCCCTGCGCCGCTATCTGCAAAGCAGCGTGGAGACCCTTATCGCCCGGCGCATCCTCTCCGGGGACCTGTCCGCCGGCTCCACCCTCACCGTGGACGTCCGGGACGGGGAGCTGGTCTGCCTGTAAAGCGGCGGCCTGAGTCCCGGGGAAAACAGCATATACCAAAAAGCTGCGGCAGGGCCGCAGCTTTTTCTCTTGCCTTTTTTCGCCTTTGGCGTACAATATAGGCATATCGAATCAGGAGCAGGCTATGGAAAACAGATCTCCCCGCCTCCACGGCATCGACGCCCTCCGGGGCCTCACGGTGCTGAGCATGGTGGCCTATCATTTCATGTACGATGTAAAGGTGGTCTACGCCCTGGACCCGGACTGGTACCGCATACCCGCCGTTCACATATGGCAGCAGAGCATCTGCTGGAGCTTCATCCTCATCTCCGGCTTTGTCTGGTGCTGGGGGCGAAAGAAGAACCTGCGCCGTGGCATAGTTATAAACCTCTGGGGCTTGGTGATAACGGCGGTGACTCTCATTGCCCTGCCCTCGGAGGCTATCTGGTTCGGAGTGCTGAATTTCATCGGCTGCTCCGTGCTGCTGCTCATAGCCCTGCACCCCCTGCTGAAAAAGCTGAATCCCTGGCTGGGCCTCTGTCTCAGCTTCCTGCTCTTTCTGCTCTTCTTTAAGGTGAACAGCGGCTACCTGGGCCTGGGGGAGCTGTTCTCGGTGAAGCTGCCGGAGAGCCTGTACACCAGCCGGCTGCTGACGCCCCTGGGCTTTCCCTACAAGGGCTTTCGCTCCAGCGACTATTTTCCAATGCTGCCCTGGTTTTTCCTCTATCTCTCCGGCTATTTCCTTCAGGGCATCTTTGCCGCCCATCCGGCCTGGCAGCGGCCTTTCACCCACAGGGTCCCCCTGCTCAGCGCCCTGGGTCGCCGGGCCCTTTTAGTATATCTCCTCCACCAGCCTTTGTGCATGCTGGTGTGCATCGTGATATTTGAACTGTTGTGAGCAAGGGGAAAACGCTATGGCTGAGCAGAAGGTCAAACAGGACGAAATCCATATCGGGGAAAACATCCGCCAAGCGCGCCGGGAGAAGGGAATTGGTCAAACTGAACTTGTACGTCTTTTACAGCTCCGGGGAATCCCTATCACCAGAGAGAGCCTTGTGAAAATCGAACGGGGCATCCAGCACATTCAGGCCGGTCAGCTCCGGGCAATCAAGGAGGAGCTGGGCTGCACTTATGAGCAGCTTTTCAAATGAGTCCATATGAAAAATCGCAGCCGCTTTTTTAGCGGCTGCGACAGCTTGTCGAAGAAGGCCAAGCCTTCTTCGACAAAAGGGCTTGCACTTCGCTCCATGCCTCAGTTGTACGCCAGAGGCGTACAATTCGACACTTCGCTCCGTGAGAAGTGTTTTCTGCGACGTACACGCCGCCGAGCTGGTGCTGGTCCCGGTGCACGCCCGCAGGCGTGCTCCCTCGTCTCGACGACGCCGCCGCACCTTCCCCCCCAGTTCAATTACTGCGGCGGCGGAGGAGACGTTGGACCGCTGTGCGGGCCAACCATTTGAGGGCGGGCCATCTCCCACGCTTGGCCCGCCCGGATTGCAGCCGCCGGGGGGGCCCGCAGGCAAGCTCCTTGTATTTTCCAATAGCGCAGGGGGGCGGCGGCTGCGACCGCTTTTCTGCCAATACAAGGGAACGCCCTGGGATTATTCCCAGGGGTCCCAGTCAGGCGCATAGTAATCTGCCAGGTATTCCAGGATGCATTGTTCCACATACTCCTGGGTCATGTCCGGGAAGTCATGCAGATTCAGACCGTGGGCCAGGGCATGGCAGTCTGAGCATAAGGTTATCAGATTGTGCGGGCTGTTGCTGCCACCCTGGCCCCTATGGATGTAGTGGTGTATCTGAAGATACCTCCCGCTACCGCACAGGGCACACATGTATCCGTCCCGCTTGTATATCGCTTTCCGCTGGGCATTGGTTAGTTTTGTCATTGTCTGTACCTCCTTAAAAAGATACCCCTCCATGAGCGCAGTTTGTAAACAGCCGTCCCGCTCAGCCGTAGGCTCCTGGTGGGAGGCCAGGCAGGCGGCGGGCTTACCTGGGCGACTGCCTGGCCGCTCCATCAGGACATCTATTGATGTGCGGGGCGGCTTGTCTTGCTGTTTACTCTGTGCTAGGATGGGGTCTCTTTTGGTGGTGCAGACGGTGGCAAAACGGTGACCGGCTGGATGCGATACAGTATCAGGACGGTCGTGACCCTGCTAGTATCTGGTGATGTACTCCTGTAATATCCTCCTGGTCAACTCGTAGTCTGATATCTCCCGCTCTACTGCTATGAGATGCAGCCGGGTTTTCTCGTCCTCCGTGAGCTTGGTGCATGCGGTGTGATTTGCTCCCCTCATGCGGGTCCTACTATATCTTGTGGTCCTCGTTCCTCTCACCTCCGCATATAGTATATCACAGGGTCGCATGATATTAAGATGCTTAACCTTGAGTTTCCCACAAAATTTTCCACACCGCTTCATCTTATGGCTCCCGCTCAGTGTCCTGGCTTCCCTGCGCCTATGCGCATGAAATGATATTGCTGCTGGGCCCGCTGTCTTGTGTGAGAAGTGTTTTCTGCGACGTACACGCCGCCGCAGAAAACGATTTAAATTATTTTTTCGCTGCGGCGAAAAAACTCTGCGAGGCTTTTTCGACAGTCTCTCGCAGCCGCTTTTTTCAGCGGCTGCGTTTTTTCATGTTCTATTGGTTTCTCAGATGCTGTACCAGCGGATCTCGTTGGCCTCCAGGTGCAGGGGGAAGCTGCCGCCGTCGGTGTAGACGGTGGTGTCCTGGGGCTGGTAGGTGTTGTTCACCACGCAGTACTTGCCGTTTTTCACAAAGGCGTGGACCTCCACATTGTAGTTGGAGGAGAACCACTTGTGCAGCAGCTCCTCCCCGTGGGCGCTCCACAGTATGGCCCGGTAGAGGATGCGGCTGTTTTCAAAGCTGTAGGGCAGGCCGGAGATGTACACGCTGCGGCCGGAGCCGAAGGCGTTCACGGCCATCTGCACTTCCTTCTCCCGCTGCACCAATATCTGGGCGCCTTCCAGGGCGTAGATGCTCTTCTTGCCCTCGCCGAAGTCCACCTCTCCCTTGCAGTCGGAGAGGATGAAGTGCTCCGGGTGCTGCTCCCAGTTATACTTGTCGTAGCCCAGGGTGAAGCCGGTCTCCTTCTCCACCCCCAGCACATTTGCCAGCTGGAGATAGCGGCCCTGGTACTGGTGGCCGGAGGGCTCGCCCACGCCGATGAAGCCGCCGCCCCGATGGACAAAGGCCTTCACCGCCGAGGACACCGCCGCATCCTCCCACTCGGCGCCGCCGCTGTGGGCGGTGTCCCCGTCGCCCACGTTGATGAGCACGTCGATGCTCTCCAGCAGCTTGGGGTCTTTTCTGATATCGTCAAAGGAGATGAACTTTACATCAAAGGGTGCGCCGGACAGGGCCTCGATTACCCCGGCATAGGAGTAGTTCTGCTTCTGGTACAGGGCATGGTGTACCATGTGGCAGCCCCAGGAACGGGCCCTGCCCCAGCTGTTGAGCACCGCCACGGTCTTGATGCAGTAGGGCGTGGTGCCCTTGATGTTCTCATAGAGCTCCCTGAACTCATTGCAGACGCTCTCCACATAGTCGATAAACTCCGGGAACTGGACGGCCAGCTTCAGGTAGCCGCCATAGCCTATGCGGTCTATGGGCTTGCGCAGTATGGCCCGGCGGGCGGTGACCCAGTTCTCCTTGGCTTCCTTTACCGGGTCCCCGCCCTCGTGGAAGGTGTCAGGGAAGAAGTAAGGCAGGAAGCGGCCCTCGGTGTACTTCACGCCGGGGATGTCGGAGATGAGGCGCAGGGTGGAGCCGTTGCCCACGGAGCCCACCACGGCGTCCAGGCCTATGGACTTGAACTCCTCCATAAAGGGCTCGGTGCCTATCCAGTGGTCGCCCAGGAACATCATGGCCTCCCGGCCCAGCTCATGGGTGATGTCCACCATCTCCTTTGCAAGCTTTGCCACCTCCCGGCGCTGGAAAGCCTGGAAGTCTTTGAACTGCTTGCTGGGGATGCGGTACTGGTTGTTGTAATAGCCCTGGTCCACGATGTACTCGGGCCGGAACTTATAGCCCACTTCCTTCTCAAACTGCTCCAGGATGTAGGGGGAGACGGAGGCGGAGTAGCCGTACCAGTCCACGTACTTCTCCCGGCGCAGCTCGTCGAACACCAGGGTGAACTGGTGGAAGAAAGTGGTGTAGCGGATGACGTTCACATAGGGGTGCTCGGCTATGAAGCGGCGCAGCCGCTCCATGGTGTATTTGTGGGTCTTGGGCTGGCGCACGTCAAAGGTTATCTGCCGCTCGAAATTCTGCCAGTTGTTGGTAACGGCATTGTACATGTGCACCGGGTCCCAAATAAGGTAGGCCAGGAAGGCCACGGTATAGTCGTGGAAGGGCTTGGGCCGGGCTATCACCAGGCAGCCGTCGCTCTCGTCGTAGCTCCAGCAGTCCGGGGGAACTATGCTGCCCTCGGTCCTGTCCATGACCTCCCACCAGCGCCTGATATCGTCCCTGGTGTTCACCTTCATCAGGTCAGGGCTGACGCCCTTCATCAGGGCTATCCTCAGCTCCCCCTCCGCAGCCGTGTTAAAGCCGGTCATTATATAGCACTGCTGCACCTCGTCGGGATTTGCCTTTGCCCAGGCGTTGTCCTTGCGGGTGGTGTAATAGGTGGAGTAGATCTTGGCGTCCTGCTGCTGCAGCTCCTTGGGGAAATCGGTGCCGTCACAGTCCCGGATGGCATCTGCCCCCCAGCGTTTCATTATCTCCAGAGTTTCCGGTACTACGTCCAGGTCTGTGGGGATAGTTACGCGGCCCACGCTTTTTCTTTCGCTCATATGCTTACTCCTCGCTTGACTTAATCTTCAAAGGGTGCGTTGTAGATGAAAATCGCCGCCAGCAGCACTACTACTCCGCCCACCATTATGCCCAGGCCCTTAAGTTCCCCGGTCATTTTCCAACCGGCTATCACCAGGACAAGGCCCAGTATGAAGAGTAAAGCTATCAAAGTCAGGCGTAAAGCCACATGTTCTTTCCAGAATTTCTGCATTTTTTCACCTTAGCCTTTCAGTCCGCCCACGGTCATGCCCTGGGTCAGCTTTTTCTGGACACAGATGTACAGTATCAGGGTGGGCAGCATGACCATCACCAATCCTGCGTACATCATGCCGTACTGTGCGGCGGACTGCTGGGCCTGCATCAGGTTCAGCAGTCCCACCGGCAGGGTGCGGGAGGCCTGGGCAGAGCTCATCAGAGTCATGGATATGATGTACTCATTCCAGAAGGAGAGGAAGTTGAAGAGGATGATGGTTATGACGGAGGGCTTTGCCATGGGGAAAATGATGCTGGTCATGGCCTTGCCGTAGCCTGCGCCGTCTATGTAGGCGGCCTCCTCGAAGTCGTGGGGCAGGGTGGCAAAGTAGCCGCTGAGCAGGTAGATGGTGAAGGGCAGGGCCGTAGCTGCATACACTACCGCCAGAACAAAGAGGTTGTTGAGCAAAAAGCCCTCTCCTATGACCTTCTTCAGCCAGGTGTCCCCATCACGGAGCATGAGGAAGATTGGTACCACGATGTAGTTGACGTTTATGAAAAGCCCAGCCATGAAAGCTACGTTCAAGAACTTGCTGCCCTTGAACTTGAAGCGGGAGAGGCAATAGGCGGCGGGCAGGGCCACCACCAGGAGTATGGCCAGGGCCATGGCTGTCACTAAAACGGAGTTCACCATGTACTCGCCCATTTTGGCGGCGTTCCAGGCCTCTACAAAATTCTGCCAATGCACGCCCTTTGGCATAGCCCATGGATTGCCGTAAAACTCGCTGTTTTCCTTTATAGAGGCTAGGAAGACCCATGCCACCGGCACGATAATGCACACAGCCAGCATTATCAGTACAAAATAGATGAATACCTTATACAGGCGCTCTGCGGATTGATTCTTTCCCATATCTCAGGCACCTCCTCAGTATTCCAGGGGCGTACGCTTGGTAGCCCGGTTCACAAGGGCGGACAGAGCAAAGGAGAACAGGAAGATGACCACGCCGGCAGCCATGGAGTAACCGTAAAGTCCAGCGTCCTTCTGGTTATACATGAAGCTCAAGGCCACTTCCGAGGCGCCTCCCGGCCCGCCGGAGGTCATTGCCTTCACAAACAGGAAGGCCATGTTTATGTTGGAGATAATAAAGAAGGTGAGGGTGGTGCGGATGTTGGTCCAGATAAGGGGGATGGTTATCTGGAAAAACTGGGTGAGGCGGCCCGCACCGTCCAGGCTGGCGCTCTCATAGAGGCTGAGAGACACGGCAGACATGGAAGCCATGTACATGACCATGTAATAGCCTATGGCCTGCCAGACCATAGCTATTATGACGCTGACCATGACCAGCTTTGCGTCCTTCCACAGCACCTGCACCGTGTCCCCGGCAAAGAAGGACAGCAGGGTGTTGAGCATGCCGTTCTCCGGCTTGTAGATGGCGGAGAATATGCCGGAAATGACCACTATGGACAGGATGTTGGGGATGTAGAATATGACCCGGAAGAAATCCTGGCCCTTTATCTTCTCTCTGGTGAGTATCGCAGCAAAGCTCAGGGCGAAGAAGAAGGTGATTATGGTCACCACTACTATCAGCAGTATGGTGTTTTGCATGGAGCGGATGAACTTGGCATCCTGGAACAGCACTTCAAAGTTGCTCAGGCCCACAAAGGTCTCGGTGGGAGAGTAAGCCCCCCTCTCAAACAGGGACATACGGAACACGTTCAGCGTGGGCACTACCATGAAAACTGTAAACAATATGACGGCCGGCGCCACGCACAGGAAGATGAAGCGGCTGCGGCCCTTGCTCTTAAGCATTTTACAGCTCCTTTTCATTTAGTTACAAGAAAAACACCGATGAAAGGCGGCGGGCAGTAAACTGCTCGCCGCCCAAAAGTGCTTGGTCTGTTTTTTTATTCCCTTTTCTCTCAGCTCTGGATATTGGCCAGCATCTGAGCGGATGCGGTCTTGATGTTCTCTATCCACTGCTCCTCGGTGATCTCACCGTTGACCAGAGAGTTCACGGGATCCATGAATACCTCGCGGACGGTACCCAGTCCGGCCACTGCGGTGTAGGAGGCAAAGTTGCCCATGGCGGCCTTGGCTCCGTCGTCATAGATGGAGTAGAACATCTGGTTGTCGCCTTCCAGAGTGTCGGCTATACCGAGAACGGGCTGGATAGCGCCGGCTGCAGCAAAGATCTCGCAGGCAGTGTCAGAGTACAAGAAAGCGATGAACTGCTTGGCAGCGTCGATGTTCTCAGCACCGGCAGGAATCCATGCCTGCTCAAACCAGGTGTAGGAGTAGCAGTCACCGCCCTCGGTAGCTGCAGGCAGAGCGGTCATACCCCACTGGAAGCCCTCAGCCCTGGGGGCCTCGGCCATCTCGCCTACTATCCAAGTGCCGTTGGGCATAAACAGAGCCTTGTTGTCCAGCACCAGCTGCTGGTTCTGAGTGAAGTCCTGGTCATTGGCCTGAGCGGGGGTTATGGGGTTGGTGTAGGTAGCCAGTTTGGCGATTATGTCAAAGCACTCCTTGGCTTCCTCGGTATCCCAAATGCCGTCCTCATAGTGGGTAGCAGCGTCAAAGAACTCGGGGCCGCCCACAGTGTACATCAGAGCATACAGGAAGGCGTCAAAATAACCGGTGGTGGGGTAGGTGAAGAGGTAGATGCCCTCTTCCATGGCCTTGTCGCCCAGCTCCCACATCTCGTCCCAGGTGGTGGGAACTTCCCAGCCCTTTTCAGCAAAGAGGCCGGCGTTGTAGAACAGTCCGCAGGGAGAGTAGAACATGGGTGCCAGATAGGTCTTGCCGTCGCCATAGGGGTTGGTGAGAGAGGTCTCAGTGAAGCCGCCGGCGATCTTGTCGGCTACAGTCACATCCTCGCCGGGAACGGTCATGGACAGCACGTCGGTGATGTCGGCAATGTTCTTATCCTTGATGAACTGCTCGGTGAGGCCGGCTTCACGGCCGGTGGCCAGGTGGATGACATCGGGGAACTCGCCACCCTGCATTGCGGGGCCAATAACATCCTCAAGATTCTTGTCGGTGGTCAGGTTCACCTTAATGCCGGTCTCGGCGGTGAAAGCCTCTGCTACCTGCTGCCACATTTCGGAGCCGTAGGCAGTCTCGATGGCGGCCACGCTTATCTCGGCGGCGGGAGTCTCGGCAGTCTCGCCTGAATCAGCGGCAGGAGCCTCAGCAGTATCATTGCTGCCACCGCAGCCGGCCAGCATGCCGAGAGCAAGCACCAGCACCAGAAGCAGAGCTATGGTCTTCTTCATTTCATTTTCCTCCTAAAAATTTTTTACTTGGGTCTTACTGGTGCTTTAAGTATACATTTTCGTGGAAAAACAACAACTCGATTTTTGTGGAGAATTTTATATATATTGCTCAAGTTTAAAATTTCAGCAAAACGCTTAAAAAGGCTTCAGTTTTTTTGTTGAATTCTGCCATTTCTTTTTGCCTGTTCCCTGGGTTTTTCCGGGAAAATTCTGCATTTCTACGAATTTTTCTATTGAAATTTTTTATCTTTAGCAATATAATTAAAAAAAGAGCAAAATTGCTAAATCTTTCCAGGAGCTGAGATCCATGAGTCATCGCAGGTTTTCAATGGATACTTCCGGCGGGGACAGTATTCTTAGCCGGGCCAAACTTCTGAATGTGAGCAGCGCAAAATACGGCGGGGACTGGCACTCCGTTCCCCACACCCATAGCTATGCCGAGCTCTTCTATACTCTGGGCGGCAACGGTCAGTTCCGCATTGGCGATAAACTGTACCCTGTTCACCAAAATCAGCTGGTCATTATCAGTCCCAATGTTATCCACACGGAGGTCAGCTACAAGGTCTCCCCTCTGGAGTACATCGTCCTGGGTATTGAGGGGCTGGAGCTTTCGGTGGAAGATAACAACGACGGGCGTTTTTGCATTATCGACTGCCCGGGCGGCGGAGAGATAGCATCCTGTCTGCGGAACATCTATCGGGAGACTGTGGATCAGAAGCCCGGGTATGAGCTTATCTGCCAGGCCTATATGGAGATACTCATCTCCCATCTTATGCGCAGCACCAGTTTTGCCCCCGCCTCGGAGCCTGCCGCTAACCAGGTGAGCCGTCAATGCGCCGCCGTGCGCCATTACATAGACGCCCATTACAAGGAGCCTCTCAATCTGGACATGCTGGCTTCCCAGGCCCATGTGAGCAAATACTATCTGGCCCACACCTTCAAGTCGGAATACGGGATCTCCCCTATAAATTATCAGATCTTCCTGCGCATAAAGGAGAGCCGTTACCTGCTGCGGGAGACTGATATGTCCCTGTCCCAGATATCCCGCATTCTTGGCTTTTCCTCCGCCAGCTATTTTTCCCAGAGTTTCCGCAAGGCCGAGGGCGTCAGCCCCCTGGAATTTCGCAACGGGGCCGGAGCTTCTCAGAAAAAGAAGTCCGGCTAAGACTTTGGCCCGTTTTTCTGTATTTCCCCTTTTGTATCCCCTTTGTATTTCGGTTTTGGTTTGCAAAATGTTAAAATCCCCGGCAGCTCTCAACGGAGCTGCCGGGGATTTATAAAGCTTTGTTTTGCGAAAAGGGCTTACAGCCAAGGCTCAGACCAGCTCGATGACTGCCATCTCGGCAGCATCGCCCCGGCGCTCGCCGATGCGGGTGATGCGGGTGTAGCCGCCGTTACGCTCAGCGTACTTGGGAGCCAGCTCATCGAAAACCTTCTTGGCCACGTCTTCACGGGTGATGAAGGCCAGAGCCTGACGGTAGGCGTTCAGGTCCTTCGCCTTGCCAAGAGTTATCATCTTCTCGGCCATGGGAGCTACCTCCTTGGCGCGGGCAACGGTGGTCTCCATACGGCCCTTGTCCAGAAGGTCAGTGACCTGCTGGCGGAGCATTGCCATGCGCTGGGCGGTAGTCTTGCCGAGCTTTCTTGTTCCGGGCATAATTGCATTTCCTCCTTCTTGAGAGCTTACTGATTATCCTCGCTTGCCAGAGACAAGCCCATCATCGTCAGCTTGTGGACGACTTCCTCCAGGGACTTGCGGCCGAGGTTACGGACCTTGATCATTTCTTCCTCAGTCTTGCTGACCAGATCCTCTACGGTGTTGATGTTTGCGCGCTTGAGGCAGTTGAAGCTTCTTACGGACAGATCCAGCTCTTCGATGGTCATCTTGAGCATGGTATCCGGCTCCTTCTCCACCTTCTCAACAACAGTGGAGTTGCTGCCAATGGTGTCGGAGAGGTCCGTAAAGAGGGTAAAGTGGTCGCAGAGTATCTTGGCGCCCAGGGACAGGGCGTCACGGGCAGTCATGGTCTTATCGGTCCACACCTCGATGGTCAGCTTGTCAAAGTCGGTCTGGTTGCCTACACGGGTGTTCTCCACAGTGTAGTTGACCTTCAGGACCGGGGTGTAGATGGAGTCCACAGGAATGGTGCCGATGGGCATCTGGGGGTTCTTGTTCTTGTCGGCGGAGACATAGCCCCTGCCGTGGTCCAGAACCAGTTCCATGTTCAGTGCGCCCTCGGGCCCCAGAGTGGCTATGGGCTGCTCGGGATTGAGTATTTCTACCTCGGAATCCGTCTTGATGTCTCCGGCGGTGACAAGGCCCTCGCCGGAGGCCTCTATATAGACTGTCTTGGGTCCCTCGCTGTGAATGCGGGCAATGATGCTCTTGACGTTGAGGACGATCTCCGTCACGTCTTCCTTCACACCGGGGATGGTGGAAAACTCGTGCTGTACTCCGGCGATCTTTATGCTGGTGCAGGCAGTACCGGGGAGAGAAGAGAGAAGTACCCTGCGAAGAGAGTTACCAAGTGTTGTGCCGTAGCCACGCTCCAGCGGCTCTATGATGTACTTACCATAAGAGCTGTCGGCGGGAGTCTCTATGCACTCTATGCGCGGCTTCTTAATTTCGATCATATAGTTATATAACCCTCCTTTTAAGTGTTGCGCTTTGTAATCGCTTGCGGTGATTCAGCTTACCAATTTGAGGGTGTCTTTATTACTTGGAGTACAACTCGACGATGAGACGTTCCTCGATGGGCAGATCGATGTCTTCTCTTGCAGGAACTGCAGCGACCTTTGCTACCATGTTGTTTGCATCATACTCAAGCCACTTGGGTGCGGGACGGAATGCATTTGCCTCGATATTGGCCTTTATCTTCTCGATGCTGCGGCTGCTCTCCTTCAGAGCAACTACCATGCCGGGCTTGACCTGGTAGCTGGGGATGTTCACTTTGCGGCCGTTGACGGTGATGTGGCCGTGGCTGACCATCTGCCGGGCCTCGGCGCGGCTCATGGCAAAGCCCAGACGGTACACCACGTTGTCCAGGCGGCTCTCAAGGATGGAGAGGAGGTTCTCGCCGGTCTGGCCGGGACGGCGCTCGGCCATCTCGAAGTATCCCCGGAACTGGCTCTCCAGCACGCCGTAGAATCTCTTGGCCTTCTGCTTCTCACGGAGCTGCTGGCCGTACTCGGAGCTCTTGCTGCGGCCCTGGCCATGCTGGCCGGGGGCGAAGGCTCTGCTGTTCATTGCGCACTTGTCGGTGTAGCAGCGGTCGCCCTTCAGGAAGAGCTTCTGACCCTCTCTGCGGCACTGGCGGCAGACTGCTTCAGTATATCTTGCCATATCAGTTTACCTCCTTCAATTAGACACGACGACGCTTGGGAGGACGGCAGCCATTGTGAGGAATGGGGGTGACATCCTTTATCATCGTCACTTCAAGACCTGCGGTCTGGAGAGCGCGGATGGCGGCTTCACGGCCGGAACCGGGCCCCTTGACGAACACTTCGACGGTCTTCAGGCCGTGCTCCATGGCTGCCTTTGCGGCGGTCTCGGCGGCGGTCTGAGCGGCGAAGGGGGTAGACTTCTTGCTTCCACGGAAGCCCAGGCCACCGGCGGAGGCCCAGGACAGTGCGTTGCCCTGAGTGTCGGTTATGGTGACCATGGTATTATTGAAGGAAGAGCTGATATGAACCTGGCCCTTTTCGATGTTCTTACGCTCTCTTCTGCGAGTTCTGACTTTCTTCTTAGCGTTTGCTGCTGCCATAATTCATATCCCTCCTTACTTCTTCTTATTTGCGATGGTCCGCTTCGGACCCTTGCGGGTACGGGCGTTGGTCTTGGATCTCTGACCACGGACGGGCAGACCGCGGCGATGACGCAGGCCACGGTAGCAGCCGATCTCGGTCAGGCGCTTGATGTCCAGCGCAGTCTGACGGCGCAGGTCACCTTCCACGATGTAGCCGTGGTCGATGCACTCACGCAGCTTTGCCTCTTGCTCATCGGTGAGGTCCTTAACTCTGGTGTCGGGGTTGATCCCGGTAGCTTCCAGGATCTTCTTTGCGCTGGTTCTGCCGATACCATAGACGTAGGTGAGACCGATCTCGATTCTCTTGTCCTTGGGCAGGTCAACGCCGGCTATACGTGCCATACTTTACAATCATCCTTTCGATAATTTTTCCGCACTTTTTGTGAACGGGGACTTATTCCCGCCGGAGGGAGTCCCTCGCTCGTGCGGGAGTGTGCTCTTTCTGAGCCGTTTTCTTCCGAACCGGGCCGGTGGTCCGGCCGGACCGGCGGCCTGAGCCGCCTTTATGGGGACGGGCCTTGGGCCCGGTCTCTCATTTTTCGGGGGCTCTCCCCCTCTCTGCATCAACCCTGGCGCTGCTTGTGCTTGGGGTTCTCGCAGATGACCATGACTTTGCCCTTGCGCTTGATGATCTTGCACTTCTCGCACATGGGCTTCACGGAAGGTCTTACTTTCATTTGTTGTACCTCCTACTTGCTTCTCCAGGTGATGCGGCCCCGGGTGACGTCATAGGGAGACATCTGCACCGTTACCTTGTCGCCGGGAAGTATCCTGATAAAGTTCATCCGGAGCTTGCCGGAAATATGCGCCAGTATGATGTGGCCATTGCCGATATCCACCTGGAACATGGTGTTGGGCAGGGATTCAACTACCGTGCCCTCGAGTTCGATTACGTCGTCTTTTGCCAATGTAAAATTCCTCCAAAGTCGGTGTGTGACTTTTGTCACAGGTCCTCTGCCATTGTCAGTATCTCCGGCTCTCCGTCGGTGATGAGGATGGTGTTTTCGTAGTGGGCAGAAAGGGAGCCGTCCGCTGTGACCACGGTCCAGCCGTTGTCCAGCACCTTCACCTCGTAGCCCCCCACGTTCACCATGGGTTCTACCGCTATGGTCATGCCCTTTACAAGGCGCGGGTTGCTTCTCCCCCCCAGATGCCGGTCTATCCGATAGTTGGGGACCTCCGGGGCCTCGTGCATCTTATGGCCTACGCCGTGACCCACGTACTCCCGGACCACGGAATAGCCGTGGCTCTCAACATAGTCCTGGATGGCTCCCCCTATATCTGATATCCGATAGCCCTCCCGGGCAAAGTGCAGACCTTCAAAGAAGCTCTGCCTTGTGACCTGGATGAGTTTCTGCGCCTCTTCGCTGACCTGACCGCAGGGGAAGGTTCCGGCACAGTCGCCTACCATCCCTCTGTAGGTAGCCCCCACATCCAGGGAAACTATATCCCCGTCCCGGATGAGCCTCTTGCCGGGAATACCGTGTATGACCTCCTCATTTACCGAGACGCAGGCGCTGGCCGGAAAGCCGGCATAGCCCAGAAAGGTGGGCTTTGCCCCGGATTTTACGATGAACTCATGCACGTACCTGTCTATCTGCTTTGTGCTCACTCCGGCCGCAACCGCCTGGCGGGCTATGCTGCGGGCTCCGGCGGTTATCCGGCCGGCCTGACGCATGATTTCTATCTCTGCTTTTGATTTGATATAGATGGTATCCGGCATATCAAATCCCCAGAGCTTTCCTTATCTCGGCCGTTGTGGCCTCGATCGTGCTTTGATTTTCCACGCTCTTGAGCTTGCCTCTCTCGGCGTAAAAGAGCTTCAGGGGTTCGGTCTCCCTGTGGTAGACCTCAAGCCTGGCCTTCACGGTCTCAGGGGCGTCGTCCTTGCGGATGTGCAGCTGACCGCCGCAGGCATCGCACTGGCCTTCCGCCTTGGGGGGATTGCTCACGATGTGGAAGGTCTGGCCGCAGTCCTTGCAGGTACGGCGGCCGGACATCCGCTCTACTATGACCTGGTCCTCTACCTCGATGGACAGGGCACAGTCTATCTCCACGCCCATCTCCTCCATGGTCTCCGCCTGGGGGATGGTCCGGGGCACACCGTCAAGGATGTAGCCCTTCTTGCAGTCTTCCTGGGCCAGCCGCTCCTGGATGATGCCGATTATCACATCATCCGGGACGAGCTTGCCCGCTTCCACGTAGCTCTTGGCCTGGATCCCCACGGGGGTGCCCGCCTTCATGGCGGCTCTCAGGATGTTGCCGGTGGATATGGTGGGTATGCCGAGCTCTCGGCTTAGTATCTCAGCCTGAGTACCTTTACCTGCGCCGGGAGCGCCTAAAAGTATAAGCCTCATAAGCTCATCTCCTCAATCAGTCAAGGAAGCCTTTGTAGTTGCGCATGAGCATCTGTGCCTCCAGAGCACGGACGGTCTCAAGTGCAACACCCACAACGATTATGATGGAAGTGCCGCCCAGAGAGATGCCGGTGAGGGCCTCGCTCTGGCTGAAGTGAGCCACCAGGATGGGGACCACGGCGATGATGCCCAGGTAGATGGCGCCGAAGAGGGTTATCTTGTTGAGCACCTTGTGGATGAACTCGCTGGTGGGCTTGCCGGGACGGAAGCCGGGGATATATCCGCCGTTCTTCTTCAGGTTGTTTGCCACTTCAATGGGGTTGAACTGGATGGTGGAGTAGAAGTATGCGAAGAAGATTATCAGCAGGAAGTAGATTATTGCGTAGGGGATGGAGTTGGTGCCGAACCAAGTGCTCACCCAGCCGTCGGTCTTGCCGGTAAAGGCTGCTATGGTAGCAGGCACGGAGGCGATGGACTGGGCAAAGATGATGGGCATAACGCCGGACATGTTCACCTTCATGGGCAGGTGTGTGCTCTGGCCGCCGTACATCTTCCGGCCCACCACCCGCTTTGCATACTGCACGGGGATGCGCCGCTCGGAATCGTTGACGAAGACGATGAGCACGATGATGGCCAGGGCTCCCAGCACCATCAGCAGCAGGACCCACCACTGGAGGGTGCCCAGGATGATGTTGCGCACGCTGGTCACGAAGCTGGAGGGCAGACGGGAGATGATGCTGGCAAAGAGTATCATGGAGATACCGTTGCCTATGCCGTACTCGGTGATCTGCTCGCCCAGCCACATGATGATGGCGGAGCCGGAAGTGAAGGTGAGGATGATGACGATGGCCGCCCACACGCTGCTATGAGCGTCAGCAACCAGGATACCGTTGTTCTTGATGAGCATGTAGAAGCCGAAGCCCTGGAGCAGACCGATGGCAACGGTGACGTAACGGGTGATGGCGGCTATCTTTTTCTTGCCTTCCTCGCCCTCTTCCTTGCTCATGCGCTCCAGTGCGGGGATGGCGATGCACAGCAGCTGGATGATTATGGAAGCGTTGATGTAGGGCTGGATGGACAGAGCGAAGATGGTCGCATTGGAGAATGCGCCGCCGGACATAACGTCCAGCAGGCCCAGAACGGTGTTCTGGAGCATTGCAAAATAGCTCTGCAAGGCTGCGATATTCACGTAGGGGACAGGGATGGCGTTGCCAAGACGATAAAGCAGAATGATGAGCAGAGTGAAGAGAATCTTTCTGCGGATCTCTTCAATCCTCCAAGCATTGCGTAATGTCTGAAGCACTTATACCACCTCTGCCTTTCCGCCGGCCGCCTCGATCTTCTCTTTTGCGGTTGCGGAGAAGGCGGCAGCTTTGACGGTCAGCTTCTTGGTAACTTCGCCGTTGCCAAGGAATTTGACGCCGTACTTGCACTTGGAAACGATGCCGGCGTCCAGAAGAGCCTGGGCATCCACAACTGCGCCGTCCTCAAACTTATCGAGGACAGACACGTTCACGCCGGTGAGGGGCTGGGCAAAAATGTTGTTGAAGCCTCTCTTGGGGATGCGGCGTGCCAGAGGCATCTGGCCGCCTTCAAATCCGATGCGGGTACCGCCGCCGCTGCGGGCCTTCTGGCCCTTGTGGCCACGGCCTGCGGTCTTGCCGTTGCCGGTGGCATGGCCTCTGCCCTTGCGCTTGTCAACGTGGGTGGAGCCGGGTACGGGAGAAAGTTCGTGTATATACATTTCTCTTAGCCCTCCTTATTCTTCGGTGACCTTCAGCAGATAGCCGATCTTGGCTATCTTGCCCCGGGTCTGGGGATTGTCGGGCTGTACGGTCTCGTTGCCGATCTTGTGCAGACCGAGAGAGTAGGCGGTAGCGATATGGCTATCCAGCCTGCCGTTGAGGCTCTTTACGAGCTTTATCTTAAGATTTGCCATGTTCCGCCCTCCTTAAGCCTGGATCTCTTCAGGAGTCTTGCCTCTGACGGCGGCCACCTGAGCGGCGTTGCGCAGAGACTTGAGGCCTTCCATAGTGGCTGCCACCACGTTTGCGGGGTTGTTGGTGCGCAGGCACTTGGTACGGATGTTCTTTATACCGGCTGCCTCAACGACGGCACGCACTGCGCCGCCGGCGATAACGCCGGTGCCTTCCGGTGCGGGCTTGAGCAGCACTCGGCCGGCGCCGAACTCGCCCAGGACCTCGTGGGGAATGGTGGTTCCCTGGAGGGTCACGGTGCAGATGTTCTTCTTGGCGTCCTC
>CALWVZ010000030.1 GCA_944385125.1 uncultured Oscillospiraceae bacterium
GTGGGGGGATCGCCGGGGCGCAGCTTGCGGTATATCTCCAGCAGGCACTCGTCCCGGCTGGTGGTGGTGTCCTTGTCGATGGTGACCACCATGCGCTCGTCTTCGCCGAAGATCTCCTTCAGGCGCTCGTTGGTGGTGGCTCCCACATAGGGGTCGTTCACGCAGCTGAGCCAGGTGGCGGGACGGTCCTCGTCGTAGGCGCCCATGGCCTTCAAAAACCAGGTGATGGGCAACTTGCGGTTCTTGTCTATACGCACGGAGAAGACGTCGTTGGCGTCGGTCTCGTACTCCAGCCAGGCCCCGTGATAGGGGATGATGGTGGAGGCGTAGGTATTGATCATGGCCTTGTCGGTGGTCTTGTCAAAGTATACGCCGGGAGAACGGACGATCTGGGAGACGATGACGCGCTCGGCGCCGTTTATGACAAAGGTGCCCCCGTCGGTCATCAGGGGGAAGTCTCCCATGAAGATCTCCTGCTCCTTGATCTCCTCGGTCTCCTTGTTGCGCAGGCGCACCCGCACCTTAAGGGGAGCGGCATAGGTGGCGTCTCTGGCCTTGCACTCCTCCTCGGAGTACTTGGGCTTCTCGTTCATGGAGTAGTCGATAAAGCTCAGCTCCAGGTTGCCGGAGTAATCGGTAACGGAATCAACGTCCCTGAACACCTCCCGCAGGCCGGTCTCGAGAAACCATTTGTATGAGCTCTTCTGGATCTCCAAGAGATTGGGCATGTCCATAATCTCCTGGGTGCGGGCAAAGCTTTTTCTCAAAGTTTTGCCATAGAGGACATCTTTAGGCATTGGCGCACTCTCCTTAATAGAAATTGCAAACACCCGGATGCGTTGTCAAACTCTGCATGACCGGTGTTGATTTTACATGGGGACAATGCTATACTGTTCACAGTGATAGTGGGGTATGACGCCCCCTCCCCTGGACACATAGCAATCCATTTTAACATCCTGTCCCCTGTAAAGTCAAGGACTTTTTTGTAAATTGAGGAATTTTTCGGCTGGAGCTTTCTCCGGCCTGTTTTTTTATTATCCCGCTACTTCTCCGAGGTATGGTTCATGGACATTTTGCTTACAGTTTTATTCTGTCTTGAGGCAGTTTTCGCCTACTGGCTTTTATACCGCAGCGGCGTTCTGGAAAAGAGCTTTCCCATATATCTCTCCGCCGCTCTTCTGGCTCTGGCTTTCTCCCTCCGGGCCTTTTGCCTGAACTATGAGACGCTGGACTATCAGAATTTTCTGAAACAATGGGTGGAATTTTTCCGGCAGAACGGGGGCTTTGCCGCCCTAAGCCAGTCGGTGGGCAACTATAATATCCCTTATCTTTACTTTCTTGCTCTGTTCTCCTACATCCCATCAAAGGACCTGTACCTGATAAAACTGCTGAGCATTTTCTTCGATGTGCTGCTGGCCTGGGCAGCCATGGGCATTTTGGAGAAGCTGGGGGGGAGCCCCAGGCAGCGACTTGGCATTTTCTTCACTGTGCTGTTTTTGCCCACGGTAGTGCTCAACGGCGCCCTCTGGGGCCAGTGCGACAGCATTTATGTGGCCCTGGCTCTCATGAGTATATACTGGGCCCTGGACGACAGGCCTGTCCTCTCCATGCTTGCAATGACGCTGTCCTTCGGCTTCAAGCTCCAGGCAGTGTTCATAATGCCGGTGCTGGCCGTCCTCTGGATGCAGGGGAAGCTGAAGCTCCGCCACTTCTTCGTCTTTCCCATAGCCTATGTCATCCTGGTGCTCCCCGCCGTGCTGCTGGGCCGCCCCTTCCTGGACACCATCACCCTGTACTTCAATCAGACCGGCAGTATAGGCAGCGGACTGAATTACAACTCCCCCTCCATTTTCGGCATCTTCTGGAACGTGCAGAATGAGCCTCTGGCCTCCAAGCTGGCCATCGTCTCCGCTTTTGTTTTCATGCTCCTGGTGCTGCTTGTGTGTTATGTAAACCGTAAGAGACTGAGCAGCAGAGCCATGCTGGCGGCTGCGGTGCTGCTGGCGGTGGGCATCCCCTTCCTGCTGCCCCACATGCATGACCGCTATTTCTTTGCAGGGGACATCCTGACGGTGGCGCTGGCCTTTGCCGGTTGGAAATACTGCGCCGTGGCCCCTCTGTGTCAGTTTGCCTCTTTTTTGGGCTACCACGCCTATCTGAAGATGCGTTATCTGCTGCCTATGAGTTACGGCTCCTGGGCGCTGATACTGGTTCTTCTTTTGACAGGCGCCCTGTTTTTCCGGGAGCTGGAAAACGGCAAAGGGAAAAAAGTTGAAATTGCTTCTTGACAAATCCTGATTATCTGCTATAATTCCTTATGCCTTAAATGTGGCAGGCCGGGTTGCGTAAACAGCTTTAAATGGAGCTGTTACGCCGGCAAATATGCGAGAGTGCTGGAACAGGTAGACAGGCACGTTTGAGGGGCGTGTGTCAACCGACGTGGGAGTTCAAGTCTCCTCTCTCGCACCAGCTCGTCGGAGCAAGCTTCATATCGCTTGCTCCGACTTTTTATGCCTAGGGCAAAAAAGTCAGAGTGCGCTCATTCCGCTGCTCCTCCTCTCAAACCCGGACCCACTTCGTTGGGCTCCGGGTTTGTGTTTTGTGGTCCTCGCTTTGCGACCGCGCTTTCTATTTCACGGGGAATAGAAAGCACCATCCGCTCCGCTCCCTTGCTCCTCCTTTCCAAATCGAACCCGTGCTATGCACTGGGCTTCGATTTGGATTTTTGTGTCCAAAATTAAAGAATATGCTCCTATTATTTGAGCAAGCTTCATATCGCTTGCTCCGACTTTTTATGCCTAGGGCAAAAAAGTCAGAGTGCGCTCATTCCGCTGCTCCTCCTCTCAAACCCGGACCCACTTCGTTGGGCTCCGGGTTTGTGTTTTGTGGTCCTCGCTTTGCGACTGCGCTTTCTATTTCACGGGGAATAGAAAGCACCATCCGCTCCGCTCCCTTGCTCCTCCGCTCCAAATCGAACCCGTGCTTTGCACTGGGCTTCGATTTGGGGATGCGGGGGATTAAGACGTCATATCGTTCGCAGCGACGATTTTTCTTACAGAACAATCGTCACTTCTCACTCATTCTGTCGCAGCTCCTTTCCAAACCGGACCCACTACGTTGGGCTTCGGTTTGGTTTTTTGTGGCTAATATCAGAGAGTATGCTCCTGTTATTTGAGCAAGCTTCATATCGCTTGCTCCGACTTTTTATGCCTAGGGCAAAAAAGTCAGCGTGCGCTCCCCCGCTGCTCTATAGCTTTTCATTATTTTTGTAGTTTTTCGACAGTCTCAAATTGGCCGCTGCAAAAAAGCAGCGGCCAATTTCTTACTCCATATGCTCTATATGCTCCATGTGGGTTTACATAATTCACTCGCTTTCTCTCAGTCCAACCACCGAGGATATGGGCAGGGAAAAGCAGATGGCTCCGGCCTTGGTACCGGGTCCGGCCTTCTCGTTGATGGAACGCATTATGGCCGCCTTCTCCCCGGCCTTTGCCACGATGTACACCATGTCCTTCTCCTCGGCTATGGAGACGCTGAGGAATTTCCCCGTCTCCTTGCTGCCGGTGCCTTTGGCGTGGAGCACGGTGCCGCCGGTGGCTCCCGCCTCCCTGGCGGCTTTCATCACGGCGTCGGACTGGCCCTCGTTGAGTATGGCTATTATCAGCTCGTGCTTGAAATCCATTTTTGGTCTCCCCCCAATGTCTTTTCCGGCGCTGAGATAGCTGAGGTTCTTGCCTCCGGCCACGCTTTTTATTGGTATGGCCAGCATCACTCCGTTGCCGGGTATGTCGATATAAAGCTGCTCCTTGGCGGCTTTGATAAGCTTTGCGGTATCCTCATCGTTGGCTATACTGCCGGTAATTGCTTTTTCCGTGGAGTCCAGGCCGTATAGGGCCAGGTGCTCGCTGCGGGCAGTGCCCATGCCCAGATTTGTAAGTATCGGCTGAAGCCCCAGTCTGGAATAAAGGCCGGTCATCTTTTCATGCTTGTCCCTATCGGTGACGGCTATTACATAGTTTAAGGCCACTCAGCACACCTCCCACAGTTCTATTATCTCGTTATCGCCAAACTCCGGCACGGCAGCTGCGGTCCGGCGCCGGGTACGCAGCGTATACAGTCCGCCCATGGTCTGGACGCTTATAAGAGGCATGAGGGCCACCAGGGCCACCAGGCCGAAAGCGTCAGTCATCACTTCTCCTCCCAGGGCCCGGCAGGCACCCATGGCAAAGGGCAGCATGAAGGTTGCGGTCAAAGGGCCGGAGGCCACGCCGCCGGAGTCAAAGGCTATGGCGGTAAAGCTGCGGGGCACAAAAAAGCTCAGGCCCAGGGCCAGAAGATATCCCGGCGCCAGGAAGTACATTATGGGTATGCCCCATATCACCCGGAGCATGGCTATGCCGTAGGCCAGAGATATGGCCACCGACAGGCACAGGCCCATGGCTCGCTGGGATATGGCTCCGGCGCTCAGCTCCTCCACCTGTTTATTGAGGATATGCACCGCAGGCTCGGCGCTGATTATGTACCAGCCCATGAGCATGGCTATGGGAGGCAGCAGGTATTTGAGCGCCCCCTGACTCAGGTGCTCCCCCAGGGCATAGCCAAGAGGGGAAAAGCCGGCGTTCACCCCTGTCATGAACAGCACCAGGCCCAGATAGGTATAGGCAAAGCCTATGAGTATGCGCAGCAGGGGCCTGCGCTGGAGCTTCAGGGAAAAGAGCTGGAATACCAGGAATATAAGGGCAATGGGCAGCAGGGCCTGGGCCACCTCCAGGAGCTGGTGGGGTATGGTCCCCAGGTAGCCCCGGCCGATGTCCACGGTGGTGGCCACGCTGCCGGAGGCGGTGATGGCGCTCTCCCCCTCCCCGGCGCTGTAGATAAAGCTCAGGACCATAACCGCCAGGATGGGGCCGATGGAGCACAGGGCCACCAGGCCGAAGCTGTCCTCCCGGGCGTTTTCGTCGCTGCGTATGGAGGCCACGCCCACGCCCAGAGCCATGATGAAGGGCACGGTCATGGGCCCGGTGGTCACGCCGCCGGAGTCAAAGGCTATGGACAAAAGCCCCGGTTGGGTAAAGCAGGCCAGCAGAAAAACCAGAGCGTAAAAAATCATCAGCAGCAGGCGCAGGGATATGGAGAAGAGTATCCTCAGCATGCACAGGGCCAGGAAGGCTCCCACTCCCAGAGATACGGCCGCTATCAGCGCCCCCTTGTCTATGCCCGGCACATAGGTGGCCAGTACCTGCAGGTCCGGCTCCGCCACGGTGACGGCGGCCCCCAGGGCCAGGCTCAGCCCCAGGATGAGCCAGAGCCGGCGGCTCTTGGTCATGCGGGCGCCTATCAGGTTTCCTATACGGCTCATGGACATCTCCGCCCCCAGGGTGAAAAAGCCCATACCCAGCACCAGCAGCCCCGCCCCCACCAGGAAGGACAGCATCAGGCCGCTGTCCATGGGGATGAGGGCAAAGCACAGCAGGGCCACTATCACCGTGATGGGCAGCACCGAGGCCATGGCCTCCTTCAGTTTTTCCTTAATTATACTTCTATTGTACAATATTTTGCTCCTTTTCAGGCTCTTTAGCCTGCTTTTTCATCCATATTTGTTTTATTATACAGGATAAATCCGGTCCAGTAAATAGCTTATCGGTTAAAGATTTCATAAAGCTTTGTTCTGAATGCCAGTCCTAATGAAAAATTGTGAAAAATAGTATTGACTTTTATACCAAAAAGCGTTAAAGTGTTTTCAATAATCAGGGAGGCACATTATGTCCGAATTCGTCTTTGCAGCTGCATACGGCTTTTACTATTACTTTAGATTTGAAAAGTAATGGTCGTCTGTGCTGCAAAAAAGAGTTCACCGTTATGTGTTATAACAGCAGCTGCACAGATGACCTCTGTGCAGCTGTTTTTGTCTCTGATGCAAAATATTCAGTAAGGAGAAAATGGAAATGAAGAAACTACTTGCCTTGCTGTGCGTTGCAGCAATGATCTTCGCTCTGGCCGCCTGCGGCAGCTCTGAGCCCGCCGCCACCCAGGCCCCCGCCGAAGAAGCCGCCGAGGCTCCCGCAGAGGAAGCTCCCGCCGAAGAGGCCCAGAGCTACACCATAGGCATCTGCCAGCTGGTGCAGCACCCCGCCCTTGACCAGGCTACCGAGGGCTTCAAGCAGGCCCTGGTGGACGCCCTGGGCGACAGCGTCACCTTTAACGAGCAGAACGCCTCCGGCGACACTCCCACATGCTCCGTCATCTGCAGCCAGTTCGTCAGTGATGAGGTGGACCTGATATTGGCCAACGCCACCGCCTCCATCCAGGCCGCCGCTTCCGCCACCAATGAGATCCCCATTCTGGGCACCTCCATCACCGACTACGGCACTGCTCTGGGTGTTGAGGACTGGACCGGCAGCTCCGGCACCAACATCTCCGGCACCTCCGACCTGGCTCCGCTGGACGGTCAGGCCGCCATGCTCCAGGAGCTCTTCCCCGATGCCCAGAACGTGGGTATCCTCTACTGCTCCGGCGAGCCCAACTCCAAGTACCAGGCCGACACCATCAGCCCCATTCTTGAGGAGATGGGCTACACCGTGACCGAGTACACCTTTGCCGACTCCAACGACGTGGCCAATGTCACCGCCAACGCCTGCTCCGAGTGCGACGTGATCTACATCCCCACCGATAACACCGCCGCCTCCTGCACCGAGGCCATCAACAACGTGGCTCTGGTGGAGGGCGTGCCCATCGTCGCCGGCGAGGAGGGCCTGTGCAAGGGCTGCGGCGTAGCCTCTCTGTCCATCTCCTACTACGACCTGGGCTACGAGACCGGCAAGATGGCCCTGGAGATTCTCACCGAGGGCGCCGATATCTCTACCATGGAGATCCGCTACGCTCCCCAGACCACCAAGATGTACAACGCTTCCATCTGCGAGACCCTGGGCGTCACCGTCCCCGAGGATTACGTGGCTGTCTCTGTGGAGTGAGTCCTTCCCTCTGCTGAGCTCTGCCAGAAAGAAAAAATAAAGGAGAATCCAAGTGAGTATAGCGGTATATTTCTCATCTCTGAGCTTTCTCAAGCTGCTTAAAAACATGCCCGGCGGCGTGGCTCAGGGTCTGATATGGGGCCTGATGGCTCTCGGAGTTTACATAACCTTCAGGCTTCTGGATGTGGCCGACCTGACGGTGGACGGTTCTTTCACCACCGGCGGCGCCTGCACGGTGATGCTCATTCTGGCGGGCTGGCCCGCCTGGGCGGCTCTGCTGGTGGCCGTGATAGCCGGAGTGGCCGCCGGTTTCTGCACCGGCATGCTCCACACCAAGCTGGGCATACCTGCCATCTTAGCCGGTATACTCACCCAATTCTCCCTCTACTCCATCAACCTGCACATCATGGGTATGGCGGCCAACAAAGCCGTGAGCGTTGACAAGTACGACCTTGTCCTCTCCTCCCGCACTGTGCCCTCCGCCATACTCACCGGCTTTATCATAGCCCTGGCCCTGGTGAGCTTCTTCTACTGGTACTTCGGTACCGAGCAGGGTTCCGCTCTCCGGGCCACCGGCAGCAATCCCTCCATGAGCCGGGCCCAGGGCATAGACGTGAACGCAATGAAGGTGCTGGGCCTGTCCATCTCCAACGGCATCGTGGCCCTCTCCGGCGGGCTCATGGCCCAGTATCAGGGCTTTGCCGACATCAACATGGGCCGTGGCGCCATCGTTATCGGCCTTGCCGCCGTCATCATCGGCGAGGTGGTGGGCCGGGCCCTGCTGGGCAAGCACCTGAACTTCTACGGCACCCTCAGCTTTACCGTTATCGGTGGAATACTGTACTACGCCGTGGTGGTGGTAGTGCTGTGGCTCAAGCTCAACTCCAACGACCTGAAGCTCTTCACCGCCATCATCGTGGCTGTGTTCCTCTCCGTGCCCTATCTGAGAGACCAGTCCAAATCCTCCTTTGCCCGCCTTAAAAAGAAAGGGGGGAGCACCAATGCTTAAGCTGGAACATCTCTATAAAACCTTTAACCCCGGCACCATAAATGAAAAGATTGCCCTCTCCGACCTGTCCCTGCACCTGAAACCCGGAGACTTCGTCACTGTCATCGGCGGCAATGGCGCAGGTAAGTCCACCATGCTCAACGCCATTGCCGGAGTCTGGGCCGTGGACAAGGGCCGCATCATTCTGGACGGGGAGGATATCACCGCCCTGCCGGAACACAAACGGGCCAAGCTCATCGGCCGGGTTTTCCAGGACCCTATGATGGGCACCGCCCCCAACATGCAGCTGGAGGAGAACCTAGCCCTGGCCCTGCGCCGGGGGCAACGAAGGGGTCTCAGCTGGGGCGTCACCAAGGCCGAACGGGAAATTTACCGGGAAAGGCTCAAGAGCCTGAACCTGGGCCTTGAGGACAGGATGACCGTGAAGGTGGGCCTCCTCTCCGGCGGACAGCGCCAGGCCCTGACCCTGCTGATGGCCGCCCTGCAAAAGCCTAAGCTCCTTCTGCTGGACGAGCATACAGCCGCCCTGGACCCCTCCACCGCTGCCAAGGTGCTGGAGCTGTCGGACAAGATCGTCCAGGAAAACCAGCTGACCGCCATGATGATAACCCACAACATGTCCGACGCCATACGTCACGGCAACCGGCTCATCATGATGAACGAGGGCAGCATCATCCTGGATATCAGCGGCGAGGAAAAGAAAAAACTCACCAAGCAGATGCTCATGGAGAAGTTTGCCCAGGTGGCCGGAGCCCAGGTGGATTCCGACCAGGTGCTGCTCAGCAAGTGATTTTTAAACTATATATTTGTAAATAATTCGGCAGAGCGTTGAATTGCTTTCCCATCTGTGACATAATATGCACGGGTGATGAAAATGATCTACGCTCTGTCTATTATTCTGCTGTTCTTTATTTTTCTGTTCTTCTGCTTCTACAAGGCCTTCTACAGGCCCAGGCAAAAGACCGACCCGAAAACTGTTTCACCAAATAAGCAGTATCAGAAGTTCAGGGAACAGATACTGGCCCTGGTGGAAAACCTCTGCTCCTATCCCTACGAGCAGGTTTACATAAAGTCCTACGACGGGCTGGAGCTGGCAGCCAGGTATTACCAGGTGCGCCAGGGCGCCCCGGTGATGATCATGTTCCACGGCTATCACAGCGCAGCCTGCCGGGACTGCTCAGGCATCTTCAAGCTGGCCATGGAGCTGGGCTGGAACATGCTCCTCCCCGACATGCGCTCCCATGGGCTCAGCCAGGGCAGGGTGATATGCATGGGGATAAAGGAGCGCCGGGACTGTCTGGACTGGGTGGAATATATTTCACAGCGGCTGGGCAAGGATACCCCGGTTCTTCTGGCAGGCTGCTCCATGGGGGCCTCCACCATAATGATGAGCGCCCGGCAGCTGCCGGAGCAGGTAAAAGGTCTTATCTGCGACTGCGGCTACAGCTCCGTCAGGGCCATGATAGAGCGCATGGCCGTCAAGCTACACCTGCCCGTGAAGCTCAGCTATTTTATGCTGCGGCTCTCCGCCATGATCTACGGCGGTTTTGACCCGGATAGCTGCTCCCCCCTCTCTTCCCTGGCAGAGAGCAAGGTACCGGTGCTTATCATCCATGGAGAGGACGACCATCTGGTGCCTTGCTCCATGGCCCGGGAAAACTATGAGGCCTCAGCCTCGGATATAAAGATGCTGCTGACAGTGCCGGGAGCAGGGCACGGCATGAGCTTTCTGGCCGATGAGGAGAAGTACAGGGAGACCGTCCACAGCTTTCTCAAAAGGCTGGGGCTGCTATAAATATTTTCCGCAGACGCATAGGCTTTCGAAAAAAATGGGCCCGTCGCAGAATTGAGAAAATCTGCGACGGGCCCTTCAGTTTTCATGTTCTCTTTTTATGTTCTCTTCATCTGCCGCAGCTCAGGGCTTTAGTCATCGCCCCTGCCCTTGCGTGAATTAACTATTATGAGGTAGATAAGGATACCGCCTATGGCAAGCAGAGCAAGGCCCGCCACAACTATGTAGAAAATAAGGGTGGAGCTGCTGCCCCGGTCATAGCTGCCGTTATCGGTCTCAGGGCTGGATGTGGGCGCAGTGGTGGCGTTTGGGCTGGCGCTGGGGCTGGGACTTGCGCTGGAGTTGGGCGCAGCGGTGGAATTGGGATTGCCCAGATCCAGGCCGCCGGACTGCTGACCGCCGGTGGTGCCGCTGTAATTGACCTCCACAAGAGGGGAATAGGTGGTAGTGCTCTTCTGCCCGTCTTTGCTCACCCAGACGCCGACGCAGTAATACTTGGTGCCCTCGGTCTGAGTGGGAGTATAGCTGGCGGAATTGGCTCCGTCAATGGCCTTGATATCGCTCATACTGCTGGTATCGGAGATGTACCACTGGTAGGTAAGAGTGCCTGTGGCCGGGGCGGCAGCGGTAACGCTGAGAGTGGTCTTCTCTCCTGCGCTGAGCTGGGCTCCCTTGGGCTGGGTGCTGATGGTGGGGGCCTTCAGATCGGTATTGGTGGTATTATTATTTGTAGTATTATTGCCGGAGCTGCTGTTGTTGCCGGAATTGCTGGAGCCCCCGGTGACGGTGAGGATGGCGCCGGTGGTGAAGGAGGAGCCTGCGGCATTGGTGAACTTGCACTCGATAGCCCAACCGTTCATGGATTTGGGGATATTGCTGAGAGTAAGGCGTTCGGTATCCTGGCCACTGACCGTGACCCCGAAGTAGGAAGATGCCTCGGCAGCGGTGACGGTATTGGTGGTATCGGCGCTGACGATACGCCAGACAAAGCTGGTGGCGCCGTCGGCCCTGGCCACGAACTGGGCGGTGCCGCCCACTTCAACAGTCTCGCCGGTGGGGTTCTTGGTTATGACCGGCTTCTGATTGGTCTGTACAGGGGTCTGAGTGGGCGCAGGGGCAATGGCCTCCGATACGGTGATAGTCAGTGTGAAAGTGACGTTCCCGGCGTCTGTGACCATGCTTATATCCGAACTGTAGCTGCCGGTACTTGTGGGCGTGCCGGCAAGGTAGATATCCGCTCCGATATAGCTCAGCTGCAGTCCGCTGGGTATGCTGCCGTTATAGCTGCAGCTCTGGATATTGCTGGTGCCTTTATAGACAACTACGGAACCTACGTCCTGGTTCAGCGTGCAGCTCACATTGGCGTTGGCAGCATAGGCTCCCAGGGAAAACAGCGTAAGCATAATGCACAGCACCAGGGCCGCAGAGAAAAGGCCCTTGATTTTTTTGCTCATCATCTTTTTCATCCTCCATTGCAGTTTCTGTTTTCTGCTGATATATATGACTGGTTTAAAACCAAAAAGTTTCAAGCTGTAACAGAATTTTCAAAAGAATTATATCATCTAAGTTTACATAAAGCAATAGCTGAAAGAGGAAAAAGATATCTTTACAGAAAGACTTAATAAAACTTAATGTTTCTTCTCCGCCCTCCCTCTCCCCTCCCGGCAGCAAAGGGGCATGAGCCCCAGGCCGATTCCCTCCGGCTTGCGTCTCTCTCCCTTATGATCCTTGACCAAAACTCTGCGCTCAAAAATTATGTAAACCGAAGCCAGGCTTGGCTTCGGTTTACATAATTTAGTGCAGTTGGCAATAGGCAAGGTATCTGCCGTAGTCGCCCTCTCTAAGGGCCTTTTCCAGACCTGCAAGCTTTTTGTTCTCCGTCTTCCATCCCCGGAAATTTTTGTCCAGAAAGTCGGCATAGACGGTAAATATGGCCCGCTGGACCTCATCGCTCTGCTGTCTGGTGCGGCTGTAGGTCTGCACCGCCATGCTGAGGATATAGTCGTAATAGTCCCCGCTTATCTCCAGGCCATATTTTTTCCTGTCCTCAAAGAGCTGCATGGTTATGTACAGGGACTGGAGGCTCTTGCCCTTTGCCCGGCTCTTTTTTGTTATGCCCTCAGGGTTTTGTCTGTAGCGCACCACGCTGTCCCCTATCCCCGCCGCCGTGTAGCCCAGCTTGTCCGACAGGGGCAATATGACCTGGCGCATCAGGCTGTCCTGATACCAGTAGCCGGCGGGAAAGACCGCCTGGTCAAACAGGCTTCTTTTTATAAGCTTCCCCCAGGCATAGCCCTCCAGGCGTATCGCCGGCATGAGGCCCTCAGGGTGTCTGTGGCGGCGGAGAGTGCGTCCGTCCGGGTATATCTCGGTATAGCTGCCCTCCACTATGGCGGCGCCTGTGGTTTTTGCGGTGTTCATCAGCTTTTCCACAGCCCCGGGGCACAGCTCGTCGTCGGAGTCAAGGAAGAACAGGTAGGGTGCATCAGCATATTCCAGGGCCGTGTTTCTTGCCGCCGAGAGGCCGCCGTTTTCTCTGTGGATGAGTTTTATATCCCTATAGCTCTCCAGTATGCTGCCGGTGGAATCTGTGGAGCCGTCGTCCACCGCAAGTACCCGGAAGCTGTAGTCCGTCTCCTGGCTCAACACCGAGTCCAGACAACGGCTGATATACTTCTCCACATTATAGGCAGGAATGATGATGTCCAGCTCGGCACGCTCTCCTCTGGAGAGCTCCGGCCGTCCCGGTATATAGCAGGAAGAGCCGGGAGAGGGAGCTGTGCTGTTTAGCAGCTCCATGGCCGCCTGGGCATCTGCTGCGGGCTCTTTCCCCTGCTTTGCAGCATAGAAAGGAGCCGCCAGCCTGTAAGCGGCATGGCCAAGGCCCAGCTTGCGCAAAATCTTGGCTATCATGGCGCACCTCAGTCCCTGGAAAACAGGTCCCTGGTATAGACCTTATCCGCCACATCGCTGAGCTCGGAATTGAAGCGGTTGGCAATTATCACGTCGCACTGGGATTTGAACTTGCTCAGGTCCCGCTCTACAGGGCTATTGAAGAAGTTATCAGCCTTCAAAGTGGGCTCATAGACAAGAACGCTGGCGCCCTTGGCCTTCACCCGCTTCATAATGCCCTGGATGCTGGAGGCCCGGAAATTGTCGGAGCCGGACTTCATGGTCAGGCGGTAGATGCCTATGACGCAGTAGTTGCCCGGGATGCCGTTGAGTCCCTTGGTGCCGCCGCCATAGTAGCCCGCTTTCTTCAGCACCTGCTCGGCAATAAAGTCCTTGCGGGTGGAGTTGGAGTCAACTATGGCTCTTATAAGGTTGTTGGGCACGTCCTCATAGTTTGCCAGCAGCTGCTTGGTGTCCTTGGGCAGGCAGTAGCCCCCATATCCGAAGGAGGGATTATTGTAGTGGCTGCCGATGCGTGGGTCCAGGCACACGCCCTGGATTATCTGCCGGGTGTCCAGGCCCCGCATCTCCGCATAGGTGTCCAGCTCGTTAAAGTAACTGACTCTCAGAGCCAGGTATGTATTGGCAAAGAGCTTGATGGCTTCGGCCTCGGTGAGGTTAGTGATGAGCACCGGCACGTCCTCATCCAAGGCGGCTTCCTTAAGCAGTGCGGCAAAATCCTCCGCCGCCTTGAGGAGCTTTGCATCCTCCATCACAGTACCCACCACTATCCTGCTGGGGTGGAGATTATCGTACAGGGCTTTGCCCTCCCGGAGAAACTCCGGGGAGAAAATGATATTGGGGTTATTGAATCTCTCCCGGATGCCCCTGGTGTAGCCCACGGGGATGGTGGATTTTATGACTATCAGAGCATTGGGGTTGACTCTGGTGCATATCTCCAGCACGTCCTCCACAGCGGAGGTATCAAAGTAGTTTTTATTGGGGTCGTAGTTTGTGGGAGCAGCCACAATGACTATATCGGCCCCGGAGTAGGCCGCCTCCTTGTCCACGGTGGCGGTGAGCTTAAGCTCCTTTTCCGCCATGTAGCGGCTTATCTCCTGGTCCACTATAGGCGACTTGCGGGCGTTTATCATATCCACCTTCGCCGGAGTTGTGCTCACCGCCATGACCTCGTATTTCTGGCTCAGCAGCACCGCCAGAGAAAGCCCCACATAGCCTACGCCTGCAACTGCTATTTTCATGTGTTCTCCGTCCTTTCCCAATTTCTCTTCCTCATTTCCAGCCTGCCTTTGCGGCTTACTATTTTGGCCGGGCTCCCCGCTGCGGTCACGTTTTCCTCTTCTATGCTGCGTATAACCACGGAGTTTGCGCCGATGACCACGTTATCGGCTATATGTACGTCCCCCGCCACAACTGCCCCGATGAAAAACACAACTCCGTTGCCTATCCTCGGCACTTCGTCGTTGAAGCCCCCCGCTACCAGCGAGGTGTTCACATGGATGATACAGTTTTCTCCGGCCCTGGTCCTGTCGTTTATGTGTATCTGTCCCGCATGCATAACGACCAGGCCCCTGCCAAACACATTGGGCGGTATGTGCATGCCGTATTTTATCTGGTACAGCGCAAGCCGGAGCCTGTATATTTTGGACAGCAGCCTGTGGCCGCTGTTTATGTAGTACTCGGTCTTGCGCAGGAGTATCTGGTGGCGTCTCAGTATGGCGTTTTCACTGAGCAGCAGCAGATTATATATCCTGTGCCTGCCATGTTTGGGAAAGCGTCTCAGCTCGTAGTCCAGCCAGTCCCTGAGCTCTTCCTTTGTTTTTATCCGTTTCTCTTCCATCCGGCCAAGCGCTCCTTAAAGTCCGTAGTATTCCTTATACCAACGGACGAATTTTCTCAGGCCCTCTCTCAAGGGGGTGTGGGGCTTAAAGCCGAAATCCCGCTCCAGGGGCCGGGTGTCCGCATAGGTCACCGGCACGTCCCCCGGCTGCATGGGCACCAGCTCCCGGTGGCCCTCAAAGTCATAATCCCGGGGCAGCACCCCGGCGGACACCAGTTCCTCCTGGAGGATGCTGACAAAGTCCAGCAGGTTCTCCGGCTTGCTGTTGCCGATGTTGTACACCTTATAGGGCGGCACCGGCAGGCCGTCTTCCCCGGTGACCCTGTCCGGGGAACGCTGCATGATGCGTATCACTCCCTCCACTATATCGTCGATATAAGTGAAGTCCCGCTTGCAGTTGCCGTAGTTGAATATCTTTATGGTCTGCCCCGCCCGCAGCTTGTCGGTAAAGCCGTAATAGGCCATGTCCGGGCGGCCCGCCGGGCCGTAGACCGTGAAAAAGCGCAGGCCCGTGCTTGGGATATCATAGAGCTTTGCATAGGCATGGGCAAGCAGCTCATCTGATTTCTTCGTTGCGGCATAAAGGCTGATGGGGTTGTCCACCTTGTCATCAGTGGAATAGGGGACCTTTTTGTTGCTGCCGTACACCGAGGAGCTGGAGGCATACACCAGGTGCTCCACGCCCAGGGCTCCCCCGTCATAGGAGTGGCGGCAGGCCTCCAGTATATTGTAAAAGCCTATGAGATTTGACTCAATATACACGTCCGGGTTCTCTATGGAGTAGCGCACCCCCGCCTGGGCCGCCAGGTTCACCACCACCGAAGGTTTATACTGGGCAAAGAGCTCGTTTATCAGCGGCTTTTCCGCCATATTGCCCCGGATGAAGCTGAGGCGGCAGCCCGCCTGCTCCCGCTCTGCCGCCAGCTTCTCCAGCTTTGCCAGGCGGTACTCCTTCAGGCTCACCTCGTAGTAGTCGTTCATACTGTCTATACCCACCACATGGATGCCCTCAAATCTTCTCAGCAGCTCCTGGGAGAGAAAAGCGCCTATGAAGCCTGCTGCTCCTGTGACCAGCACCGTTTTATTGTTAAGAGAAATGTCCATAACAGCCTCCTGCAGTTTCTTTCCAATTTTTATCTCAATCCAGCTTTTCGCCCTTGAACAGCTTCTTCAGCATATCCAGCGCATACATGAATATATCTACCTTCAAAATGCGGCACATGGCCATATACACCGCCACTCCGCAGAATATCTGTATCAGCAGCTTGAATATCACCGAGATCGGGATATAGTTTATGGCCAGGACAGCCGCCCCCATTATAACTGAGGCGGCAAAAATTTTCCAGGTGTCTTTAATCTGTCCCCATACACCGTAGCCGAAAAACCGCCTGTTCGGGATTGACACAATAAATACATCCAGCCAGGCGCTGAGGGCGTAGCCGTATGCGATAGCCCTAACGGAATGGAAAAATACCACCGTGACTATCAGCACGATAAGCATAGCCGCTCTTCGGAAAAATTCCAGCTTCATATAGATATCGCTGCGGCCCATGGCCTTTATCGGCACCAGGTTCGAGGTGGACACAATGAAGGGCACCTGGGCTATGCAGATTATCTGCATAAAGGGCACGCAGGGCAGCCATTTATCCGTCAGCAGCAGCCTCACCAGAGGCTCGGATATTGAAGCCAGGCCTATCATTGCAGGGAACACCATTAATGAGCCAAGGCACAGGGTCCTTTTCATTATCCCCCGCATTTGTCCCTTATCGTCCTGGGACTTGGCCAGCACCGGGAACATAACCGACTGCACCGCCTCCTCCAGAGCCAGGGTTATCACCATGGGGAACTGCTGACCCCGGTCGTAATAACCCAGGTCCGCTGTGGAGAAACGCTTGCCTATTATCAGAGAACGGATATCCGAATATATGCTGCGCATGATCGTAGCCGCCAGCATCTTCCAACCGAAGCTGTACAGCTCCTTTGCCCTCTTGAGCGAGAAGCTGAGCTTTGGCGCCCATCGGACGGCTATCATCATTGCAAAGCAGCTGATGACCGTGTGGGAGAAATAGTACACCACCAGGGTCCATATGCCCGCTCCGGCAAAGGCTATGGCCACTGCCAGACTGCCGGAGATGATGGTGGCGGCAAGGCTGCAAACCATCATCTGCCTAAAGCGCATCTCCCGCTGTATCTTTGCCGTAAGTATAGAGCCGTATGAGCTGAAAAAGCCGGAAAACGCATACACCCTCAAAGGCGACAGGATCTCCGGGCTGCTGTAATACCCGGCAACCAGGGGCGCAGCCAGATATATTATCCCGGTCATTACAGCAGCCATTGCCATACATATATAAAACACCGTGGAATAGTCTCTGTCATCCACCTCCCGGCTCTGCACCAGGGCCGTTCCCAGGCCGCCTTCTATAATGCTCTGAGACAGGTTGACAAACACCGTTACAATGGCTATCTGGCCGAAGGCATCCGGGCTCAGGAGCCTGGCCAGGAGTATGCTTATTATAAAGCCCAGGCCCTTTACCGAGAAACGCTCTACAGTCTTATATATAAGGGACTTTATTACTATTGCTTTTTTCATCTGGCTGAATTCGTCACGCTCCCAGTATGCTCTCCAGGTACTGCCGCCACTGCTCAAAGATGGCCTCCGGCCGGAAGTCCTCCGCCCGTCTCCGGGCCCCGGCTCCCATTTTGCGCCGTTTATCCTCATCCCTCAGCAGTTCCAGCATTGCGTCTGTCAAAGCCCTCTCATCCCCCACCGGGATGAGCCTGCCGCTGATGCCGTCCTCTATCACCGCTTCCGGCCCGCCGCAGGGGCAGGCGGTGGCTATACAGCAGAGCCCTGAGGCCATGGCCTCCAGCAGGGCGTTGGGCATGCCCTCATAGTCAGAGGGCAGTACGAAGAGCCCGGCTCCTGCCAGGACCTCCGGCATGTTATCCGAGGCTCCCATGAGTCTTATGCGCTTTTCCATGCCCAGAGAGACTATCAGCTCTTCCAGTTCTTTTCTCAGCTCGCCCTCGCCGTAGATGCGCAGCTCCTGCTCTGTCTCCCCGGCAAGGGAGGCAAAGGCCCGGATGAGCATGGCCTGGTTCTTTTGGGCCGTCAGCCGTCCGGCAGTCATCACATAGCCCTCCGGCTTTGTCTCCGTACCGGCAAAGAAGCTGCCGTCCACCTGGTTCATTATGACCCGGGACTTTTTTTGCAGCCATAGGGGGAACCAGGTCCGGGCCTGCTCCGTCTGGAACACGCAGCCGTCCGCCAGGGGCAGGAGGAGCTTTCCCACCAGGCGGCCCAGCCGCCCGGCGTACTCCCGCTCCGGGTCGTTGCGCACGGACACTATGGTCTTTACCGGCAGGAAGGCCGAGGCCAGAACGGAGCGGAAGTTAGGCTCGGCCATGAAAGATATCAGGGCCTGGGGCCGGTATTCCTTTATAAACTTTCTCAGGGCCTTTATGCGGCTGAGATTCCTTTTGAGCCGGGACTGCTCCAGCTGCTCCTGTTCAATGGATATGCGCTCCACGCCCTCCGGCACCGGGTATTCCCAGCTGTCCACGAAGCTGGTCACCAGTACGCAGCGCCATCCCGCCTGGGCAAAGCGCTTTGCCAGCTGGAGCATCACCCGCTCGGCTCCCCCGTCATGGATGGCGTTTATATAGAACATCAGGGTCTTAGTTTCCATAGCCTGTTATTTTCCGCTCAGCTTTCTTCTGATATGGCGCATGGTGAAATAGCCCAGGCGCAGCAGCTTGTCTCCCACATCCTCCCGGCGTTTCGTCTGGCCCTTGGGATAGGGGACGAACTCCCCCTCGTGGACTCTCAGGAAACCCTCCAGCTCAAGAAAGTCCTCCTCCCCCATCACATTGGGATGATAGCAGAAGGTCACCCAGTCCAGATTCAGCTTCCTTGCCTTGCCTGTCTGCTGGGGCACAAAGGTGAAGCCGTATTTATTATAGGGGGCTCTGGCTATGGTATCGCTTATGCTGCGGATGTCCGTACACTCCAGCAGGGCCCGGAGAGTATCCTTATCAAAGGTGTGGGAGGGGGCGATAAAAGCCACCGGCCTTATGCCCTGGGCATTGAAGACCTCCATGCCCGCCGCTATCTTCTCCTTCTGCTTATCCAGGGGCAGTCCCGCAAACTCCGAGCGCTGGTGCACCGGGTTGATGCCCCCCTCCCGGGTCACATACACGTGCTGCCAGCCGTGGAGAGCCATGGCCCAGCCCCGGCTCTGCCAGGCTCTGGCCCTGTCCCAGAACTCCGGGTCCTCCGGGTACTGCTCCATCTGGGGGTCCCGGCAGTCGGGGATAAGGCCCACTATGGGCTTTACGCCGTAGGCGTTGAGAAGCTCTTCCATCCGCTGCCACTTCTCCCGGTCATGCCGGGGGCAGGCGTCGTCCAGACGCATTATGTATCTGCTCATGTATTGGCCTCCCTGTATAGTTTTTCATACAGCCGGCTCAGCCGGTCCGCACTGTCGTTTATGTCGTAGCCTGCATTTATGATATCCCGGCTCACATCCTGCCGGGGCCGCAGTTCCGCCAGCTCCCGAGCCCAAAGTCCCGGCTCGTCTATCGGCAGCCGCTGAACCAGGGGTGAGATATCTACCGCCCGGCTTATCCTGTCGGAGATGAAGCAGGGAAGGCCTGCGGCCTGGGCCTCCACCACCGTCACCGGCAGGCCCTCCCATTTGGATGGAAAGGCCAGGGCGTCCATGGCCCACATCAGCTCCGGCACGTCGCTGCGGCTGCCCGGCAGCAGCGACGAAGTCTCCAGACCCAGTTCCTTTATTTTTCTCTCTATATCTCCTCTGAGCTCTCCGTCCCCCACCAAAAGCAGCAGGGCGTCCGGCCGGAGCTGCCTGAGACGGGCGAAGCAATCCAGGAGAAAGCCATGGTTCTTGGCCTCATGGAAGCGGCCCACGTGGCCTATCACCAGCTTGTCCTCCGCCCCCAGCTCTTTACGGTAACGGCGGCGGCTCTCCTCATTGAAGGCAAAGCGGGCGGTATCCACCCCGTTATTGAGCAAAAAGAAGTTCTCTCCCCGGCAGGCCTTTTCCCCGTAGAGCCAGGCGCCGGCCTCCCGGGTGCAGCTCATCAGCACGTCCGCCTGATACCGCAGGGGATATTGCAGGGCTATTTTCACCAAGGAGCTCAGGCCGCTGCCGTTGGAAGTGGAGTGACTGTGGATAATGGTCTTCAGGCCATTTTTCTTTGCCACCGGCAGATACAAAGAGGCGTAGCTTCGCACATGGGAGTGGAGTATCCTGTACTCCGGGTGCTCCTTAAAGAAGCCGTCCCAGCTGCGGCGTATCTCCCCCACGTTGCCGTGAAAGCCGGGCATGGCATATATCCTGCCCCCCAGGGCCTTCACTTCGGCGGCATAGTCGTCCCGGTCCGGGTGGTCCAGGACAAAGTCAAACTGTATCCGCTCCCTGTCCATGTGCCTGTACAGGTTCATCACCAGGGCCTGGGAGCCGCCCATTTCCAGGGCGCCTATCATTTGCAGGACCCTTATCATGGCTCCAGCTCCCCCAGATACTTATCTATCACTATCTTCCTGTCAAATTCCCGGGCCACCTTCTCGTGGCCCCGCAGACCCATCTGCCGCTTCTCCTCATGGCTGAGGCTGAGGAACTGCTCCGTCTTGTCTATGAGAGAAGCGGCGTCACCCCGGCGGAAAAGATATCCGTTGACCCCGTCCTCCACCACGTCCACAGAGCCGTTCACATCGGAGGCTATGCAGGGCCTGCCGGTGGCGGCAGCCTCCAGCAGCACATTGGGCACGCCTTCCCCACCCAATGAGGGCAGGATAAGGCAGTGGCACTGACGCAGCCAGCGGTCAATGTCCTCCTGGAAGCCCAGGTAATCCACCACTTTTATTGCGTTATAGTGCTCTACCATCTGTTTCGACTTCTCCTCCTCGGTGAAGCCTGCAATATAAAACCTTGTATTGGGTATCAGTTCCCGTATCACCCGGGCGCACTCCAGGTATTCGTCTATGCCCTTCACAGCCATGACCCGGCCCGCATAGATAAAACGTATCTCCTCTTCCCCGGGAAGCTCCGTGAGACTGTGCTGGTCCAGGTTCACCCCGGAGCCGGGCAGCAGGTCATAATTGTCCTTCACCATGCCGTAGCGGATAAAGTAGTCCCGATCCCCGGTGTTCTGGAAAAACACCTTATAGCATTTCCTTATGGACATACGATACAGCTGGCGCACCAGCTTTGCCAGCACGCTCTCTTTAAGGAAGGTCGCCCCGGTGCCGGTGATGTTGCACACCTGCCTGAGTCCCAGGGCGTTGGAGGCCATGGCGCCGTAGATGTTGGGCTTTATGGTATAGCTGAAGATGATATCCGGCTTCAGTTCCGCCATTATCTTTCTGTAGCGGCTCACCAGCTTCAGGTCCTCCACCGGGTTCATGCCCCGGCGGGACATGGGGGTATCTATCATGGTGCAGCCCAGGTCCTCAAAGTAGCTGTTGCGCTGGTCATGGGGCGAGGAGATATACACCTGGTGCCCCAGGGCGCAGAGCTCTGCCACCAGCTCCCGGCGGAAGGCGTAGATGGTTATGTAATGGTTTGAGAGTATGAGTATCTTTTTGGGCATCTCAGGCCTTCCTCTGCTGCAAAAATTCCTTCACTTCCCGTTCCAGTCCTTCATTGAAGGGAGCAGGCTCATATCCAAAGTCCCGGGCGGCGTCTTCGTGGGAGAAGTTCCTGTCCTCCCCCAGGCGCAGCACCTTTTCCACCAGGTCCACCCGGCCGCCGCTTAATAGCTTCACGCTCTTTGCTCCCAAAACTCCCAGGCCCATGGGCAGGCTTATGAAGCGGGCTTTTTTGCCCATGTACTTCGCAATGAGTTCCATGAGCTCGTGGACGCTCAGCTCCCGCTCTCCGCTGACATTATAGCTGAGCTGGGGCAGCTTTTCCACCATGGCCGCCTTGTAGTAGGCCTGGCCCAGGTCCCGGGCGTTCACCGGCTGGATGAGGCCGGCGCCGTGGTCTATCTCCGGCAGCACCGGCAGCTTTGCCACAAGCCTTATGAACTTGGAAATATTGTGGTCCCGCATGTCCCCGAATATCATGGTGGGCCGCAGGATGGTGATGTTCATCCCCATATCCAGATACTTCTGCATCCCGGCCTCGATTTCCTTGTACTCGTCTGAGGCCATCTTGTGCTTTGAGTAAATGCCGGTTGTATGGACCAGGATAATATGCTTGACTCCCCCCATGCGGCTTATGGCCTCCAGCAGCTTCAATGTGCGCCAGATGCCCGCAATATGTATCACAGTGTCCGCTCCGTCCACAAAACGGCTCAGGTCCTCCACGCTTTCTATGTCTCCGGGGAATATCTCTATATCCAGCCCGGAGGCCTCCAGCTTATCCGTCTTCGTGCTGCTGCGCACCAGGCAGCGTATCTTTCCCTTGTATCCGTTATCTATGAACTGCTGGAGCAGAAAGCTCCCGGAATGGCCGGTAAGGCCGGTGACTGCTATCATCTGTCCGTCTCCTTTCCCATCTCTTTGGGGCCTCCCTCCACTACGCCGGAGCCCTTGGCCACCTTAAAGAAGGTCATAAAAAATATCTTCACATCCAGAGCAAAGCTGAGGTCCCGGGCATACTCCCCGTCCAGCCGGGCCTTCTCCTCTATCTCCAACTCGTCCCGTCCGTTGACCTGGGCCCAGCCGGTGAGGCCGGGAGTGACGTCGTTTGCCCCGTATTTGTCCCTCTCGGCTATCAGGTCGTACTGGTTCCACAGGGCCGGCCGGGGGCCGATGATGCTCATTTTGCCGGTGAATATCTGGGCTATCTGGGGCAACTCGTCCAGGCTGGTCTTCCTTAAAAATTGTCCCGTCCTGGTTATCCACCGCTGAGGGTCGTTCAGCAGGTGGGTGGGCATGTCATGGGGGGTGTCCTGGCGCATGGAACGGAACTTGACTATATTGAAATAGCTCTTATGTATCCCCACCCGCTTCTGGCGGAAAAACACCGGGCCCGGGTCCTCCAGCTTTATGGCCAGGCTTATTGCCACAAACAGCGGCGACAGGATGACGAGCCCCAGCCCCGACAGCAGCAGGTCTATCGCCCGCTTTCCGAAACGCTTGTACATAGCAGAATACCTCTCATATCTCTCTTATTTATTTTCATACACCGAGCCAGCCGGAATGCGCATTTTCCTCGGGACCCGGCTGCCCCGGGTGACGGTGCAGGCGCAGCCCACATGGGAGTCCTCTTCCACCACGCACTCCCTGTCCAGCACGCAGCCGGCAGACAATATAACATTGTCCCCCACGGTGACGTCGTTTGCGATGATGACCTTGGCCTCCACCACTACGCCCACCCCCAGGCTGACGCTGCTCTTGGATATGGTTGCGGAGGGATGGATAAGCCTTGGTATGGCGTAGCCCGCCTGCACCAGCTTGTCAAAATACTCCCGCCGCAGCTGCGAGTCCCCAAAGCTGGGGATGGCGGCGGTGAACTCCCCTCTCAGCTCCCGGTAGTCGGACAGAGGGCCGATAGCCAGCTTGTTCTCCGAATCGTCGTCCAGGAAGGCGATGCGGGAAAAAATGCCCAGGGCTTCGGCTATCTCCTTCACCACCGGCCCCTGGCTCCCGGCTCCCAGAATAAGCAGATTCATCCCGGCGTTGACAGCAGGCTGGCCGCTGTGCGGCAGCCTGCTGTCAACGCTGAAACGTTCCAGAGCCGCCACGCTCTCCGGCCTGGGGCTGAAATACTCCCCAAAGCGTTTCAAGATCACATTGGGCTGGCGTATGCCCACATAAAAGCACAGGGTATACAGGTCCATACCCGACTGGATGCAGCGGCGGATGAAAGCATTGCGCAGGTCCATGGCAGAGAGAGTGGGCGCTATACTCAGGCGTTTATTCAATGCGCTGAGCACATTCTGCATCATGTAGAAGGCCGGCGGCTCCAGGGTCCCGGTCATGACATAGCAGCCCTCCCCGGGGTACAGCCCACGGCAGCCCGCCAGGAAGCGGCGCACATGGGGGGGCATCGGCAAGCTTCGGGGCATGTCCGCTTCTATCAGCTGCTGTCCCGTCTGGGTCTTTACGGCAATACTGCCAATATTCAGCTGCCCGGAACTCAGGTCCAAGTCTTCCATACGCAGGGCGCATACCTCCGAGAGCATCAGCCCCATGTTCAGGCAGAGATAGGCCCCCAGCTTTCTTGGCTCCGGGCGTTCCGTCAGTTCCTTTTCAATTAGTTGGCACTGCAGCTCAGTTAACATAACATTTCCTCTTGAAGGTCTATTGCTGACTTGACCCGTATAATATAGCATGTGTTCACTGTTTTAGCAACATTTTTCCAGCATTTTCTCAAATTTTCTTGCTGTAAATAATTGTTATGTATTACATAGCAATTATTTTTTCGGCCGGCATAGGAAAAACTATTCCTTTTTATATGCCTCGCCAGATCCGGCAAAAGAGCGGGACTTGAAGCAGCCGCATGAATATGAAGCTAAAGTCCCGCTGTAAGGGCTTCAGCTTTGCAGTCGCAGCAAAGGATATGGCGTCCGCCAGAGCCGCTCCTAAAAAAAATTGATACCCGGCACAGGGGGCGATTTGGAAGCGGGGAGCAAGAGAGCGGACGGATGACGTTTTTTTGCCGTAGGCATAAAAAGACGGAGCAAGCGATATGAAGCTTGCTCCGACGTGGTACGAGTGGCGATACAGAATTTATGGATCTCATTAAAGAAGCCCA
>CALWVZ010000031.1 GCA_944385125.1 uncultured Oscillospiraceae bacterium
CCCACATCGGTGCCGTTGATCTTCATGGTGGCGCTGCCCGCCGGAACGGAGTAGTCCTCCTCCTGCTCCACCTGGCCGTTGTCCTCCAGGACTCCCGGCAGGGCCGTCTGGCTGGTGCTGCCGCTGTCTGACAACTGCTGGGTCTGTCCGTCGGCAGTGCCGCCGGTGGTGGGCTCAGTGCCGCTGCCGTCGCTGGGCTCGGTGCCGCTGCCGTCGCTGGGCTCAGTGCCGCTGCCGTCGCTGGGCTCAGTGCCGCCGCCGTCGCTGGGCTCAGTGCCGCCGCCGTCGCTGGGCTCGGTGCCGCTGCCGTCGGTGGGCTCAGTGCCGCTGCCGCCGGTGGGCTCGGTGCCGCTGCCGTCGCTGGGCTCAGTGCCGCTGCCGTCGGTGGGCTCAGTGCCGCTGCCGCCGGTGGGCTCAGTGCCGCTGCCGTCGCTGGGCTCAGTGCCGCTGCCGTCGCTGGGCTCGGTGCCGCTGCCGTCGCTGGGCTCGGTGCCGCTGCCGTCGGTGGTGGGCGGGTTGCCTATGTCAGTGGTTGAAGGCGCAGCAAGGTCCCCTGTCCCGTCTTCCGCATAAGCGTTGAGGGGGACAGAGGCCAAAAGCGCAAGAACCACCACAGCGGCAAGCAAAAGCCGCCACCGGGCCAATACAATTCCTGCGCTGCTTGTTCGACTTCTCATATGGATGCCTCCTAGGTTCTCCCTCACTGTTGGGGTAAGCTTCTCCTGTTGGTCGTCCTATGTTTAACTTCCTATTAGACTCCGAGCTTTGTTTACTTCCTTCTGCGTAGATTTCTCAGATACCTGAGGTTTTGTTTGCTTTCCAACTTTTTCTCCGTTTACTCTTCCGTTATCAGTTCCAACAGCTCCCGGGCCTGGTCGGACACCGCCGTATCCAAATCCTCTCCCCGGTAGTCTGCCGCATAGGCCAGGTCATTAAGGGCCTGTTCAATGTCCGGCTCCTGGGTCATCATTTCTGCTACGCCCCGGCCGTAATGGCTGAGCTGAAGCAGTATCTCCCCATCTATGGCCAGGCTGTAGTCCTCTGAGGCTGCTTCATAATTTTCCACGGTGAGGTTGCACAGGCCGCGATAATAGTGGAGCAGGCCCAGCTCCCCGGCTGTATTCACAGCGCTCTGGGCATCGGTCCCCTCAGGGTTCCCGCTGCCGCTCTCTTCACCGGCGTTTCCAGACATGGACACCGCTGCGTCCAACAGTTTCAGGGCCCTGGCATAGTCCCCCGCCTGGGTCAATATCAGCCCCAGGCCGGCGCAGAGCTCCGAAAGCTCACTGCTCTCCGGCCACCCGTCTTCCAGGAGGCGGAGCACATTATCCCCGGAGGAGGAATAGGCCTCGGCCTCATACTGGAGCTGGGCCAGCAGCAGACGCATGTCCCCGTCCCCAGGTTCAAGTTCCACATAACGGGCCAGAGACCGGGTGAGTTCATCGGTCTGGCCGGCGCCGGAATAGATCTGGGCCAGTACCAGGTACACTTCGCCCTGCTCCGGGTCTATCTCCAGGGCGGCTTCCAGAGGCTCCACAGCCTCGGCCCCCCTGTCCAGCATGGTGAGAAGACAGCCCCGCTTTACCAGCAGATCGACGTGCAGCTCCTCGCCATATTCCGAAGTATACAGCTCCAGACACTTGTCTATGTACTCCAAGGCCTCATCGTAATCTTCTGCCGCTATCTCAGTCCCGGCCCTGCTGTAATAATCCTCCAGCAATATCGGCTGGCGCAGGTTCCGTATCTGTTGCCTGAGGCGCTCAAGTTCGCTGGCATTTACATACTCCGTCTCTCCGGCGAGGTAGCCCTGGGCCGCATCATCGGTGTCTGCGGAGATATCCACCCAAGTCCACTCGATACCCATCAGGGTGAGTATCAGAACAAAGGCCAAAACTCCGGCCATGACCCTGACCCAGGGCTTTGTATGAAGTTTTTTCTTCTCCGTTATCATCAACACCTTTCCTGCGGTATCGGCGCCGCCTGCTGCAGTGGGCCGCCGCTGTACCGCCGGCCCCGCTCCCGTTTCAATTTTCGTCCAGGAGCTCGCAGGTCCCAAATTTTTCGGCTATGGCGGCCATCAGCCCCTTTAACAGCTGAAGAGCCGCCGCCCTGATATCCATTTTTTCCACATATTCAAAGGCCGCCGCCCGCTCCTGGGGCGGTACGTTATATATCGCAAAATTGACTTCCAACAGACGGCGTATCTTTTTTTCCAGAGGGAAATAGGGGTTGCTGGGTATGGCCATATATCCTCGCATCACACTGCCGCTGGCGATCTCCAGCTCATAGAAATCTCCCAGGCTCAGCGTCGGATTGTAGCAGGAAAATATTTTATACAGCTCCTGGGCCGTATTTTTATAGATAAGCTCAGAGGTGCTGCTGAGCGTATATGCTTCCACATAGATATCCCGCAGCGTGCTGCGCAGGTCAGTCATCGCCAGCTGTATAGCCGTCTCTACCGCATACACCGTAACCGGCGAGGCGGAGGTCCCGGAGATGCGCCGGGCCTTTGCAAACTGGCCCTGAAACATGAAACCCACCAGCTCCAGCAGGACGCCCTCCTTAGAGCGATAGGCGTTATTGAAGGAGCTGAGAGATACTCCAGCCTCTGCGCAGATCTCCCTTGTGGTGGTCTGGTGGAATCCGTTATTCAGGAAGAGTTTGACCGTGGCTTCCAATATTTTCTGCCTTGTGGTAGCTCCATCGCTCCTTACCGCCACGTTACCCCTCCTTTGTTACTTGGTTCATGTACCAATTATATATTGTAGCAAATACCATGTCAACCAGAACTTGTATTCTTTCCCACTTTTAAAGTTTTTACCAAAGTTAGCCCCGGTAAATTATACATTTTTCCAATTAATTTCTTGTATAAAATGTAATATTTTGTAAATTGTCATTGTTTGCTCATTACGAAAAGGGCTGAGCGGCAGATGGCAGCCGGATGAGCGCAGTTGGTTTTGTCAGGACATAAGAAGGCGCCGAAGCAAAGCGGACTTTGCTCCGGCGCCGTGCGGGCGGTGTAAACAAAATCCGAAGCCTTGGATTCGGATCTGCACTTTTTGATACGTCCCAACACTACGGATGCCGGTTAGGACTGGATGCACCAGCTTCCCGGATATCCTCCAGGGCCGCACGGACTTCGGCAACCACAAAGGCAGAAAAAGTACAATTTTTCCCCTGGATCGCCTGTTCCACTTCTTCCACTACGTCGCTCGGAAATCGAATGGTTTTGTTAATTGTAGGCGGCGTGGACGGTATTTGAAATCTGCCCATGGTTTTCCCTCGCAATATATTTGTATTGCAATTAGTCTATATCATTATATTTGCGAAGTATGCATTGCTTTTGCATTGCATACTTGTCATCATGTAAGTGAGCAGCAGAATGAGTGCGCTCCGACTTTTTTGCCAAAGGCATAAAAAGTCGGAGCAAGCGATATGCAGCTTGCTCCGACGTGGTGGAGATGGGGGGAGTTGAACCCCCGTCCGAAAGCGCTTTAGCAGGAACTTCTCCGGGCGCAGACGGTTATTTGGATTCCCTCCCCCGGGCGGGAGCCGTCACTCTCCCGGGTTCGGTAGCTTCATTATACATGGCAGGCTCAAAGCTTTGTCTGCTCACGTTCACCACTGGTCGACGCCCCAGCCCGGGCCGTGGTCCTCCCGGGTGGGACGCTCGCTAATTAAGCAGCGAGAAGAACAGGTTTGTCGTTGTTCTTTAATTTATAAAGCTGCCCATTTTATGGATGGTAGGCGCATCCGCCCGCTATTCCTGCCTCCACACCCCCGTCGAAACCCTTACATCCCCATATGAAGTATGATTCAAGGCTCTCCGCTCTGCGCCGCCGAAGGGCGGCGCAGAGCTTCTGAGGCTTAAAGGCTAATTAAATCTCTTCTGTTTCCCTCACTCAGTAACGGGTTCGGGATACTCAACGCCGAAGGTCTCCACTGTGACCTTCTTCATCACCTGGGGTATCCGGGGCCGGTCGTTATAGTCGGTACGGACCTTGCATATCTCATCCACTACCTCTATGCCCTCTATGACCTTGCCGAAGGCGGCATACTGGCCGTCCAGGTGGGGGGAGTTCTCGTGCATCACAAAGAACTGGCTGCCGGCAGAATTGGGAGCCATGGTGCGGGCCATGGACAAAACTCCACGCTCATGCTTCAGATCGTTGGCAAAGCCGTTGGCCATGAACTCGCCCTTGATGCAGTAGCCGGGGCCGCCTACGCCGCTGCCCTTGGGGTCCCCGCCCTGGATCATAAAGCCGGGGATGACACGGTGGAAAATAAGCCCGTCGTAAAAACCCTTTTTCACCAGAGAGATAAAGTTGTTTACAGTGTTGGGCGCCACGTCCGGGTAAAGCTCCGCCTTCATGACGCCGCCGTTTTCCATTTCAAAAGTGACTATTGGATTGCTCATCGGTAGTTTCTCTCCTTCATTATTCTGTCGATATCCCGTTTGGACTGCCGGTCCGCCTCGCTGTCCCTCTTGTCGTGGAGCTTCTTGCCTTTGCAAAGGCCCAGCTCCAACTTCACCCGGCTGTCCTTGAAATACAGGGACAGAGGCACCAGGGCCACCCCGTCCTGCATTATGCGGCTGTTGAGTTTCATTATCTCCCGCTTGTGCATCAGCAGGCGGCGGGGCCGTACAGGGTCCTTGTTGAATATGCTGCCGTGCTCATAGGGGCTTATATGCATGCCTCGGACAAAGAGCTCCCCGTCCTTTACGGTGCAGAAGGAATCCTTCAGATTCACCTGCCCGGCCCGGATGGACTTCACCTCCGTGCCCGCCAGCTCAATTCCCGCCTCGTATCGCTCCAGCACAAAATACTCGTGAAAGGCCTTACGGTTTGCACATATTTCCTTTTTGCCGGTCTGCTTGGCCATGGCCTTCACTTCCTCTCCCTGCAACAGCTTGTTGATTATACCACAGCTGAGCCTGGAATAAAAGTAATTTTTGTGAATTAGCCCCGGTCCTTTTTTCCCTTGTCCCTTCGGCCCCGGCGGCATTTCACAATTTTATACCCTTTTTTTCGTCATTTTTGCCCATGGTTTTTTTGCCTTTCCAACTTAAAAAAATCTGGTATTCTTTCCAGCCCTGTGATATACTTCATATGCAAGTTATGTAAATCATTTTAATTATATTTCTTCGAGGGGGTCATGGCCATGGAATACTTTGAGGAGTGCATGGACAGAGAGGACAAATACCACGGCATTATCGTGGACGTACATCTGGACAAGGTGCGTCTCAACGACGGCAGTCTCGCCAAGCGAGAGGTGGTGGAGCACCCCGGCGGCGTGACCATACTTCCCGTGGACGACAAGGGCTTTTGCTATATGGTCCGCCAGTTCAGGTATCCCGCAGGGCACATGATCCTGGAGACCCCCGCCGGCAAGCTGGAATACGGCGAGGACCATTACGGCTGCGCTGTCCGCGAGCTCAGCGAGGAGACCGGCTTTACCGCCGACGAACTTATTTATTTGGGCGTGTTCTACACCTCCCCCGGCTTTTCCAGCGAGAAGCTGCATGTCTATCTGGCGCTCGGCCTGCACCCCGGCCGCTGCCATCTGGACGAGGGGGAATTCCTCAACGTGGAAAAATACAGTATGGACCAGCTTATGGACATGGTCATGTCCAACCAGATCGAGGATGCCAAAACCATTATTGCTCTTATGAAGGCTGAAAAGCTGCTGAAGCAGCGGGGTTTGGAATAAAACTGTTGCCAAAGGGCTATATATGTGTTAAAATCTGAAGTCGGTGAGTCCGGCTGTCCCTGCATCCGGCAGGGCCGGAAACCGGCATCCGACTGTATTGGAAGGTGCAAATTTTGGAAAAATATATTATCAACGGCGGCAAAGCCCTCCACGGCGAAGTGGAGATAAGCGGCGCCAAAAACGCCGCAGTGGCTATCATACCCGCCGCCCTTATGGTGGACGGAGTCTGCCACATAGAGAATATTCCCCAAATCAGCGACACCGACATGCTGCTGACCATACTTAAGGAGCTGGGCGCCAAGGTCCGCTTCCTGAATAAATCCACCATTGAGATCGACTGCACCAAGGTGCGGTATCAGGACGCACCTTATGAGCTTATGCGCAAGATAAGGGCTTCCTACTATCTTATCGGAGCCATGCTTGGCCGTTTCGGCAGCGCCAAGACCACTATGCCCGGCGGCTGTAATTTTGGGGTCCGCCCCATCGATCAGCACATAAAGGGCATGACCGCCCTGGGCGCCGATGTGGATGTGAAAAACGGTTTTGTGTATGCCGACGCCAGAGACGGCAAGCTCCACGGAGCAAGAATATATCTGGACAAGGTCTCCGTGGGCGCAACCATGAATATCATTCTGGCCGCCGCCCTGGCCCAGGGCCGCACCGTCATTGAGAACGCCGCTAGGGAGCCCCACATCGTGGACCTGGCCAACTTCCTCAACTCCATGGGCGCCGACGTCCGAGGCGCAGGCACCGACACCGTTAAGGTCAACGGCGTGGATAGGCTCCATGGCGGAAGCTACGCCATTATTCCCGACCAGATAGAGGCCGGCACCTATATGGTTGCCGCAGCCGCCACCGGCGGCGAGGTGCTAATCAAAAACGTCATCCCCCGCCATCTGGAGTGCATCAGCGCAAAGCTCCGGGAGACCGGCACCATTGTGCAGGAGTATGAGGACTCCGTTCTGGTGAAAGGCGCCAGCACCCTCAGGAAGGTCAATATCAAGACCCTGCCCTACCCCGGCTTCCCCACGGACATGCAGCCGCCTATGGGTGCGCTCATGTGCCTTGCCAACGGCACCTCCGTCATCACGGAGGGGGTATACGACAACCGCTTTAAATACACCAACGAGCTGCGTAAAATGGGCGCAGAGATACAGGTGGACGGCCGTGTGGCCGTTATTGAGGGCGGCAAGCGCCTCACCGGAGCACCCGTTCACGCCTGCGATTTGAGAGCCGGAGCCGCCATGGTCATAGCCGGCATGTGCGCCACCGGCACCACCGTTGTGGAAGACGTGCGCTACATTGAGCGGGGATATGAAAACTTCGTGGGCAAACTGAAAGCTCTTGGGGCAGATATAGAGTGCGTCGACGAGCCCGACTGCTCCGATTCCTCGGACAAGATCGTCTGCGTCTGCTGATGAAGCTGAATATTTTTGCCAGCGGCTCGGGCGGCAACTGCCTGTGTCTCAGCAGCGGCGGCAGCCATATCCTTATCGACGCAGGCATTTCCATGCGTAGAATAGCCGTGGCCCTGAGCGAGCTTGGCCTTGAGCTTAACGACATTTCCGGAGTGCTCATCACCCATGAGCACTCCGATCATATTTCAGGGCTCAAAATGCTTGTCAAGCACTGGGATATCCCGGTATATGCCCCCCACACCATTGCCAACCGGCTGCGGGGCATGCTGCCGGATATAGAGCCCCGCCTGCGCATCATTTCCGTAGGTCAGCCCTTCGGGCTGGGAGGCTTTCTTGTTCGGGCCTTTCACACCCCCCACGATACCGACGAGAGCGTTGGCTACAGAGTGGAGGGAGGAGGCTGCTTTGCCATGGCCACTGACATGGGCCATGTGACGGAGGAGGTGCTGGAGGCCCTCACTGGGGCGGACACCGTGCTCATAGAGGCAAACCACGACGTGGCCATGCTCTCCGACGGGAACTACCCCATATACCTGAAGCGGCGCATCCTCTCCAACCGGGGACACCTGTCCAACGAGAGCTGCGCAAAGCTTGCCCTGTATCTCTGTCAGCACGGCACAAGGCAGATAGTCCTGGGTCACCTGAGCCGGGAGAACAACCGGCCGGAGCTGGCTCTGTCTGCCGTGCGCTCTCAGCTGGCCGGGCTGCCGGTGGAGCTCCACTGCGCTCCGCCCCTGGGCGGATTGAGTTTGGCCGTAAGGGAGGCTGCTCCATGCTTTCAGTAAAGCTCATCTGTGTTGGCCGTATGCGGGAAAAGTTCTATATGGAGGCTTTCAACGAATATATAAAGCGTTTGCAGCCCTACTGCAAGCTCCAGCTGGCGGAGCCGTCGGAGCAGAAGCTGGGGGACTCTCCCTCTCCCAGAGAGCTGGAAAAGGCCCTGGACAGAGAGGCTGACGATATCCTCTCCGCCATACCCGGCGACTGTTACCTTGTTGCGCTGTGTATCGAGGGCCGGGAACTGTCCAGCGAAGAACTGGCTGAGCTGGTCTCCCGGGTGGAGGGCTCCGGCAGGCCCAGACTCTGCTTTGTTATCGGAGGCTCCTACGGCCTGTCCCCCAGGGTGAAGGCCCGGGCAGACCTGAAACTGAGCATGTCGCCCATGACCTTTCCCCACCACCTGGCCCGGGTCATGCTCTCAGAGCAGCTCTACCGCTCCTTCAAGATAAATGAAGGCTCCAGATATCACAAATAGGAGGAAGCTTATGGACAATAGAAACATTCTCTCCGCCGAGGAGCGCTGGCCCAGATGGCATGCCTTCCTTGTCTTCCTTGTGTTTTGCTTTTTTATGGTCTGTCCCGCAGCCCCTGAACGCTGGGCCGACCTTTACTCCTTTTACGGCAAGACCCTGGTGGTGAGCGTGATCGCCCTGGCCTTCTTTGTAAAACGCTTTGGCTTTACCATAGAGGTGAAGCTGGTGGGGCTTTACGCCCTATGGCTGCTGATAAGCCGGATCCTCAACTCCGACATGTACATGGTACGGGAGAGCGACCTGGTGCTCGCCAAATTCCTCTGCGCCGCCATGCTGGCCACAGGTCTGGCGCTGGACTCCCGGCAGCGCCGCCGCTTTATGAACTGGTTCTGCCTGGCTGTGGGCCTCTTCTATTTCTGCTCCGGGCTGCTGGCCATAGCTGTGAATCTGCTGGACACCTACATATATCTGCCTCCCGAAGGCGTGCTCTTTGGCCTTGAAGTTCCCGAAAGCCTGCATTACTTAAATGTATTCAACACCAACCGCACCATCTCGTCTCTTTGGTTCTATATCGCCCTGTGCATGATGGTATACCAGTTTTTTGCCTGCAAAAGAAAGGCGCTGCGCATACCCATAGTGATAGCCGGGCTGCTTTTTTACCTGGCAATCGGCATGTGCTTTTCCCGCACGGTAAAAATAGTCACTGCCGGCAGCGTGGCCATGCTCTCTGTGCTTCTGGCTTTCAGATATCTCTCCCTTAAGAGACTGTGGCAGAAATGCCTTGTGGTGCTGGTTTGCGCCGCACTTCTTATCCCCCTTAGTTTCAAGAGCTTTGATCTGCTCTCCTCCCTCATGTCTCAGGTTTCCGAAGTGCTTATCTCCCAGGTCTACGGTGAGGAAGCTCATGAGAAGGGCTCCGGCGTGGACCTTACCGACAGCCGGGATCTGAGAGAAGACATCTCCGATCTCTCCGAGCGCAAGCAGATATATGCCTCTTTTATCCCCACGCTGAAAACCGACCCAAAGCGTATCCTTATAGGCAGTTTTGCCGACAAGCTGATGACTGTGCCCAACACCTTCATAGTTTTTCCCATTCCCTTTACCCACATGCATAACTTTATCCTGGAGGTGTTCATGCTCACCGGGCTTCCGGGTTTCCTGCTGACGGCCGCCTTCTGTCTGCTGCTTGTTATCCGCATGGTACACCTTTTCTTCACAAAGGACAGCCGCATCAGTTTGGCGGAGAAGACCCTCACCATCCCCCTGACGGGGATACTCCTGTACGGTATGTTCGAGGTGGTCATCTTTACTGCCTGCGGCGACAGGCGGGCCCCCACGGATATGAGGGAGCTGAGCTTCTTCATTATCGCCGGTATGGTTCTGGGCTGCTCCCACGATATTCTGCCCAAACTGCCTAAATTTAAAAAAAATTAAGAATTTTACTCCCCGGTCCCCGGGGAGTTTTTTCTTTTCCCCCGCTTTTCTGCATTGCATAATCTCTGTTTCTATGCTAAAATTTGCTGTGATATATTTTTATTGGAGATGACTTGCTTGAACAAACCTGTAATGATCACCGCCGACAGTACCTGCGACCTGCCCTTGGAGCTGCTGGAGCGTTTCAATATCAAGACCATTCCTCTCACCATCCAGCTGGGAGAGGAGACCTTCCTTGACGGAGAGGGCTTCACTCCCGAGGCCATGTACCGGCGCTATAGGGAGGACGGTACGCTGCCCAAGACCGCCGCTGCGGGGTACCAGCAGTTTATCGACTTTTTCTCCCAGTTCACCAAAGCCGGATATCAGGTGGTCCACCTGGATATCAGCTCCGAGCTGTCCTGCTCCTTTTCCAACGCCTGCCTGGCGGCGGAGGATCTGGGGGACATTTTCCCCGTGGACTCCCAGATGCTCTCCTCCGGCCTTGCCCTGCTGGCTATCGAGGGCGCCGAATGCCGCGACAAGGGCATGGGCGCCGAGGAGATCGCAGAGCATCTGCGCACTCTCAGTTCAAAAGTGGACACCAGCTTTGTTCTCGACACCCTGGAATTCATGTGGAAGGGCGGACGCTGCTCTGCCGTGGCCTCTCTGGGCGCAAATCTGCTGAAGCTCAAGCCTGCTCTGGAGATGAAGGACGGCAAGCTGGGGGTATACAAAAAATACCGGGGCTCCATTGATTCAGTGTACAAGCAGTACATTAAAGAGCGTCTGGCCGGCAAGAAGGTCCGCCCGGGCCATGTTTTCATAACCAATTCCGGGGAGATAGAGCCGGAGATAATCCAGGAGCTGGCCCAGCTGGTGCGGGAGCTCATCCCTGTGGAGGAAATTCATTTTGCCACAGCCGGGTGCACCATCTCCTCTCACTGCGGCCCAAAGACCCTGGGAGTGCTGTTTATCAACGAATGATCCCTTAAACTTATACATAGACTCCATATCTGCCTGCGGACCTTTTTCCTTGGCCCGCAGGCGTTTTTCTGTTTCTTCCCCTTCCCTTCTTCTCTTTTACCCCTGTTCCAGCTTTTCTTCGCAGCATTGGGCCCCGCCTTTTCCCCTTGTAAACAGGCCGGAAATGTGGTATCCTAACACTACGATTTTTATGCGGCAAGGGCAGATCAGAGACGGCCATCGTTACCGGCGCTGCCGGGCTGGGGCGAGACCTATAGTACGAAAATTCCCCGGCATGGCGGGCCTCAAGGTACGGGGACGCTGTGGAAGCGCCGAATCAGCTGCAATGGTTTTGCCCTATATTGATACAACATTTGAGCCCTCAGGGCGGACGGGAGAAGAAAGATGATAGAGCCCAACGACGTAATGAAGGTGGATGACAAGGACTGGGAGCAGTTCAAAAAGGATGCGGCCAAGGACGAGCTCTTCTATAACGGGCCGGGCGATCTGCTGGACACCCCGGAGGGACGGGAGAAATTCTGCCGTCTCAATGAGACGGGGGTATTCAGGAAGCCGGACCCGGATTTCCCTCAGAGTAAAATATGGGTATTTAACCTCCAGGGCCAGGGGATGGTGATAAAAAAGCGCAGCCGGGTGGACCCCAGCCTTATGGAAGATATCGAGTACGACGCCCAGGGCATGGAGAAGAGCAAGTCCTTTGAGCCGGCCTGAGTCCCGGCTTCTCCAAGACAAAACTTCTGCTGCCCGGATATCCTGTGTATCCGGGCAGCGGCTTTGAATATATGTTAAGAATATGAAAAGAGATTTTCGCCTCTATTGAGTTTGTTTCAGATTTATGGTATTTTAAGAAAAGTTAAGAATTTTCTTCCAGAGAGAAAGAAGGATAGGCATTGAAGAAAAGAGTTATTTCCGCTGTGGTCATGCTGGTCATCGCTTTCACCTGCGTGCTGCTGTCTCCCGTAAGCCGCATCATTTTCTTTGCCGTCGCCGGCGGTCTGTGCGCCTATGAGTACAGCAAAAATGTGGAAAAACTGGACGCCGCCTGCACTCTCTGGGTCATGTTCACCTACTTCATACTGCACACCCTGTGCATCTTCTTCAAAGCGGACATCCTGGTCTACGTGGGAGCTTTTATCTTCTGCCTGTATCTGGCCCTGTTCTCCGGGGTCATCCACAAAAAGGTTGGGGGCAAAGGTGCGCTTTTCACCCTGGCCGGACTCTGCTACCCCTGTCTGCTCTTTGCAGCCATAATGAGCATCAGCGTCAGCGATATCTGGCTCCAGACCCTGGTGCTGGCCTGCGCCGCCACCTGGATATGCGACAGCTTTGCCCTTTTCGGCGGCATGCTATTCGGCAAGCACAAGGTGGCTCCCTCAGTAAGCCCCAACAAGACTATAGAAGGCTGCATCTGCGGCGCCATCTTCTCCATGGCCGCAGGCGCATTGGTATATCTGGTCTTTAAGTCTTCCTATCCCATGCCGCTCTGGCTCTGCCTGGCGACTTCTCTTGTGGCCTCCACCCTGGGGCAGATAGGCGATCTGGCCGAATCCCTTATGAAGCGGATGATAGGCATCAAGGACTTTTCCAACCTTATCCCCGGTCACGGCGGTATGTTCGACAGAGCTGACAGTCTTCTTTTCTCCATCCCCTCTACTTATTTCATTCTCCATCTGGCCGGTATCTGATTACATTTTTCTTGAACAAGGTGAAACTAAATGTCCGATCTTCTGTCTCCTTTCAGCAAAAGGGCCCTGCTTATAATCAATCCCGTCTCCGGGAAGAAACAGATTTTGAAGCATATACCTTATATTATCCGCCGTCTGATGGACGGCGGATATCTGGTGACCACTTGCGTCACTTCCCGCCGGGGCGAGGCTATCGAGCTGTCTGCCGCTTTGAGCCGGGACTATGACCTGGTCTGCTGTACCGGGGGCGACGGCACCCTTAATGAAACTCTGATTGGTATAGCCAGGGAGAATATCCATGTGCCCATCGGCTACATTCCATGCGGCAGCACCAACGACTTTGCCGTTTTCCACGGGCTGGCCACCGATATCACCAAGGCAGCCGACAATGTGGCCAAAGGTAACCGAAGACGCTTTGATATAGGCTGCTTTGACAAGTCATACTTCAGCTATGTGGCCGCTTTTGGTGCCTTCTCCTGGCTGTCTTACACCACCGACCAGAATCTTAAAAATGTCCTGGGACACACCGCCTACATCTTGGACGGCATTAAGGACGCCTACAAGATACGCCCTGTCCATCTCAGCATCAACGCCAGCGGCAAGGTCTACGAGGATGACTATATTTTCGGCGCAGTGTGCAACTCTACAACCATTGCAGGCACTATCGAGCTGCCAAAGAAAATCGTTGACCCCTGCGACGGTATTTTTGAAGTCATGCTCATAAAGATGCCCAGATCCATCAGCGATTTGGATATGGCTATCCGGGGCCTTAAAAGCCAGGATTACAGCTGCCCGATGATAGAGTTCTTTCAGGCCAGCAAGCTCAGTATCTGCAATGAGCCCGGCCTGGAGTGGTCCCTGGACGGTGAATGTCTCATCCCGAAGGATGAGTTTGAGTTTTCCGTTATGCCCAAATTTCTTGAGCTCCAGGGCTGATAACCCGGCCGGAATACCCCCTCCAAACACCGATACCACCGCTCCCCTTTCGGGGAGCGGTTTTTCTTTTCCATGCTCCTTTTCTGATTTACAAAAACATGCAATGATGCTATAATTCCCTTGCTGGAAAGGGATATTTAAAATGAACAACAAAGTATACAGAACAAACATTGCATACTATATTTTGCAGGGCTGCTACTGGATGAGCATTTGCGTCTCCAACAGCTACGCCGCATTCTATTTGCAGAGCCGGGGCTACTCAAATTCCCAGCTGGGGCTTATCCTGGCCCTGGGCAATATTGCCGGTTTCATCCTCTCTCCAAACCTGGCTTCGGTGGTGGACCGCTCTAAAAGGATAAGCATATACCACTGTCTATGGGCCCTGCTGGCCATCCAGGGGATGCTGCTGGCGCTGTTCATTATGCTCCCCGGCAAATCCCTGCTGGTGGCCCTGCTCTACTGCATTTACATATCTGTGGTGGTTGCGGTAAATCCCCTGAACACGGAGCTGTGTTTTGAGCTGTCGCATTGGAGCCGCCCGGTGAGCTACAGCCCAGCCAGGGGCATAGGCTCCATATGTTACGCCCTTATGGCCTTGGTCCTGGGTCAGCTGACTTTGCTTTTCGGCGCTGCAATGCTGCCTGTCGCCGGGCTCTTCTGCCTTCTGGGCCAGGGGCTGCCCCTGCTGTATATCTGCCGGATAAGACATCGGTGCGCCGCCCTGCTGCCGGATGGCAGATCCGCCAAAGGCAGCCAGGCCCAGGGGCTGGGACTTATTGCCTTTATTCGCAGCAACCGGCGTTTCTGCCTGCTTATGCTGGGGATCGCCTTGATTTTCTTTTCCTATAATATCCCGGACTATTTTATGATAAATATTGCCCGTTCCGTAGGCGGAGATGAGGGAGACCTGGGAGGAATAAGCGCCTTCAAAGCCATGATGGAGATCCCCGTGATGCTCCTGTACACCAAGCTTACCAGCCGTTTCCGCTGCTCCGGCGTGATGCGCTTCGCTGCCTTTGCCTTCACTGCCAAGGCCGTGGCCCTGGCCGCAGCAGGCAGTATCTTTGGCCTATACGCCGCCAATTTGTTCCAGGCTCTGTCCTTTGCCCTTATGATCCCCTCAATGGTGCAATATGTGAACCTGGTGGTGGACCACAGGGACTCCGCAAAGGGTCAGGCCCTGGCCAACGGAATGATGACTCTGGGAGCCGTTTTTGCCAACTTTATCGGCGGCTCTCTGCTGGATATCCTCTCCGTAAAGAGCACCTTGCTTATAGCGGCGGCAGTGGCTCTACTGGGCGCCGTGACCTGCACGCTGGCAGTGGAGCGCAAGAAAGCCTGAGTTTCCGTCCCTTTTCAAAGGAGGATATTTGAAAATGAAGGGCCCGTCGCAGAATTGAGAAAATCTGCGACGGGCCCTTCTATATGAACCTTTTTCTTTTATAATGCTTTTATTTTTTCTCAGCAAAGACCCATTCCCGCTGGATCGTGTAGCTGATGAAGAAAAGCACGGTGTCCACCACCAGCTTTATCAGGGTGGCTATAAAGGGAGCTGTATTCCCCAATAGACCGTTGATCAGCGTGACAAGCCCGGCTGAGACCAGCATCTGGGGAATACACAGGCAGTAATACCTGAGGAGAGAACGCCTGTAGCTGCCGTTGTTATGAAAGACAACGCTGTTATTTGCATTGAAATTCATAAAGGATGAGCAGGCCCTGGCGGCGGCAGTAGCTACAAGCTCAGCATAGCTGCCGAGGCTTGGCGCAAAAAAGCGCATCACCAAGTAGAACAGGCCCATATCCACCAGCAGGGAGCTGGCGGAGCTGAGAAGGAACTTGAACATTATCTTGAATATGCGCCAGGAGTCCTTGAGAGCATTGTAATGGGAGCCATAATCCTCCGGGTCGTAGACCGTCTCTATGGGCTGCTCGGCAAAGCCTATGCCCATACGCTTCATCTGGAGGAGCATGTTGGTCTCATACTCGAAACGCTCCCCCTCTATTTTGCAGAAGCGTTCCAGGTACTGTCTGGGTATTGCCCTGAGCCCTGTCTGTGTGTCGGAGAGCTTTATGCCGTAGCAGATGCGGAAAAGCCTGGAGGTGGTCTTGTTTCCCGCCACGCTGCGGGGAGGGATGCCCGGCTTGTTGAAGTCCCGGCAGCCCAGCACCACCTTATCCTCAAGCTCCAGCATCTTCTCACCGCAGGCTATTATATCCGGCAGCAGGTGCTGTCCGTCTCCATCTATGGTGATCACGCCTTTTACATCAGGCAGCTCTTCCAGGACATAGGCAAAGGCGTCCTTCAGGGCCTTGCCCTTACCCAGGTTCACCTCATGGGTCAGAATATGACACTGCGGGTGAAGAGCCGCCTGCTGAAAGAACCGCTTATGCTCTTCATCGCTGCCGTCGTCTACTATTACTATTTGCTGAAACCCAGCTCCCAGCAGTCCGTCCACCACGCCGGTAAATTTTTTATCCGGGTCCAGGGAGGGCAAGACGATGGCCAGCTCATTTTGGCAAAGCTTATCATCATTCATAAAGCCAAATTCAGGCTCCTTCTGTTTTTCTTATCAGGCGTATTTTTCAAGGGAAACGGCCCTTATCTCCCCGGCGGTTTCTTTAACGATGATCTTCATGCTCTGGTCGTTGCTTACCTCCCCGGTATCGCTCTTGCCGGGATAGGTCACGGTAGTGCTGGCAGATACATCCACCAGATAGTAGCCGTCACCCAGGAACACTGCCCCGTTGAGAGTAGTGGAGTCCACCCGTACGGAGGTGGTATGGGCATAATTAAAGCTGTCTGTGCTCATAGCAGACTTGCAGATCTCATCAAGCTCGCCGCCCAGCTCCAGATAGACAGCCAGCTGATCGTAGGTACCATAGGCTCCTCCCACACCAGTGATAAAGCGGAAATATCGATCAAGGAACTTTGCCATAAAGTCGCTGAGTTTTGTCAGCTCCTCCTGAGAGCAGTCCTTGATAAACTGAGAGTCGTCCTTAGTCTCGTCAATGACGAATACGTCCCCATTGTCGTCCAGTATCTTTGTATCAACGGTGCCGATGATGTTGTCGAACTCATAGGTCACCTTTGTGGGCAGGCCCTCAAACTGGTCGTAATACTCCTCCAGGACGTCGTACTTGATGCCCTCTTCAACGATATACTCAGCTCCCAGCTTCACGTCGTTGAGATATACCTCGTAGGACTGGGGCACAGTCACGGTGACGGAGGTGTAGAGGGCGTTGAAGTCGAACTCCTCGCTGAGCACCTTCCAGGGCAGCATTCCAAAGCGCACCTGGTCGGCGTAGCTCTCGTCCTCCACCAGGCCGATCTTGCCGAAGACATTGCCGTTGCAGATAAGCTCGTAATTGACCACAGTGCCGCCCTCGCTGCTGGAGCTGCGGCGGAAGGTGATACCGCTGCTGAGCATCTCTTTTACATACTCGGCGCACTCCTCGTCGCTCTGCACCTCATGGGGCATATTGGCTATGGTCTCGGCTATGCTGTCGTCCCACAGGTTTTCGCTCAGGTGGTTCACATACTCCTCCACCACGTTCTGAACTCTGGAGCTTTCATACTCATCGGCATACTGCCACACGATATTCAAGCCGAAGCAGGAGGCGACTACAAGTAATATTACATATATTCCAAGGCAGATGAAATAGGTCTTCCTGCCGCTGTTTTTTTTCTTCTTTCTGGCCATTATACTTTCCCCTTTTACTTGAACATAAAGGCGTTGGGCAGGGCCCGGCACTGGCCGTTGGAGGAGGATATGCTGTTTACGTACTCGCCGTTGTAATACATTGCGGTAGACGAGCCGCCGTCCATATTGCAGGCGTTCACCGCACCGTAATCCATCATTATATCCACCAGGTCGCTGTAGGTGACGCCCATACTGTGTATCTGGCGCCCGTCCATGACCAGCATAATGACTGCACCGTCGGCCCTCTGGCCTATTGCGGTCCTGGGGTTGGTGCCGCTGACCAGGTACTCCTCAGGGGTGGGCACGCCGTTGGAGATGAGAATGGGCCCGAAGGAGACCACGTTTATTATATCGTTCTTCTGGCAGTCTTCATATGTATAGTAACCCACGTGGAGTATGCCCTTGCTGTCAAAGCCGGCGGAACCTTCGGTCACGCCGAACTCGTCGTTATAGCAGTGGCCGTCCACTATGGTGAGTCCCTGGGGGAAGCCGCCGCTGCCGCCGCCCTGGTCGTCCTTGAAGCCGCCGGCATTGATGCCGCCAAGAGCATCATACTTTTCTGCAAACTGCTCCAGAGTCATGCCGCTGCCGCCATACACATCGGGCATGGCTACAAAGACCCTGGTGGGGTCAAGGACGATGAGCATATAGCCCTCGGAGTTCCCATGCTGGATCTCTTTAAAAATAACGCCGTCTCCGTCGTCATCCACCAGGCCCATCTCCTCCAGAGAGGAGGCCGCCTGTGCCGCTTCTTCAGAGTCGTCCGCAGCAATGTTTATAAGGGAGGTATCTGTGACGATATCCTGGTCCATTTTTGCGGAGATCCTGATCTGCTCCAGCTCGCTGTCAGTGAGAAATATAGAGGGCACAAACTTGAAACGGCGGGTCTCATCCATAGTATTTACAAAAGTATCCCTCAGAGACGGGGAAGGCCCCTTCTCAATGACGTAAAGCAGCCCCAGCAAGGCACAGCCCACTACCACTACCGTGGCAATTATGAAGCCTGCAATGCGGTCGAAGATCCTGGCTGTTTTCCTGCGCTTTGCTCTCTTCGCCTTCTTCTCGGCAGCCGCTTCCTTTTCTTCTGGACTCATTTCATATTCAATGACAGTGTTACTCACATTAGCACCTTCAAAGCAAGATTTTTGAGATATCCTGGACACAACACTCCAAAATACTGAGTTATTCTATCATAATTGTATTTTAAACTCAAGTCAGAAATTAATTTGTTTAGAAAAATATAATAAATTTTCCTCTTGTGTCTTGTTGATTATGACAGAGTTGCAATATCTGCGGCCGCACCGCCAGGCTCTTTCAAGATATAGACGCCTTTAAAAGCCGATTGTTTCCCCGGAAAAATGAGATGCGCAGAAAAAAGGCGCTGCGAAAAACCGCAGCGCCTTGAAAATCTTGGTTTTCAGAAATAATTACTCGTTGATGGCGATAACAACACCGGAACCGACGGTACGGCCGCCCTCACGGATAGCGAAGCGAAGACCCACTTCGATAGCGATGGGGGTGATCAGCTCGACATCCATATCCACGTTGTCGCCGGGCATGCACATCTCAACGCCTTCGGGAAGGGTGATGACGCCGGTAACGTCAGTGGTACGGAAGTAGAACTGGGGACGGTAGTTGTTGAAGAAGGGGGTGTGACGGCCGCCCTCGTCCTTGGACAGGACGTAGACCTGGCCCTTGAACTTGGTGTGGGGGTGGATGGTCTTGGGAGCAGCCAGGACCTGGCCACGCTCAACAGCCTTCTTGTCAATACCACGGAGCAGGCAGCCCACGTTGTCGCCGGCCTCGGCGTACTCCAAGGTCTTGTGGAACATCTCGGTGCCGGTAACGGTGGTCTCGGTGGACTCGTCCTTCAGACCAACGATCTCCACCTTGTCGCCGACCTTGACGCGGCCACGCTCAACACGACCGGTAACGACAGTGCCGCGGCCGGAGATGGTGAACACGTCCTCGATGGGCATAAGGAAGGGCTGATCGGCCTTGCGGTCGGGAGTGGGGATCCAGCTGTCAACAGCGTCCATGAGCTCCTTGATGCAGGCGTACTCGGGGGCGTTGGGGTCGTTGGACTCGCAGACCAGAGCGTTCAGAGCGCTGCCGCGGATGATGGGGGTGTCGTCGCCAGGGAAGCCGTAGAAGTCCAGCAGCTCGCAAACTTCCATCTCAACCAGCTCCAGCAGCTCCTCATCGTCCACCTGGTCGCACTTGTTCAGGAAGACCAGAACGGAAGGCACGTTAACCTGACGGGCCAGCAGCAGGTGCTCGCGGGTCTGAGCCATGGGGCCGTCGGAGGCGGCGATGACCAGGATAGCGCCGTCCATCTGAGCAGCGCCGGTGATCATGTTCTTGATATAGTCGGCGTGGCCCGGGCAGTCCACGTGAGCGTAGTGACGCTTCTCGGTCTCGTACTCAACGTGAGCGGTGTTGATGGTGATACCACGCTCTCTCTCTTCAGGAGCCTTGTCGATGGAAGAGTAGTCGGTGTACTCAGCCTTGCCCTGGAGAGCCAGGTACTTGGTGATGGCGGCGGTCAGGGTGGTCTTGCCATGGTCGATATGACCGATGGTGCCGATGTTTACATGGGGCTTGCTTCTGTTGAACATCTGTTTTGCCATTAGAATATCCTCCTAATAATTAGTGTGAATAATTTTTAGCTTATCTATTGGAACCCGAGCGATTGTTCACCAGGGCTTCCTGCAGATTCTTGGGCAGCTCCACAAAGTGGCTGGGCTCCATGGAATAGGTAGCCCTGCCCTGGGTCTTGCTGCGCAGGTCGGTTGCGTAACCAAACATGGTGGAAAGAGGCACATTGCTCTCGATGATGGCAGTGCCGCTTCTGATGTCGGTGCCTACTATCTGGCCACGACGTGCGTTTATATCGCCCATAACGTCGCCCATATAATCATCAGGCGCAGTGACGACCACCTTCATTATAGGCTCAAGCAGCACGGGATCTGCCTTCTGGCAGGCCTCTTTAAAGGCCATGGAACCGCAGATCTTGAAGGCCATTTCGGAGGAGTCCACCTCGTGGAAGGAGCCGTCCAGCAAAGTGGCTTTGATGTCCACCACCTGGTAGCCTGCCAGGACGCCGGAGAGCATTGCTCCCTGAATGCCCTGGTCCACACAGGGTATAAACTCCTTGGGGATAGCGCCGCCGGTCACCTTATTTATGAACTCATAACCCTTGCCGGGCTCATTGGGCTCAATGGTAAGCTTGACGTGGGCAAACTGTCCCTTACCGCCGGTCTGGCGGGAGTATCTGGTATCCACCGTTGCGGCACGCCGCACAGTCTCCTTATAGGAGACTTGGGGCTTGCCCACATTGGCCTCAACCTTGAACTCACGCAGCAGACGGTCCACAATGATCTCCAGATGGAGCTCGCCCATACCGGCTATTATAGTCTGACCTGTTTCCTCGTCCGTATAGGTCTTGAAGGTGGGGTCTTCCTCAGCAAGCTTGGCCAGAGCGATTGCCATCTTTTCCTGACCGGCCTTGGTCTTGGGCTCTATGGCCACACGGATGACCGGGTCTGGGAATTCCATGGACTCCAGGATTATCTGGTTCTTCTCATCACAGAGGGTATCGCCGGTAGTGGTATTCTTAAGGCCAACGGCGGCGGCTATATCGCCGGACCAGACCTGGGTCAGGTCCTCTCTGTGGTTTGCATGCATTTGCAGGATGCGGCCCACACGCTCTCTTGTGCCCTTGGTGGAGTTCATGACGGTCTTGCCTGTTTCCAGGGTACCTGAGTACACGCGGAAGAAGGCCAGCTTGCCCACATAGGGGTCGGTCATGATCTTGAAGGCCAGGGCGGAGAAAGGAGCGTCGTCATCGGCAGCTCTGGTCTCCAGCTCATCGGTCTTGGGATTGGTTCCCTCCACAGCGGGAACGTCCAAGGGGGAAGGCATATAGTCCACAATGGCATCCAGCAGCTTCTGCACGCCCTTGTTCTTGTAGGAGGTACCGCAGACCACGGGGACCATCTTCACGGCCACGGTGGCCTTTCTGATGGCGGCTTTGATCTTGTCGGCGGGGACATCCTCGCCTTCAAGATACAGCTCCATGATCTCCTCGTCAAAGTCGGAAACGGCCTCCAGCAGTTTGTCACGATACTGGGCAGCCAGCTCACGCATATCCTCGGGTATCTCCTCGGTACGCATGTCCTTGCCCAAATCGTCATAGAACACACGGGCATTCATATCCACCAAGTCCACCATGCCGCGGAAGCTGTCTTCCTTGCCTATGGGCAGCTGGATGGGGACGGCGTTGCACTTGAGCCGCTCATGGACCATGTTCAGCACATTATAAAAATCTGCGCCCATGATATCCATCTTGTTGACGTAAATCATGCGGGGAACATGGTAGTGGTCGGCCTGTCTCCACACGGTTTCGGACTGGGGCTCCACGCCGCCCTTTGCGCACAGAACGGTCACGCTGCCGTCCAGCACACGCAGGGAACGCTCCACTTCAACGGTAAAGTCCACGTGGCCCGGAGTGTCTATGATGTTTATACGGGTATCACGCCAGAAACAGGTGGTGGCGGCGGAGGTGATGGTTATACCACGCTCCTGCTCCTGCTCCATCCAGTCCATGGTGGCGGTACCCTCGTGGGTCTCACCTATCTTATAATTGACGCCGGTGTAAAAAAGGATACGCTCGGTAGTCGTTGTCTTACCGGCATCAATGTGAGCCATGATACCGATATTTCTGGTTCTCTCAAGTGAATATTGTCTGGGCATCTGATTCTCCTGACAGGATTACCAACGGAAGTGTGCAAAGGCCTTGTTGGCCTCGGCGTTCTTGTGCATATCCTCGCGCTTCTTTACGGCGGCGCCAAGGTTGTTGCAGGCATCCATGATCTCGCCTGCAAGGCGCTCTTTCATGGTCTTTTCGCTGCGCTTACGGGAGTAATCCACAAGCCAGCGCAGTGCCAGGGTCTGGCGGCGGGCAGGCCGTACTTCGATGGGGACCTGATAGGTCGCACCACCAACACGGCGGGCCTTTACCTCCAGAGCGGGCATGATGTTGTTCATAGCCTCGGTGAAAGCGTCAAGGGGCTCCTTGCCGGACTTCTCCTTGATGATGTCAAAGGCATCATACACCACCTTCTGAGCAACACCCTTCTTGCCGTCCAGCATAACACCGTTGATGAGCTTGGTCACCAGGACGCTGTTGTACATAGGATCAGGCAAAATTTCTCTTTTGGGAACATTACCTCTTCTGGGCACGTTCTTCCCTCCTTCATTAAAAAATGGTATCACAGGTACTCGAACGCATTATTGCATCCGCAGCGCCCCGAGGTCTATCCACATATTTTATATAGATAAACGACAGGGCAGAAATTTGCCGCTGAAGTTGAGATTACTTCTTCTTTGCAGCCTTGGGCTTCTTGGCGCCGTACTTGGAACGAGCCTGCATACGACCGTTGACGCCCTGAGCATCCAGAGTACCACGGATGATGTGGTAACGGACACCGGGAAGGTCCTTGACACGGCCGCCGCGGATCATAACCACAGAGTGCTCCTGCAGGTTGTGGCCAATACCGGGGATGTAAGCAGTGACTTCGTAACCGTTGGTCAGACGCACACGGGCGATCTTACGCAGAGCGGAGTTAGGCTTCTTAGGAGTAGAAGTACGCACTGCGGTGCAGACGCCTCTCTTCTGAGGAGCGGACAGGTCGGTCTCCTTGTTCTTCAGGGTGTTCAGGCCCTTCTGCATTGCAGGAGACGTGGACTTGTAGGTGACTTTCTCTCTGCCTTTCCTTACCAGCTGGTTAAAAGTGGGCATTGTTTTCCTCCTTTCCTGAAAGCTTTTTTCCCAAAAAATCCTGTAAAACTCAGGGCTTTCCGGGCTCTTTGTGCCGGGCCGGCAGCCTCAGGGCGTGCTTGGCCCACACAAGGTGAAATTTTAGCATAATTAACAAAAATAGTCAAGAATTTTTGTTGGAGAAATTGAGAAATTATTTTGGGTTCCTCCGCTTGAAAAAGGATACCGCCGGGCATGGCGGTATCCTTTTTTGGCATTTTATCAAAGTGCGTTGGTCTTGCTGACCAGAGCGGACAGGTCCACATACTCCTCGGCGGACTCGGCGATGGACTCGTCGGTATGCTCCTCGAAGTCCCTGTACATGGTCAGGCCGGTACCGGCGGGGATGAGCTTGCCTATGATGACGTTCTCCTTCAGGCCCACCAGGTGGTCCACCTTGCCCTTGATGGCGGCATCGGTGAGGACCTTGGTGGTCTCCTGGAAGGAGGCGGCGGACAGGAAGCTCTCGGTGGCCAGAGAGGCCTTGGTGATGCCCATGAGCAGCTGGGTGTAAGTGGCGTGGCTCAGCCCCTCTTCCCCGGCGGCTATGCGCAGATCTACCTGGTGGTTGGCCTCCTTCACGGCAGATATATCCACGGTGGCGCCGGAGAGCAGGTCGGTGCTGCCGGCCTCTTCCACCCGGACCTTGCGCATCATCTGGCGGACTATGACTTCAATGTGCTTATCATTGATGTCAACGCCCTGCTGACGGTACACCTT